>JAIOIK010000119.1 GCA_019912545.1 Ignavibacteria bacterium | reverse complement strand
CATACTTGATATGAACGGGGCTGAACAGCTTCTTGGAAAAGGTGATATGCTTTATACTCCGCCCGGCGCAGGTAAACCTGTGAGGATCCAAAGCCCGTACATTACCGGCGAAGAAGTTGAGCGTGTGGCTGAGTTCATCGGCGCCCAAAAAGGATTTTCAAGAATGTATGAGCTGCCAAGCGTAAACCAGAAGAAGAAAAAGGGATACGATGAAACCTATGAGCGCGACGACCTTTTTGAAGAGGCTGCACGCGTCATTGTCCGTTATCAGCAGGGCTCCGTTTCACTGCTTCAGCGCAAGCTTAAAGTTGGCTATGCCCGCGCGGCCAGAATTGTTGATGAACTTGAATCAGCGGGAGTTGTTGGGCCCTTTGACGGCAGCAAAGCCCGTGAAGTACTTATCGAAACCGAAGCTCAGCTTGACCAGCTAATATAGTATTCTCTGCAACCTTTTGTATCCTTTCAGCATCTAATAAAGTATTAAAAGACCTCGCTTTCTCTATTTTCATCTCCGGCATCATCTAATATTTGTTACATTTAAATCTATTAAGTTATTATGAAATACATGTTTAGAGCAGCCCTGTTATTTCTATTTATGTTTTGTGCTTCGCCGGCATTTTCCCAGCAATCCGGGAAGATCTCGGGAAAGGTCACCGATAGTCAAACCGGCGCTCCAGTGGAAGCTGATATCAAGCTTCTTGCATCATCAGATAATTCTCTGGTTAAAGGGACTAAGAGCAGTACTGACGGTTCATTTTTACTTGAGAATCTTTCATCGGGAAGCTATAAGCTTGAGGCGAGCCTGATGGAGTATTCAACTCTGATTTTGGAAAATATTAGTTTAGCATCAGGGCAATCACTTAGCTTTGATACATTGAAGCTGAAAAAGCAGGATCTTTCCACTGAGGAAATCCTGGTTGAGGATAAGAAAAAAGATATGGAGCTCAGCAGTGATAAGAAAACATTCAATGTTGATAAATCTATACTGACTAAGGGCGGCACTGCGCTAGATGTATTGAAAAAACTTCCAATGATAGATATTGATATCAACGATAACGTTAGCCTGCGCGGAAGCCAGAACGTAAAAATACTTGTTGATAACAAGCCTTCAAAGTTTGTAAGCCTAAAGCAGGTTCCGGGAGATGCCATTGAAAAAGTTGAGATAATTACAAATCCGCCCGCAAAATATGAGGCAGAAGGAGTTACCGGCATCATAAATATAATTATGAAGAAAACCGATAAGATGGGGTTCACAGGTAATGTCAGCTCAGGGCTTGAGTATACTGAGAAACCTACGGGATGGGGCGGCGTTGAGCTGAATTTCAAAAAGAAAAAATTTACATGGCTCAGCAGTATTTACGGCGGAAACTGGGATAATGATTTCTCATTTGAAGCAAGGACGAAATATTTCGAGCCTGTTTCAGGACTTTATAATTACAGCACGGGCAACAATCACGGGTATTGGATTTGGGGACAGGCGAGTCTGGATTATGAGGTTTCTTCCGGAATGAACATTGGCTTTGACGGAAGCAGCGGTAACGGAAAGTGGAATAATCTGGATAATCCCAGAACAGACATTCTGAATGCCTCCGGAATTATGGACTCTTATTTCACGCAGAATAATAACAGGAACGGATTATGGATGAGTATAAACAGCAGCATATATTTCAACAGAAAAATAGATGATAAAGGCAGGGAGTGGACCGGTGATGTAACTTTAACCAGGATACTCAATGATAACAGATTTTCCTCTTTAAAAACGGATTATGATAATGCAGGTAACCAGACGAGCATTTTCCCGCTTGACCAAAAAGATACAACAATTCTAAGCTCATATGTTATAAATGTGCAGACCGATTACACTCACCCGCTTGGCGTTTCAAAACTTGAAGCAGGGTATAAATCAACAATCCGCCTTGCTGATAACAGAATCGACTCAGATACGCTGAACTTCAACACCTATACATATGTTGAAAATGAAAGTGTGAACAACAGGTTTAAGCTAAATGAGTTCATAAATGCAGTGTATGGAGTATTTTCAAGCTCGATCGGCAACTTCAGTTATAAACTGGGGCTTAGGATTGAACACACAAAAACCAAAGGAGAGCTTGTAAATGCAGGTCAAACAGTGGATAGGAATTATTTCGATTTCTTCCCGTCTGTAAGTATGTCTCAGAAGATCGGCACAGCAAACCAGCTTTCGCTCAGCTACAGCAGGCGTATTACCAGGCCGAATATCTGGAGAATGAATCCCTTCGTAAATAAGGTAAATCCCAAATACTACTTCGGCGGCAATCCGTACATCAAACCTGAGTACACTGATTCATACGAGTTAAGCTTTATGCTCATTACTCCGGTTGTTACAATTACTCCTATGCTTTTCTACCGCCACAGCAAAGACCTGATATCCAATTACAGTTACCTTATTGATAGCAATATTACATTTGCAACGTTCAGGAATTCTTCTGCGTCAAATGCATATGGTTTGGATCTTTTTGTAAGCTCCAGGGCGCTTGAATGGGTTAATCTTACCGGGAATCTTAGCCTGTACAATACAAAGTTTGATGAAGATAATGCGCTGGATGTTGCACAGGAAGAAGGATTTTCATGGAAAGCCAATATCAGGTCAAGTTTCAGCCTTGGCGCTGTTAATGTTGAGTTGTATTATACTTACACAGGTGAAAAATTGAATTTCCAGGGAAAGAATATTCCTACCTCTAATTTTGATATCGGCATAAGCAGGTCATTCCTTAAAGACGCATTATCTGTCAGCCTGAAAGTCAGCGATGTATTCAGGAAATCGACATTCGGGCAGGATATAAGCGCTGCCGGTTACACAACTGTAATGAGGCATTTGGCAAATCAAAGGCGTCTTTCAATTGATCTATCTTACAAGTTCGGCAATACAGATGAAAAGTATCAGAAGAAGAGAAAAGTTAAACAAAACTCAAATGAGAAAAGCGACCAGCAGGATGATAATGGCCGGTAAGGCAGAATTTTAGTTTCATCATTTCATTTCATTTCGTTGCCAGGGGATAAGTCTAATGCTTATCCCCTTTTTTTGCTGAGGAAGACTGTCTAAATACACGACACTAAATAGAGAAGATGATGAACAAATGTTCTCAAATAGCAATCAAATCTCAAAATGACTCATTATTGCATTATAAAGCAAAAAAGCCTTTTTTGTGGCGTCAGATATTCATCTGACGCACGTCAGGTAAATACCTGACGTCACATAAAAAAGAATATATTGATCATGAGATATTCTCTCAATTAGAATTACTCTTGAAGTCGCGTACTTAGGAAGACAATTATTGTGCTTCAATATTCACAATTTTTTACACATCAAAGGGGAGTAACACAGGAAAATATGCTGTTTATTAGATTAAAGTTGTGTAAATTTGTAAAAATTTATAATTTTAGGAGCAAAATATGACAAGATTTATTTTATCAAAATTATTGATTTTTACCCTTTTTTTGATAAGTTTGCCACTTTTTTCGCAGGATGATAATATTACTGCGCAGGAGATAATCCAGAATGTGCAAAGCGCCTATAAGGATATTTCCGATGCCAAGGCATCATATTCCCAGACGGTTAAATTCAATAAATCCAAAGCGCAATCATCCAGCGGCACTCTTTACATCAAGAAGGAAAACAAATACAGGATAGAAACCGCTTCCCAAACGATAGTTACAGATGGCAGCACTTCATGGTCATACACACCATCAAAAAAACAGGTTGTAATTGATTACTATAAAGAAACCGGTAATTCATTCTCTCCCAATAAATATTTGTTTCAATATCCCGAAAATTTCTATAGCGACTTATCAGGCACTGAAAAACTGAACGGAAAAGATGTATATGTATTAGCGCTTAAGCCAAGGGAAAGCGGTTATGTTAAATCTGCAAAACTTTGGGTTGGCAAAGATGACTGGATCATCAAAAAAATATATATTGTTACAGATGAATCTTCTTCAACATATTCAATTAAGAATATTCAGACAAATACAGGTGTAGCAAATTCTAAATTCACATTTACTCCTCCCGAGGGAACAGAAGTAATTGATATGAGATAAATAAGTTGAGCCGCGGCAAAAAACTTAATATAATAATCAGCACTCTTTTACTGGCGCTCTTTATGTACCTTGCCTTTAGGAATGTAAATTTGAGTGAACTTGCCGCTATACTGAAAAATACAAATTATCTTTACGTGTTTATCGGAATGTCAATTGGTGTTCTTGCAGGCACTGCATTAAGGGCTAAAAGATGGGGGATCCTTCTTGAGCCTGTTAAAAAAGATATCAGCTTCAAAAACCTTTTCGCTACAACAATAATCGGCTACATGCTTAACAACCTTTTTCCGCGATCCGGCGAAGTCGTTAGGCCATATATACTTGGCAAGCACGAAAATATCTCACGCGCCTCGGCATTTGCAACCATCATTGTAGAAAGGATCATTGATACAGTGATGTTCCTGCTGATGTTTGGAGTTGCCCTGATATATTTTAAAGATAGAATTACCAATGCAATTCCGCAGATAGGGTCTGCAGTAATTATCTTATCCGCTGCAATTTTCCTTATGCTGGTATGGATACTTTTCATGCTGATTAAGCCGGAGATAAGCCTTTCAATAGTAAAATTCTTCACAAAATTCTTGCCTGCCAAGCTTCACGAAAAAGTTGATAATATATTTGTATCGCTCTTAACCGGTTTTGAAGTACTGAAAAAACCATCGCTTTTCTTCCGAATTGCGGTTTATTCTTTTCTGATATGGATCTCTTACCTGGTAAGTACATATATCCCGTTCTATTCTTTTAATATACTTACTGCTGGCGGAGGCACAGATGTTCTTCATGGTCTTTGGGATGCCAATCTGCTTCTGGTGCTGATAAACGTTGCTATGTTCATTCCCTCGCCGGCGGCAACGGGCCCTTATCACTATATCTGCAAAGTAACGCTAGTAAACATGTTTGCCGTCAGTGAGGCAAGCGCGCTTGGATACGGCACGGCTACTCATGCAATGGGATTCCTTTTGTATCTTGTGCTTGGAATTTATTACTTCATTAAATACAACTATAAGCTTTCTGATATTAAACAGCAGGCTGCTTCTTAAATAACAAATAAAATGAAAATTGGAATTATTGGTACCGGTTACGTTGGGTTAGTATCCGGGGTATGTTTTGCAGAAAATGGCAATAGCGTGATATGCATGGATGTTGATGAAAAGAAGATCGAAAATCTGAAAAAAGGCGATCCCGTAATTTACGAACCCGGACTTGAAGAATTGCTCAAGAAAAACCTTGAAGAAAAAAGAGTTACATTTTCTAGTAGCCTTAAAGAAGTTGTGCAGCAAAGTGATGTGATCTTCCTCTGTCTGCCCACTCCGCCCATGGAAGACGGCTCTGTTGATCTTTCTCATGTACTTGATGTTGCAGGCAATATGGCTAAGTATTTCAACAGTTACAAAGTAGTAGTAAGCAAAAGCACTGTTCCGGTTGGTACATGCGATGCAATAAGAAAACTGCTTTCGAAGAAAACAAGGTACAGGTTTGATGTGGTCTCTAATCCTGAATTCCTGAAAGAGGGTGCAGCAGTGCCTGATTTCATGTCGCCGGATAGGGTTGTGGTTGGCACAAAAAGCAAAAAAGCAGCGGCAATCATGCGTGAGCTGTACAGCAGTTTCATGCGGGTGAATGAAAGATTTATTTTAATGGACGAAAGATCTTCAGAACTTACCAAGTATGCCGCAAACTCAATGCTTGCAGTTCGTATCTCGTTCATGAATGAGCTTGCTAATTTAAGCGAGATCCTCAAAGCTGATATTGGTATGATAAGAGCCGGCATCGGTTCCGATCCCCGGATAGGCTCAAGCTTTTTATTCCCCGGCGTTGGATACGGCGGAAGCTGCTTCCCGAAAGATGTGAAAGGGCTGCTCAATACTTCTGAAGAAAACGGGTATGAATTCAAGATCCTCCGCGCAATTGACGAGATAAACAATGTTCAGAAGCTTGTCCTTGTCCATAAGCTTCGCAAGCATTTTAAATATGATATAAAGGGAAAAACTTTTACCGTGTGGGGACTTTCATACAAGCCAAGAACAGATGACTTACGAGAAGCGCCTGCACTTACTATAATAGAGGAATTGCTTTCACATGGAGCAAAGATCAATGCTGTTGACCCGGTAGCTAACGATAACTTTAAGAAGCTTTACGGAAAGAAATTTAAAGGCGTTAAGTTATTCAGCAATAATTATTCCGCGCTAAAAAATTCCAGCGGATTAATACTGGTTACTGAGTGGAATGAATTCCGTAAGCTTGATATTGCCCGGATGAAGAAGCTAATGAAAGAAAAAGTGATATTTGACGGCAGGAATATTTATGATCCAAAATTCATTAAGAAAAACGGCTTTAAATATTACAGGATAGGGTATTAGAAGCATTTTTTTGCCAGGGCAAGCGAACGAGCATATAAAAAGACTGATGTTCACTTGTTTTTTAATGCAACACACCCCGTCTTCACCCGCCCATATGGGGCGGTGAAGCCACCCCTCTCAAGAGGGGAATTATGAGTTTTTCATTCCTCTCTAGAGAGGGGAGGGAGCGAAGCGGAAGGAGTGTGTTAAATTATAGTTAGCCTTCAGCACAAGTATAAAGGTTAGTTGAATCGATCAGTATGTTGCATAAATCACTTACATTTCCATATACTAAATTTTTTTTGCTGAAATTTTCAAACTGATTTTTGCGTTATTAAGAATATGAAAACTCTATTTAAATTACTGATAATACTTCTTTTTGTCCATCTAAGCTTATTTTCGCAGGATTTAAGCAGAGATGAACAGATAAACAAGGGAATAGACCACGTTTACAAAGTACAGTTCGATTCTGCAAATGTGATTTTCCAGAATCTGGTCAACCAAAATCCTAAAGACCCTACCGGTTATTTTTTCCAGGCAATGAGCGAGTGGTGGAAAATGTACATAAATAAAGATGACCGCTCCAATGATGATAATTATCTATCCAAAGTTGATAAGTGTATCAAAGTTTGTGAAGAAAGACTCGATGAAGATGAAAACGATGCATGGACTACATTCCTGCTGGGCGGAGTAATAGGTTACCGGGGATTCATGAACGTAATGCGTGATAACTGGCTAAAAGCAATAGATGACGGTAAGCAGGGCCTGAACCTTGTGCAAAAGAGCTACGAGATGAACCCTTCGAACAAAGACGCAACACTTGGACTTGGCATTTATAACTATGCAGTTGATTATGTTGTGGAGCGCTACCCATTCTTGAAAGCTGTACTTTTCTTTTTTCCGAAAGGCAATAAAGAGCTTGGCCTTTCACAGCTTAGGGATTGCGCCGAAAACGGAAAATTTTCCAAGACCGAGGCAAATGCAGTATTGGCATTTATTCATCTTTCCTACGAAAAGAATTACATCGAAGCCGAAAAGTATTCAGCCAAGCTAATGGCCTTATATCCGCAGAACCCGGTGTTTGAAAGATTCCTCGGTAAATGTTATGTCGGGCTCAACAGGTGGAACGAAGGGTTGAACCTTTATCACAATATGATAGTGAAAGCAGATAGTAATATGGCGGGCTATAATAACAATTATATGAGGCGCGAAGCAAATTATTATGAAGGATTGTGTCAATCAAGAATGAATAATCTTGATGAAGCCTTAAGGCTTTACGGCATAACTATGGATATATGCAAAACTACCGATAAAGAAGGGGAGGAGTCACCTTACTATGTTTTTGCAGCGCTTGGCTCTGCAGTGATATATGATCAGAAAGGCAACAGAAATGAAGCAATAAAACTTTATGACCGTATTCTGAATATGCGTGATATTGATAACTCAAGAGAAACTGCGCAGAAGTTTAAAGATAAAGGTTTGAATTGATCTTTTGGTACACTCATAAAAAAACCCGCAGTTGCGGGTTTTTTTATAACCATGATCTTAACCTATGGAATTACCAGTTCCTGCCCTACCTGTATCTTATTCGGGTCAGAAAGTTTATCTGTATTTGCGTTAAATATATCCATATACTTATTTGCATCGCCGTAATACTCTTTTGCAATTTTGCTTAAAGTATCGCCGCTTTGGACAGTATATGTTCTTGATTCCTTGGATGCTCCACCGGCAGCGCCTTCTAATTCCGCCCCGCCTGCAATTGTTTCTTCACTCATTATTCTTTCTCCTTTAGATTTAGAAATAAATTATTAAAAAAACGAAATTAAACCAGAAAAATGATATTTAAAAAATCTTGTTCTGAATCCGGAATAAATCACCAAGAATTCAATTAGCTTCATCTTGTGGCGTCAGATATTCATCTGACGCACGTTAGGTAAACACCTGACATCACATTAAGTGAAAAATAAACTAAGAAACACTTTTTTTGTTATACAAAACTATAGTTTAATTAAAAATAAAGCCAACATTTACACGGTGAGTACTTCCAACTTTGCCAAGGGAGTTCAGGGAATAATCAAACACATACTTTTCACCAAATTTAAATCCAAGCCCGGTTGAAAACCCTGCTATACCTAGCGAAGTCCCCAGCTTCACATCCTGGCGGCTCTCGTTATCATAGCCAAGGCGTGCCGATACATTATCGCTGAAAATAAACTCAAGCCCAAGGGAAAATGCTTTTAAGTGCTGAACGAATTTCTCCCTGCTTTCGGTCAGTTTTGCAAACGTAGCATTCAGCCTTACTGGAGTGTGCTCAAGCCTTTTGGAAAACCCCAGCCTTACATCCAGCGGAAGCTTTTCTTTAGTGCCGATATATGAGCTTAATTGCGCTCCAAGGTTATTAACACCAAAACTCACTGCAATCTGCGGTCCGGGAATAACATACAGAAGACCGAAATCCATTGCAATAGCCGATGACTTATATTCAGCTATTCCGGAATAAATATATTTAAAAGTAATGCCATAATTCAGTTTTTCGTAAATGAAATTTCCGTATCCAACAGATACCATGAGGTCATTAGCGTTGAATTTCTCACCTGTTGATACACCATTTTCATCAGTTCTATCAAAGCTTCCGTAATCAAAATATTTAATGCCAACACCAAACCAGCCAAGTTTCTTATATTTCATCGCATATGAAAATGCGCCGAAATTCATATCAAGCAGGTACTTTCCAAATCCCGCTGATACTTTGCTCTTTGTAATTGTTGAAAGGCTTGCGGGATTGTAGAACATAGCATTCGGGTCATCGGTATATGTATCATATGCTCCTGCAAGAGAAGATGCTTTCGCGCTTGGATCAACTCTCAAGAATTCAAATGCGGGAATCTCAGTCTGCGAATACAGCGGTGTTTCATAAAAAAATAATAAACCTGTTAATAGGGTAAAATAGCTTAGTTTTTTGAGCATTTTACAGATATTTAGTTAAGATTTTAGGTTAAATGAGTGTTAATATATCTCAAAATTATCGTATTTCTTCTTAAAGTCAAGCCATTCAACTTTGCAGAAATCTACCTTTGAATTTCGCGGGCCTTCCTTTGCCTTTGTAATTAAAGCCTCAACAAACTCTCTTCGTCCCTCAGCAACAATTTCTACATCTCCGTTAAACAGGTTCTTTGTATATCCGTTTAATTCCAGCTCATTTGCTCTTTGCGCAATGAAATACCTGAAGCCAACACCCTGAACCCTGCCGGAAACTACTATCTTAACAGCCGAAAATTCAATATAGTTCATTGTTTTTGTCTATAATTACAAGCTATGCAGATTTATTCATTCTTATTTTAATAAATTCATAGGTTTCGGAATATAATATTCCGGCTATCATTATTGCACCGCCTGCAAGCTGCATATAATTGAAGTTTTCATGGATGAACAGGATCGCAAGCATTACAGCCGCAGGCTGTTCCCAAGTATAAATGATCGAAGCCCTAACGGGAGTTGTTTCCTTTTGGTATTTATTAAGCAGAAGGGTAGTTACAAAAGTTGCCAGTATCCCCATGTAAAGGAATGACAGAATATTCTGAGTATTAAACGTGATTGCAGAAAAATTTTCTGTAACGGCTCCAATCCCAAAAGCAACTATTACAACAAACCATAGCTGGATGAAAATAAGTGATATGACATCAAACTTATTTGTGAAAATATCAACATAAATAATATAGAACGCCCAGGCAAATGCGCAGAACAAAGTGATGAGATCGCCAATATTCAGGCCGTTTATATGAGGCTGGGTTAACAAATACAATCCTGCAACAACTATGAAAACCCCTATCCAGTTTTCAGTCTGGACTTTCTTTTTTGTTAACGCATATTGAGCAAATGGTACTATTAAAATAGTCACTCCGGTTATCAAGGCAGAATTTGACGCAGTTGTGTAGATCATTCCCGCAGTTTGAGTTGCAAATCCTGCTATTTGGAAGAATCACAGGATTATTCCTGCCTTCATTATTCTTTTGCCCGTCAGATCAACCTTGCGGAAGAATATGGCAG
>JAIOIK010000118.1 GCA_019912545.1 Ignavibacteria bacterium | reverse complement strand
CGGAACAATTGAAATTGATGACGCTTGGCGCCTTGGGATTGATCACATTGCAGTTGCAACAGGCGCAGGTAAACCGACTATAGTTAAGATGAAGAACAACCTGATTCGCGGGATAAGGAAAGCATCTGATTTCCTGATGGCACTTCAGTTAACCGGCGCAGCTAAGAAAGATTCACTTGCAAACCTAATGCTTCAGCTTCCGGCAATTGTTATCGGCGGCGGGTTGACTGCTATAGATACTACTACAGAAGCATTTGCTTACTACCCAATACAGGTAGAAAAATTTCTGGACAGGTATGAAATTGCCGCAAAAGATTTTGGCGATGAGAGAGTTTTTTCAATGTACGATGAAGAAGAAAAAGAAATTGCAAGAACCTTCATAGAGCACGGAAAAGAGATTCGCGCTGAGCGGAAACGCGCTGCAGAAGCAGGTGAAGAACCAAACTTTGTTCCTTTTGTAAGAAAATGGGGCGGCGTAACACTTTGTTACAGAAAAACTATAAGTGACTCTCCAGCCTACAGGCTTAACCACGAAGAGATAATAAAGTCTCTTGAAGAGGGAATTTATTACTGGGAAAAAATGAGCCCGATAGAGGCAGTTCCAAACGAGCACGGCGCTGTTAAAGAAATGATATTCAGAAAACAGGACAAAACTCCTGAAGGGAAATATATTGAGCTTGATGAAACAATAACTCTTCCTGCAAAAACGGTTGTGGTTGCAGCGGGTACTTCACCAAATGTTATATATGAGCGCGAACATCCGGGAACATTTGTGCTTGACGAGTGGAAGCAGTTCTTCCAGACTTATAAGCTTGGCGAAAATAATACGCTTGTTAAAGCAGAAAAAAATGAAACGGGATTTTTCACTTCTTACTCTCAGGATGGTAAGTTCATTACTGTTTACGGCGATAATCATCCGCGCTATGCAGGAAACGTTGTAAAGGCAATGGCATCTGCAAAAGATGGATATAAGGAACTTATCAAGCTATTCAAAGATGATATAAAAGAATCGCAGGATCCGGCACTTGAAACGAAATACAAATCGCTTGTAAAAACCCTTGATAGTGAATTCCTTGCAACAGTTAAGGAAGTAAATATTCTTACTCCGACAATTATTGAAATTGTATTGAAAGCTCCCCAGCAGGCTAAAAAATTCCACCCGGGGCAATTCTACAGGCTGCAAAATTATGAGACGACGGCACCGGATATAGATAGCAGCCGCATGATGATGGAAGGACTTGCATTAACAGGCGCATGGGTTGATAAAGAAAAAGGTTTGTTAAGCCTGATCATACTTGAAATGTGGGGAAGCTCAAGGCTTTGCCGCCATTTGAAGATCGGCGAAAAAGTTGTTGTGATGGGTCCGACAGGTACTCCAACTGAGATACCAACAGGTGAAACAGTTCTGCTTGCAGGCGGCGGACTTGGTAATGCAGTGCTCTTTTCAGTTGCCAAAGCGCTTAAGGATAACGGCAATAATGTTGTTTACTTTGCCGGTTACCGTAATACCGCAGACATGTTCAAACAGGATGAAGTTGAAGAAGGTACTCACCAGGTAATATGGTCGAATGATTTCGGTGAAACTATTAAGCCGCGCAGGCCGCAGGATAGAGCTATAACGGCAAATATTGTACAGGCTATGATAGCTTATGCCGAAGGCAGGCTAGAACCCGATGGCGGAAAACCGATGTATGACCTGAAGAAGATGAACAGGATAATTGCGATCGGCAGTGACAGGATGATGAAAGCAGTGCAGGAAGCAAGATATAGCTTATTGAAGGAACATATTAATCCGGTGCATACGGCAATTGCAAGTATAAACTCCCCAATGCAGTGTATGATGAAGGAAGTATGCGCACAGTGTCTGCAAAGGCATGTTGATCCGGTGACAGGCAAGGAATCATTTGTATTTACTTGTTATAACCAGGATCAGCATATGGATGAAGTTGATTTCAACAATCTTAACACACGCCTGAAGAACAACAGCGTTCTTGAAAAACTTACAAAATTCTGGATGGATCATTTGTTTAAGGAAGTTAACGGTGAATTTACAGTTTAGATTTTCAGAGTTAATTGTTTGCATGTTTAGGCCCGGCACAAGCCGGGTTTTTTATAATATTTAACATTTGTTAAGCCCGTAATCTTAATGCTTGATCGTTTTTTTCTTTTTACTTTTTAACCATTTTATTGCTGTATTAACATCATCAGTCCAGTCTTGATTTGCAACTTTAGGTACCGGCTGAAATTTAAAGATTTTAGCCTTATCAGTTTCATCAGGAACTAACCAATCAGAAACAGTATACATAAAACTTGCCCAATTATTTGATGATGGCTGTAACGATACAGCTAAAATATCAAACTCGCCAAATTTATAACTTCTTGTTCCTTGTCCAGAACTATCTTGCCCTGCTCTTGTTTTTTGAGTTTCGACAACAAACATATCTTTTGGAAAGCTTCGTTTAGCATCATTTGCTAACATAGGTTTATTATCAATACTTCTTTGTAATTTTACTTGAAATTTAATGTCAATTTTTGCATCACTTACTAAATAATCATAAGGAAAATCACCCCGTGGTGTAATATCTCTCAGATTAGCGTTATTACTTAATACTTCTATTGCAAAAGCAGCTTCTGCAATCACGCCTCTCAACATTCTTAAAGTTAACCCTTTTTCGCCACCTTTACTTAGTGCTTCTAAAATTATTTCAGCACTTATATTAAGTGTTTCTTCTATTGTATGTATTTTGAATTCTTTTCTTAACTCATCAAAGATAGTCCTTTTTTGCGCTTTTGAACATTTATTCAATAAATCATTTATCTTATCAACAAGATCATTCATAACTTTGATTTATTCTTTCTCCCAACTTTTTGCGGTAAGAAATTTTCAATCTCATCTTTATTGACAAATATAATACTACCCATGCAAAATGTTTTTAATCTGCTTTTCTTGACTAATTTGTTTATTGCTTGTCTTGATATTCCTCTTAGTCTTGCAGCTTCAGACTGAGTAATCCATTCACCAGCATTAAAGAATTCATTTTTTTGGGTTGACATCGTCAACTAATTATATTATGTTCATATTGTAGAATATCAATTTCTTAAGTTGTAAAAATACTCTATATTTACAAATATTTAAATGGAAAATAACATAATAAATCAAACATCCCTAAGCTTTAATAATGAACAAAAGATTCAATTAATTGAAGACTTTACTCCGTATTACAATACAAATTTTGGTTCAGCATATCTCGCAGATTCATTAGAACTAATAAAAAAAATACCTGACGAATCAACTGATTTAGTTATAACCTCGCCGCCTTATGCTTTAGAATTCAAAAAGGAATATGGTAATGCAGAAAAAAAAGATTATATAGATTGGTTTATTCCATTTGCAAAAGAAATATTAAGAGTTATAAAAGAAAACGGGAGTTTTGTGTTAAACATAGGTGGTAGTTATAATAAAGGAACTCCTACAAAATCTTTATATCACTATAAATTATTAATACAATTAGTTGAAGAAATTGGGTTTCACTTAGCGCAAGAATTTTTTTGGTATAACCCGGCAAAAATGCCTACACCTGCCGAATGGGTTACAGTAAGAAGAATACGGGTCAAAGACTCTGTAGAATTTATTTGGTGGCTCTCTAAAAGCCCATATCCGAAAGCTAATAATAAAAACATCCTGAAGCCTTATAGCAAAGATATGCTAAGATTGAATGCTAAAGGAATAGATAAAAAAATAAGACCTTCAGGACACAATATTAATCCTTCATTTTCTAACATTGATGCTGGGGGTTCAATCCCTTCGAACGTTTTTGATAATATTGAAAACGATAACTTGTTGAAATTTGGTAATAATGCTGCTAATGACAAATATGCTCTTGGATGCAAACAGAATAATATTAAAATGCACCCTGCAAGATATCCGGAAACAATACCAGAATTTTTTATAAAATTTCTTACAGATCAAAATGATACCATTTTAGACCCATTTGCCGG
>JAIOIK010000117.1 GCA_019912545.1 Ignavibacteria bacterium | reverse complement strand
AAGGCTTCATTCCTGTTACCCATTAATTCAAGTGATACACCGATACTGTAAAGCCTGTTATTCATATTCTCATCTTTGGTCAGGTATGAAATAAATCTTTTGCCATAGTCGGCTGATTTATCATAAACATTCATTCTGAAGTAAGCAGTGCTTAACGCTCCGTAAGCCGTGCGGAAGATTATCTCTGAATCTTTGCCTTTATTGTATTCAAGCGATTTTTCATATGCGTCAATTGCTTCGCTCATCTTATCCTGCTGTGAAAGCAGGCCTCCATGCAGCATCCATACTGCCGGACTTTTGGGATACTTTTCCCTCAGCTGCCCGGAGTATGATTCTGCCATCGGGTAGTTTTCTTCTCTCCATGAAAGCAGAGTGAGGTAAAACTTTGCTTCACTGTTTGTATAAGTCCCTTTTTCGGATGCCTGCATTAAGAGTCTTTTGCCTTCTGTCCTGTCTCCTTCAAATCCTAAAATTGATGTCAGCCATTGCAGTTTTCTGGGTATGAAGCTTGTTAAGTAATTATAAACTCCAAGCCCCAGCGCCGCATCATTGTAATTCGGATTCTTTTCAAGTACGAATTTCAAATTTTCATTGCCGTCTTTAACTTCGCTTGCTGCCTTAAGATAATTTTCTCCCATAAATCCAATTGCAAAAGCCCTGTTGGTATAGGTCCACCCAAGGTAAAGCCTTGCATCCAGATCATTCTCATTTTTATCAATTACATTTTCGCATTTTTCTACAAGCTTATCAGAAAGGTTCATAAATGTTTCATAATCATTTTTATTCCTTGTAAGCAAAGCCTTCCAGAAGAATATTGTCTGCTCAAAAAAAGGTCCTCGCAGATCATTTGGCGCCAGGCTCTTCGCTTCCTGGAATTTAGAAAGTGCAGCAGGGAAGTCCATATTATACTCGGCGTCAATACCTTCGGTAATAAGCTTATGTATATTGCCGAAATCCTGAGATCTGGTTATGCCCGCTGAACAAATGAGAATCAGAACAAATAAAATATATCTGTTGAACAAAATGTTTACCTCTGTATTTAGAATTACTTACTCTTTTAATTCAAATTGCCGGAACTGCCTTATTGTATTTTAAACCTTTTTCTGTTGGTTTGTCACTTTCAACAAGCCCGTCTCTAAGCCTTACGGTACGATGCGCGTGATCAGCGATAAAATCCTCGTGAGTTACCAAAATAATAGTATTGCCCTGTGCGTGCAGGTTATCAAAAAGCTCCATGATCTCATCGCCGGTCTTGGAATCAAGATTTCCGGTTGGCTCATCAGCCAAGATTATTGATGGCTTGTTAACAAGCGCTCTTGCAATGGCAACACGCTGTCTTTGCCCGCCCGAAAGTTCGTTCGGTTTGTGGAACATTCTATCCTGCAAGCCAACCTTAAAAAGCGCCTCTTCGGCCTGTTCCATCCTTGCAGATTTTGACATTCCCGCATATATCAGTGGAAGCTCAACGTTATGCAAAGCGTTTGAGCGGGGGAGAAGATTGAATGTCTGAAACACGAATCCTATTTCTTTATTCCTTACCGTCGCAAGCTCATTATCATCCATTTCGCTTACATTCTGCCCGTTAAGTTCGTAATAACCTGAAGTCGGTGTATCCAAGCAGCCGATGATATTCATATATGTTGATTTGCCTGAGCCCGAGGGACCCATTATGGCAACATATTCATTTTTGTGAATTGTTACAGTGATGCCTTTGAGAGCATAAAGCTCTTCTACACCCATAACATAAAGCTTTACAATATCGCGGGTCTTAATTATCTCTGCCACAGATTACTCGTCCTTATCAGTTTTCTTCTTCACTTCATTATCCACTTTAACTATCGTTCCTTCTTCAAGCTCTTTGCTTATAGATTTATACGGACCCTTTACAATTTCAACATCACCCTGTAATCCTTCAAGAACTTCAATGTATTTATCATCGCTGATGCCTGTTTTAACCTGCATCATTTTAACTTTTCTGGGAGTGCCTTCTTCAACAATAAATACAACTTCCTTTGGTTTCTCTTTTTTCTTAAGGTTCTCATCTGATTTCCTCTTAACATCTTCGTTCATGCCTTCATCTGTTTTAACTTCTTCTTCTCTTGCAGTAACTGATTGAATTGGTATAGCTATCACATCTGATTTTGAATTTACCTTTATCTCAGCATTACAGCTCATTCCCGGTTTTAAAGAGACATCCTGGTCAATTATCCTTATCTTAACAATGAAATTAATTACCTGTTCCTGAGTGCCTAGTCCTTTTGACTTTGCTGAGTTTGAAATTTCATACACATAACCCTTAATTATACGGTCAGGGAAAGCATCTACTTCAACTTCGGCCGGATCGTTTAGTTTAACGTTCGAAATATCTGTTTCGCTTACCTCAATTTCAGCATCCATTACACTAAGATCTGATACAGTCATAATAACAGTACCGGCCATCTGCTGAGTACCAACTACTTTTTCGCCAAGCTCATTATTCAGTGAGGTAACAATACCGGCCATATTAGAGCGTATCGTGGCTTTGGAAAGATCCTGAGAGCTTTGCCTGAGCATTGCCAGATTCTGCCTTACGTTTGCATTAGAACTTTTTACATTAGACTGAGCTACCTGGTATGCAATTCGGGCATTATCAATATCCGATTGTGAAACAAGACCGCTTTTAAATAACTGTTCAGTTCTTTGAAGCTCGAGTTCAGCTTTTTTCAGGTTATTTTCAGCTACTTCAACCTGCGTCCTTGAGTACTGTACTCCGGCCTGCTGCTGGTTTATTCTTTCGCCGTAAGTTTCTGCTTTTATCTTAACAAGCAGATCGCCTTTTTTAACAGTATCGCCTTCTTTAAAAGGCAATTGAACTATCTCACCGCTGATCTCGGCGCTTACATCAACTTTGGTTTCGGGGTTTATTGTACCTGTTCCTGATACAACCTGGATAATGTTCCTTTTTGATACTTTTTCTGTTTGAACAGTAATTTGCTTATCCTTTTTCCCGGAAGCAATTACTGCAATTATAATCAGTAACAAGACACCGCCGATAATGGAAAAGAGCAGTATCTTCTTTGATTTTTTCTTCTTAACAGGTTTTGGTTTAATATCTGCCATTTGAATTATTTTCTCCTGAACTCTTAAATTATTCTTTTAATATCTTACAAGCCCCTGGTAATACTCAAGCTGCTTTTGGGCAATGATAAAATCAAATACCAGATTTGATTTGGTGATTAATATATTGTTTAGATTTGTTGAAGCTGTACTTACATCCAAAAGCGTCCCGATGCCAACTCTGTATGATTCTTCTGCAAGATACCTGTTCTGTTCTGCATTCTTTAAGCTTCTGTCAGTTATCTCGATTTGCTTAAGTAATGACTTCAGGTCAATAACAGCTTTTTTTATCTGCAGCTCAATTTGATTTTTAATTAGTTTGATATCTTCCTGGCCTGACTTATAATTAATAATTGCCAGCTGGCGTTGATTATCAAACTGGAATCCCTGGAAAATAGGGTAGCTAAGTGTTAAGCCTACTGTAAACACTCTTTGATCAGTTATCTTACTTATCGTTTCACTGGAAAGTGAATATGAACCAAAGCCTGATAGTGTTGGGAAAATCTGACTACCCCTGGCAATTTCTATATTAGTTTGAAGAATGTCAAGATTTTGAACTGAAGTCTTATAATCATACCGGTTACTATATGCATTATTAACCAGGCTGGATGTATTTGAGCTTTGAATAACATAAGCTTCCAATGATTCATAACTTTGATCGGTAGAGAATTCACTGGTGAGTACAGAATAATTCTTATCCATCGGCAGGTTTGCATCATAAGCAAGATCAGAGATAGACTTATTAACATTATTCTTTGCCTGCTCAACCAGAAGCTCGTTTTGAGCTACGACAACATCCTGAGAGTAAACATCGCTCATTGTCCTTCTGCCGACTTCAACAAATATCTTAACCTTATCAAGCTGCGCACGTGAATCAGCCAGAGTGGCCTCATTAATAACCACTATTTGCTGATTCTTAAGTACTGTTATATAATCAGCTATTATCTTAATGGCTACATCCTGTTTCAGCTTCTGTAACTGTATCTGGAGCTGAGTTTTGCTTAACTTCGCAAGGTCAACTCTATCATAACTTGCAAAGCCGTCAAAGATTGTTACATCAGATCTAAGTGAAAGGCTGAAATTGTTCTTCGTGGTATTACTTGCGCTTATTGGAATATTAATACCGTTAGAGAAGATAGTTCCTTCTGCGCTTACCTGGTTAGTTCTTGTCCAGCCTGTTGTAAACTTCAGATCGGGCATCAAACTGCCGTAACTTGCACGGATATTGCTTTCCTGCGCCTCAATAGAGTTCTCGGTCTTTACAATATTCGGATTGTTACTGTAAGCATGCTCGATAGCCTGCTTTAATGATATGGTAATTTCCTGCGCAC
>JAIOIK010000116.1 GCA_019912545.1 Ignavibacteria bacterium | reverse complement strand
CTTCTTTTCATTTCTTACCCCCTTTAATATAACCTATCTCCTATTATTTTTCTGTCCTCTTTTTGGGGGGCAGTGCATTTTTAAGGAGGGGCAATCCGTCTTTAGACGGATGGGGTGGTCACTTAATACGTAGCTCTAATCGCATGATTCGAGTAAAGCAGTCAAAAGCGTGCCTTTGACCTACATAACTTTTTTGATTCCCCTATTGGGAGGCCTGCCTGCTGCAGGCAGGGGTGGCTCCGAAGGAGACGGGGTGGGTTTCTTTCTCTTTTTTTGCTTTTTTGCCTTTTGCTTTTTTACTTTAAAACTTAATTGTGACCTTTGTCCCTGATTTCCGAGTAATCTCAAATTTCCCTTTCAGGTTCTTAACTATCATCCCTGCAAACACCATGCTGAAAGAACTTGATTTCACTTTTCCTGATAAGTCGCCAATTCCATTATCTCTGACAGATAAATAATACTTTCCCGGCTGTTCCTCACGCATTTCAATTGTGATATTCCCTTTCTTTTTATTTGGAAACGAATGCAGCAGCGAGTTAGTGACAAGTTCATTTATGACAAGAGCACAGTTCACGGCTTTATCAATAGGCAGGCTTACGTGCTTAATATCAACGTAGGTGGAAATTTTATTGAGGCTCACATCATACAATTTGTACAGGTAAGGAATAAGTATGTACATATAATTTTCCAGATCGATCTCCAGCAGGTTATTTTCAAGATACAGTTTTTCTTCTATCAGCCCAACAGCAAAAGTCCGCGCTTCAAGGATCTTTAGAAACTCAAGTTGTGCCGGATCTTTTGCGTAATCCATCTGGAATTGAAGCAAACTGCGGTAAAGCTTCATGTTCTGATTTACCCTGTTATTCACCTCATGCTTCAGAAGCTTATTCTCTTTTTCCAGTGCCGTGATATTCTCATCAAGTATATTCATTCTGCGGACATCATCGGTAACCTCGCTAAAAAGAATTGCATTCTTGTTTGCAATTGCTGCCTGGTTTACCATGGTTTCAATCCAGCGGCGTTTATTGTCATCGCTGAATTCATTTTTATTCCTGCTCATCACGGTGATAAATCCCAGTATTTTACCATTCAGTTTTATCGGCACTATCATAGCTGATTCTATAACATACTCCTTTTCCATCTCCTCTTCAGATAAATTCCCCTCATTAGTGATATGATACTTCACAGAGGAAAGCTTCAGGCGTTCCTGATAATCATCTATAACAATGGTATCGTTCTTTCGGATGGCTTCGCTCAGTATCCCCTTCCCTTCAGGCGCAAGCGGTATTTCGGGGATACAGGATACATCTATCCTTTTTTCTTCAAGGATGCTGCGGAGATAAATATACTTGATGTTCCGGTTTGATTCATCAAACCTTGCGGCAAACATATCCTGGAAGTCCACTATGTTCCGCAGCACATCAAAAAGCTTATCGTATAATTCAGTTATATCAAGGGTAGATGAGAAGAACTTCGATGTTTCATAAAGAAGCCGAAGCTCTTTATTTTTTGTATTCAGGATCTCCGCTAGATTCCCCAAAGGATCTTTTTCCCGTGTGCTTTGCATAACATACTCCCTGGTTAGTTCTGCAAATATAGAACATCAAAGGGCAAAAAATACTAACGTCATTGCGTTAAAATCCTCAACCTGTTGTAAAGTATAAAACTCCAAAGTGTAACAAATAAATTTAAGCAAAGGTTCTGCATGAAAAAAAATAATTTACGGTTTTCTTCTGTAGCTCGAATCGCCCGATTCGAGTGTGATAATATTCCCCTCTTGGGAGGGGTGGCATTGCTGAAGGCAATGACGGGGTGGGTTACGAATAAAAAAAAAGGACGCCATTCAGCGTCCCTTTGTTCTTTTCTGCCTTTTTACTTTTGAGATCAAGCCATGCTTGATCGAAATCCCGCAATGGCGGGATTGCCTTTTTCCTTCTTCTACACCTTCTCATCAACAATCGCGCACATGAACTCAGCTTCTGCGGCAAGCTCGCCGCCCAGCGAATTTTTATATACTTTACCTTTGAGTTTAAATATATTCCGCTTACGGTCAAGCACCTCAACATCAAAAAACAACTGGTCGCCCGGAATAACCTGCTTGCGGAACTTCGCCTTATCTATTGATGTAAAGTACGCCATCTTGCCCTCATAGCTATCGAAGAACGAAAGCAGAAGAAGTCCGCCTGTTTGCGCCATTGCCTCAATTATCAGCACGCCGGGCATAACAGGTTTCTGCGGGAAGTGCCCCTGGAAGAAAGGCTCGTTAACCGTAACATTTTTCACGCCGACTATGCGCTTGCCGTGCTCAAGGTCAACAACTTTGTCCACCAGTAAGAACGGGTAGCGGTGCGGCAGCATTTTCTTGATGGCATTGATATCAAGTATCACGTCGCTTGTCTTCTTCAGGTGGTACTTCATCTTAAGCTTATTCTGCTTGTAAAGATTGCGCAGCATCTTAACGAACTCAATATTATGCTTATGTCCCGGCCTTGCCGCCATGATATGCCCCTTAATTGGCGCGCCGATAAGCGCCATATCGCCGATAAGATCAACAACTTTATGCCGCGCGGGTTCATTTGGGAAGCGAAGCTGTGTATTATTAAGTATGCCGTTATGGCCAAGCACAACGCTTTGATTTATGCCAAGGGTATCCATAAGCTTTTTAAGCTCACCGGAGGAAAGGTCCCTATCGACAATCACCACGGCATTATCAAACTTGCCGCCTTTGATAAGCCCCTGGGAGTGCAGGTCTTCCACTTCATGCAGGAAGCAGAATGTGCGCGCGGGAGCGAACTCCGTGGCAAACTCGCTCATATTAAACAGCGATGTATATTGCGAGCCAAGCGCGGGATTGCGGTAATCGATCATCACCGTAACTTTAAAATCATCCAGCGGGAAAGCAACAATATCAACTTCACCCTCAGCAGCGCGGTAGTGGATAGTATTTTCGATGACGAGGTAATCCTTAGGCTCGCTCTGCTCTTCAAAGCCGGCCTGGGTGATGAGGTCAACGAACGGTTTTGCGCTGCCATCCACAACGGGCGGCTCGTTGGTATCAAGCTCAACAATTAAATTATCGATCTCCGATCCCATTATAGCGGCAAGCACATGCTCGACGGTTTTAACCTCGGCTGTGCCAACGGCAATTGTAGTGCCGCGCGATAGATCCGTAACGTGATCGATATCTGCGGGTATTTCGGGCGAGTCCTGCATATCAACCCGCTTGAAGCGGATGCCGTGATCAACCGGCGCCGGCTTGAATGTCATATTGCTCTTATTGCCGGTATGCAGCCCGATACCGGATATTGACACTTCTTTGGCTATTGTACGTTGTTTTGTTAGCATAAGTGCGAAAATACTGATAATTAAGGAAAGATTTAAGGGCGAAATGGAAATTTTGTAAAATAACCGGCATATTACATGACTAAATTATTAAGATAGTAAATTTTTCAATATTTCAAATTTAATCTAAAAATGGTAATTTATTAAAGTCTGAGTTAAACAATTAAACTTAGTTAATTTATGGAATTCCGTCAAGTTCTTACCATATTGTTTTCTTCAATATTCTTGAGCATTGGTGTTATTTTTGGTGTGTTAAGGAACAAGATTTTTTCGCAACAAGAGAATTCTAACCTAGTCTATTATTTCTACTCTTTTTCTGCAATTTTATTCATTTTCCCCATAATTTCTGCATTCATTTATTGGACTGATCTTTATGATTCTTCCTTAATCGCCAAGATTATATATTTGTCTTCAATAATTTCGAGCATTACTTTTTTCATATTATGTAAAAAATACTTGGTGATTAAGTACATATTCAACATTAAAGAGATTGATCCAGTTATAAACAGTTTTACTGAAAATTCAGATAAACAAGAAATAAAGCTTTTTGGTGGAGATTTAAACTTCTTCGGAAATGGGCCTGGTGAAATGGATTTGAATAAGCAATATATATGTTTAAAATCTCTAGGATTTAACAAAGTTCTGATTTTGTGTTCCGAGCCACAAAACACAACTGATAACATAAGGTATGGCAAAATCCTAAACGATTTCAAGAATGTTGAAATAAGATATTATGACCCGAAAAAAGCAGATTTATTCATAAGGGGAAGACTGAAGACTATCCAGGGTGTAACGAAATTACTAATATATACAAAAGTCAAGAAAGGGTTATATAGGATTATTGAAACAGATACAGCAAATTCTAATGGCGCACTATATAATAATATCTGGGAACTCGCATGGGGATTAGCCAGGAAATTAAGTACAACAGAGATTTCAAGTTTAAGTAGACTTTAATTTAATGATAATGTCAATGTTTATATGAGAATTTTAATAATTAATTCACCCTTGTTTAGAGAGAATAATGAACTCTACGATGAAGATTCTTTGCCACCAATAGGCTTAGCATTAATTGCGACCAATTTAAGAAATAATGGACATTGTGTCGAGCTAGTTGACTCGGTTGCCGATAAATTGACAATTGAACAAATTAAGACTAAAATATTGATTTTTGACCCAGACTTCCTTTGCATAAATATCTTCTCAACCAATTATTTGATTGTAAAAGATTTGCTTGAATCCTTAGAGTGCAGGACTAACATAGTTATTGGTGGGTTATCCACTCTGGATTTATATGAAAAAATATTCTGCTGGAAAACACAGAATAAAATTGATGTAATTCATGGTGACGGTGAATTCATCATTAATGATCTTGTGACCAACAAACTTAGAGAGAATCCAAGATTTGCAATTGAAAAAAGGAGATTCTTTGTCGTCGACAAAGAATCTAGTTACTTTGCTAATGACATTTCAAACGAATTATTGGATCGGTCATTTTTTAAAAATGAGCCGACAAAACATATTTTTGGCTTTACAGAGGCTAATATTATAACTAGTAGAGGTTGTATATACAATTGTTCTTTTTGTGCAGCAGCAAGTTCTTTGAACAAACAGTTTTCTATACGTGAAAAAAGCGAAGAAAGCATCATAAAAGAAGTCCTACATCTCAAAGCTTTATACCCTGGTCTGCAATCGATTAGAGTTTTGGATGACCTATTCCTAAAGAACCAAGGAACAATAGAAAAAGCAATAAACGTTTTTAGCACTTTTGGACTTAAATGGAGGACAATGGCACATGTACAGACTTTTAAAGGAGTTGATCTCAAAACACTAGAAAAATTGAAACATTCCGGGTGTACCGAACTATTTATTGGAATAGAATCTGGTTCCCCAAAAATTTTGAAACAGATCCACAAAACCAGCGATATTGACTTAATTAAACTAAATTTAACAAATTTATTTAGAGTAGGTATTTCTGTAAAAGCATATTTCATATTTGGGTTTCCAAGTGAAAATGAAGAAGACTTCAAAATGACCTATGATCTCGCAAGTTATTTAAAAGAAGAATCTGTAAAACATGGCGTACAATTTCGAACAAGCGTCTTTCAATTTAGGCCATATCACGGTACAGAGCTTTACCATAAAATTATTAGCGATAAAGAACAAGTTGATAAGCTAGTAACCACAGAACCAAATGAAAAGCTCTCAGAGTTAGTCGGCAGAATACAATTTAATTTTCATAGCGGCAATCTGTCTGATGAAGATATTAATACTGTACATAAATATATCTATTTGACTTCTAATTTAACACCATTGAAAATATATGAAAACAATTATCCAAATGAAATCGATAAAAGAAATTCAATCATGTCGAAATTGTAATCTATGTGCAAACCAAAAACCGCTTCTAGATAAATCTATAAATGCTGAAGTGTTTTGGGTTGGCCTATCCGCAGTAAAAGTTAACAATGTTAAATCCGATACTCCTCTGTCACCAAGAACAAATACAGGTAAATTGATTTCAGAAATTGAGAAATGCAATCAACAATATCGTTTCTACAAAACCAATCTTGTAAAATGCTTACCGCTTGATAACGATAAGATTCGATACCCAAATAAAGCAGAGATGAACAAATGTTACTCAAATTTGGATTTTGAGATAAGAAAAGGCAAACCCAAGATTGTAATTCTCTTGGGAAAAGTAGTAATAGATTTTGTATCAAAAATAATCAATTTGACAAAAGCAAAATTAAATGACAACTTCAACTATGAAACCTTCAAAATTGATGACACAATTTATATACCGGTTCATCATCCTTCATATATATTAGTTTACAAAAGAAAAAGAATTGAAGAATATATTGGCAATATTTCTCAAATTTTGGCAAATTTTGTTATTTCATGAGAATTTAGGTTGACAATTGTTGACAACTTTATTATATTGCCATAATGAAAGTAAACAAGGTTCTTAATATTCAGTTAATAAGCCGGAGATTGATGGAAATTGGCTCTAATCAGTCTCGTATTGCAGAATTACTTGGAGTCTCAAGAGAAGCTGTTTCGAAATGGTTTAAGGCAGAAAACCTACCTTCGGCAGGTAAGTTAGTGAAACTTGCAAAAATGTTAGACTTGTCTTTTGAAGAGATAATGAATGTTGAATTCTTAGAGCGACCCCTCGTTCATTATAGAAAAAAAGCAAATTCGAAGATCCAAGAAGCCGATTTGAATTTCGCTCTTGAAATGGCACAAACCCTTGAAAAACTTGTACCATATTTCCCACTAAACATTACAACGAAACCTCCAGTACTACAACATCCAAAATCAGACTATAAGTACCTTAATGAGATTGTGACTACCCTAAAGTTGGAATTTGGGATAAATAAAGACATTTTGGACTTCAATGATTTAGTTGCTATTTTCCATAGATATAATTCTATCATTATTCCTGTTCTTTGGAAAACTAATCCAAGGCATGCAAATGCGCTAAGGATATTCCTGTCTGAATCTATGTCTACTTGGATTTACATTAATTTGAATACCAAATTATATGATTTTAAATTCTGGATGGCTCACGAACTAGGGCATGTATTAGCACCAGATCTAAATGGTGAGGCAGGAGAAAAATTTTGTGATAGTTTTGCAGGTGCTTTATTGTTTCCTGAATCTCAAGTACAAATTTTACATAAACAGATAATTGAAGAGAAAGACATAAGGAAGCAGATTCACTTAATAATCGAAAAAGGTAAAGAATTTACGATTGCACCACTTTCAGTGTATTACCAATTAATGGAATACGTGAATTATTACGAATTGGACTTCCCTAATCTGAAAGATCTAATATTCAAGTTTAACTCTAAATTTAACACTTACTTCCCTACTGTATCTACAAAATTGTTTAAGACTGACAACCCAACTGCTGAAGAATACATTAATTTTGTTAACAAGAAATTCCCTTTTCCTTTTTTTGTTTTCTTAAAAGCCTACCTAGATACTGAGCATTCGATGCCTACATTCGTACAACATTTGTTAGATATTTCATTCATGGATGCTCAAAACATATATTATGCCCTTACAAGCAAATGAGAAAATATTACTAATCGACACAAACAGCTATTTTCGTTTAGCTCAAAGCATTCATCCGCTGTTAAATGTCTATTTTGGAGATGAGAGATACATAATTCTTATATTAAAAGAACTGGAAAGTGAATATAAAAAAAGTTCAAACCTACAGAATAAATTTCCCTGGGTTTACGAAGCAGAATTTGTTGAGAATAGAAAACATGTTCTGAAAATTAGCAAAACCAATGTTGGCGCAATTTTCGAATATATCAAATATATTAGATTATTCTCCAGAGAAAACTACTTGACTGTTTCCGAAGTAGATATTAAATATCTTGCTACTGCCTTGGAATTTGGATACATCTTGGTTACAGATGACAGCGACATGCTCAAAGTCGCTTCCGAATTCGATATTACGATAATGAACTCATTGGGTTTACTTAAATGTATGCTTGATTGTAATTATATTAGTTTAGAAAAGATTAAAGAGATAACAAGCTATTGGCTTTACAATAAAGATACTCCAAAAGATTTCAGAGAAGACTGTAAATCAATATTTAATATTCATTACTAATTCATGACTAAACTTCTGCAATTCTCTTATTTTACATTTTGAGTAGTTACACTTACAAAAGTAGATTTCTAACATATGGTTCTGCCTTCTGATACAATTCCATAATTCCTTCTATTGTAGCAAGTTTTCCCAATCCTGACCATAGTGTAGTTATTACCGTTTTATTTGGCTTAGGCTTTGCAAGTTGATCTTGAATACTATCAATGTCTGACACGATGTCAACTTTGTCCTCTTCTGTTATCACAGTATTATCTTTGACTGCATTTTTTAAATCATTTAGGGCATTGCCAACATTTTCAAATTTTGAATTTACCTGATTACCGTCACCTAAAGTAATAATGTTTTGTCCAGTTGCTTCAATTTTTATACCAGCGAATTTATTAGGTGTAAATTCAGTTGGCCCATCAATCTTATCAATTCCTGCTGCTGTTATAACATAATATGTAGTTATTGAAGGTACAACTGAACCTTTTGGTGTTGAAAAAGCCTTGCCAACTTCCTTAGGTTCAATCCAACCTTGACTTAATAGATAAGTAAGATTACTTACAACTTGTTGAGCTTTTAGTCCAAAGTGTTCTTTTAACTCTCGTCTAATCACACTTATTGTATTTGCAGCACCTGACTTTTTACCTATGATGCTTGTCGCATTCTTATTCTTATCATAAAAAAATTGGAGCATTAGTTTTCTTATTTCAGTATCTGAATAGTTGGGTGTTTTTTCTTTTTTAGCCATCACTCTTATTTTAAATTAAACGTTATTTATTAATCTTTTGCCAAAGTCGAATTTTCATAGACTCTCTCTAGAAGATTATCTGGATTTAGTGCTTTCGTGTCCATACAAAAACAGGGTTTCCCCTATTTATGCAATTGGAGAAACCATTAACTCGTTTACATTTTTCTTCAACTGAAGAGATCAAAGTCACATAATTCACCCAGATTATCAGATTCAGTTCTGTCTTTATCTGACCTTATGAATTTATCTGCATAGATACTGACTTCATTTCCTTCTTTCCAATTACCTGATTGTTTATCAATATAAGCAGTACATATAAGTAAGTCTTCCCTTATCATTTTTATTATTTCATCTTTACTATATAAATCTCCAAAAGTATCTACTCCATTTTCACAGTCCATACCCGATAAATTAAGTTCTTTAATGCTATCAACCGCTCTTACCCACAAAATATGGGTATCATTTTCGTTGCTTTTTGCAAAAATGTATTTTTCTGCTTCTCTCTCAATATTCATGCCATATTCCTTTCAGTGTTTTAATTCATTATTAATTTATCTTTCAAACAAAAAAAGGGAATCCCCCATTTATGCAATGGGAGAAACCCCTAAGTATTACAATCCTGTATACTGCTTTGTAAAGTTCACAAGCGTATAGGCAAGGTCTTCCACTAAAATATCTTTCTTCCCGCCGTCATTGCGCATGGGCGAGGCAACCTCAAGCTGGATGCAATTAAGCCGGTCTGAGTAATGCTTTACCGTAAAGCCGCCGTTAACCTGTCCCGTTTCGGTTGTAGAGGCGTTTGCGGGAGAAATGGTGAACTTGAACACTTCACCGAATATCCCCAGGTTATACCTTGCAGCCTGCAGCAGCCCAACAAGCCCCCTTCTTTTAAAGAGGTCATCACGGTTAAACCCGGTAAGCAGTGTATCGCCGTTCTTGGTGCCTATATAAATATCCGCCGGGTCGCTTTCGATAGTACCCGTTCCGTGCATATCATAGAGGAATCCGGTGGTATTGTTAGTGAGGATGTGGTCAGTGTATATCCTGATGCGCTTGTGGTATTCATCATAAAACTTGCGCGCGTCCTTATCCACAAAAGCGCAGTTATTATTTGCAGTGCGTGAAGGCCGGTTAGCGTCAATGTACTTCCTGCTGAACTCAGCTATGACAACGTAGGGTGATTCGCCCCACACCTCGTACATCCGCTGCGCCACCCGCCTTGTAATTTCAGCAAGGGCAACATCACGGCCGGCCTTGAACTTATTTGCGCCTGTGCAGTCGTCGGGAGTGCGGTCTTTGGTTCTTTCCCTTACGTTTGCGGGAGTCTCGCCGCCGTCATGCGGGCATGTGAGGAGTATCGGCAGTGTACCGCGGTGGCGTGATACCAGGTTCTTCTTAGAGTACGTTACTGTTCTTCCCATATTATTTCTCCTTTTGGTTTTTTTTCTTTGTTTCAGTCACAGTAGTATCAGGCATTTTAGTTTTGTTCATAATACTCTCAACGGTCCCGGTAACGGCTTTCATAAAAGTAGTATCTTTTAAAATCTTTCTTGCTAACTCTGTGCTTTTGTCATCAATATTCACTTCATCATCTACTTCATGCAAGATCTGATTTCCAATATCTTCAAGTTTTACAGTTTTTTCAATGTGTGTATTCTGTTTTTCTAATATATCATTTAGATCTCTTTTGATATCAAGTGCAGAATAAGTTATAGCGCACCATGCCAGCAATCCTACAATATATTTGTTATTCCTAAAGAAATTCATAATACTATTTATATTTCATTTCTGCTTCTAAACAAAAAAAGGGAATCTCCCATTTATGCAATGGGAGAAACCCCTAAGACAAACATATATAATTTTAGTTATTTGTGCAAGTAAAAAGTGAACCCCTGCCTGCTCCGGCTTCGTCAGGCAGGCCCCTGCCCCGATGTACATCGGGGCTTCCCCCCTTTATACACAAAGGTCAACGACTCCTCGAAGTCTGTTGACTCGTGGAGGGAGATGTGATTTTGGCAGTCCAGACAAACGAAGATTAATCCTGAAACCTCTTTACACATCAATCAACGATGGGGGTTTAGCCCCCGCAGGCGGGACTTTTCCCCTTGCATATGCTTTTGCCATATATTATATTCAATCATTATGCTTATCGCATAATGTAGCGGTTTTTCGCAATTTCCATTTAAACGGATATCACCCTGTTTTATTTGTGCCAGATTTGGCCCAATGAGCCGGACTGACCGCGATTCCGCTCCGCAATCGCCAAAACACCTGTCCAGCGCATTAAAAAAAATGCCCTAATCTGCCGGATAGTCCAGCCCCGAAAGGGGCTCCTTCGGAGCAGTTCGTTTACAAAAGATGATGCTTTTGATTTTTAGCGGCCTATGAAAATTGCCGTCAAGAAATTTTGAGCAGAGACAGCACAGGAAAATCTGTCTGAGTTCCGGCGAAAGCCGGAATGAGTTATTTTCCTGTGAAGCGAAGATAATTTTAGGTAATTTTCATCAGCCTTGATTTTTTTGGTACTTTTTGTATCAAGACAAAAAGTACGAACATGATAATTTCGCAGTTTCTCTGGTATATTATATCACAGGATTTTATTGAGCTTTTTTGTGCCGGATTTAGCCCCAATGAGCTGGACGAATCACGATTACAA
>JAIOIK010000115.1 GCA_019912545.1 Ignavibacteria bacterium | reverse complement strand
CTGACGCTCCTCAGGTAAATACCTGACGTCACAATAAAAGAGAATTAATTAAACATTAGATGTCTTCATATTTAAATGTCTTTGAGTGCCGTGTACTTAAGCATTATTGATAAGGAGCAACAGCTCCTTGTTTTTTTATGTTAAAATTCTACTCTCACGCCTGAATTGAAACTGCGGTTTGGTGCTTGTGTCCTTTCAAGCTCCTGGTAAGAGATATTGAACAGATTATTCACAGCAACAAAAACGGTTGCCTGGCCAAAAAGCGATTTGCTTAACTTCAAATCCAATAAGAAATATTCGTCCGGTTCTTCAAGCTTATAAAACAGGTCTTCATCAATCTTGCTTTGGTATTTCCCCGTAAGGTTTAAATTAAATCCTGAATAACTCAGATCGGTTGAAAAGTTTATGATGTGCTTTGGTTTGTAAGGCAGGAATTCATTCTTCCTGTTCTTTGAAAGATCTCTTGCATCAATTAAGCTGTAATTGAATCCAAATGAATATCCAAAAGGTTTTTCAAGAATATTAAAGCCTGAGCTGTAATCAATCAAAAACTCCAGGCCTTTTATCTGCGCCTTGGCAATATTCTGAACCTGGAACGGTCCGTAAATCCCGCCGCCGATATTTACATACTGTATAAGATTATCATATTCATTTATATATGCGGAAACGTCGAGTGTGAATCTTTTATCGTACTGCTTGCGGAAGCCGATCTCTGCGGATATCATTTCCTCGGGCTTAAGCTCAGGATTGAAAATGAAATCAAATCCGCCAAAAAGCTCTTTCTTAAAATAAAGCTCTGCAATTGAGGGAGCGCGGAAAGCTCTGCCAACAAGAAAGCGGAATGAAGTATTTTCAAGTAATGCCACGGTTGTCTGCGGTGAGTAAAGCAATGATATTTTAGGGCTTAACTGAATGAAATGATTCATACCTACAAACTTGTTATAATCTATTCTTGCTCCGGCAGTTGTGGATATGATAGTATTATTTTTTTTATCTTTAACTATCTTATGCATATCCTGTATGAATGCGCCGAAATTATTCATCTGCTGATTACCGTAAAGGATAGATTCCGGATCAGAGCGGACTACATTCCATTGCAGATCAGTTCCAATGATGAGATAATTCCTTTGCGATACCTCGTAATCAAACTGCGAAATGTTCCCAAAATTGTATGATGTAATGAACGTTTCCAGTCCATTTGCCGGATCTGGAGAAAACTGTATTGTTACCGGGTTCTTAGGATTGTAATATGATATGCTCTTAAGCTTATAGTAGTAAAATCTTGAAGTGTATTTTGTCTTCTTTCCCGGTATCGCAGTATAAAACGCATCAAAACTCATTGTTTCTTTATTGATCTTATCACCGATGTAATAATCAGCTACCCGGTATGGCATTGAGTATCCTCCCGGATCTTTACGCCAGTAATGAGGGAAGTCACTTTTTGATTTTGTGTATTGCAGTGTAATTTCAAGGTCACGGTTATTAATTACGTCGTACATGATTTTTGCCAGTCCGCTGTAAAACTGGTAACCTGTCTGCATTGCATGGCCGTCATTCTGCTTAAAATTGAAATTGAACATGTAAGCAAGCTTTTTATACGTATTACTATGCAACAGATCAAATCCGCTGAATGATCTTAATCCGTTAGTGAACCTTAAACTATCATTCAGTTTTTCGTAAAATCCGAAGTTTGTGTTAATACTGGTAAACGATTTGTATGTTGGCTTTTTTGTTATAACGTTAACAACACCGCCGATTGCACTTGAGCCATAAAGAGAAGAAAATGCTCCCTTTACAACTTCTGTCCTATCTATGATAGAAATTGGTATTAATGACCAAAGCGCTCCTTTGGAATCACCTGTTAAAGAAGGCCTTCCATCCAGAAGCAGAAGAACCCTGTTTCCGATCCCGCCGCCGGCCACATCGCTTGAACCGCGGATTGAAAGGCTCTGAATGTTGATTCCGCTTGTCTTGAATACAGTAACACCCTGTATATCGCCCAGGATTTCATCGAAAGTTAATGGATTTCTTTTTTTTATTTCATCTGAGCTTATTACAGAAATTGATGATGGAGTTTGTTTCAGAGTTAACTCTGTCTTCGTCGCAGTAACATTTATTTTATCAATTTCAATATTAACCGGTGTGAGGAATATGTTTACATTCTTGGATTCCTCCGGTTTTAGAACTATACCCGAAATCTCTTCTTTTTCATAACCAAGCCGTGCTGCAGTCATATTGTAGCTTCCTGCAGGGACAGATTTAAATTCATAATTTCCTATCAGGTCAGAGTTTGTTTCTGCGTGGTATTTGGTACTATTATCCTGTGATTCCAGCCAGATCTTCGTATAGCTAACCAAACCGTCATTTGTAATATCTATAACTTTGCCTTTTATATGGGCCGACTTATTCTCTGCATGACAAATACTTACTAAGATCATTAATGAGCAGAGCACTTTACCTGTGTTAAGTAAAGTGCTGTTCAAAGTTCTGTACAATTGAGAAAATGAGTTCATTAATATACTTTTTTCGTAGTATCTGACCAGCTAATCATATTTACATATCTTGCACCGCTCGTTGGGCTAATTCTGACTGTTGGCGGATTTGCTAACCAGCATGAAGTTGAATGTGAGGTATCGCAGCCATAGACGCTCATTATCGGACTTTGTCCGCCTGTCGATTTTCTGAATCCAACAGATAAAACATATGTTGTATCTAATGACGGAAATCCTCCAAGATCATAACAGTATTCAAGTGTATTTCCGCTAACCCTTACAGTATCATAAGATATTGGGCCGCCCATTGGGGGCCATCCGCCTCTTGGATAAGCAGAGATAAGGTAGATGCCTCCCGATCTCACAAAATTTGTATCAACAAATGTGATTCTTCCCTTAATATGTAAGTTGGTAATACTGGTATCAGCGCATGAAGTGTCGGGGGGATTATTGCCTGTATTTAAAATTGTATCTTCGCCGCAGCTATTAATTAGAATGCCAACAAAAGCCACAAAAACAAAAAGGGTCAGGTGTTTAAGTAATGTCTTTTTCATTGATTATTTCTTTGATATGTTAAAGTTTAATTAGTTAATTGAATTTTAAAATCGATACAAAATTAAATATAGTCGTCATAGAATAGTATGACTTATATCATAAGCACATAAGATTTTGGTCAGTTTTCAACAAACTGAGTCATTAAATCACTGATTCATACTACTTAACTGAGAAATAAGTAATGATAGTTGGCACCAATAGCCACAATAACCCCTTAATAAGAAAAAATAAAAATCCTGCAATTCCGATCTTTTTCAGCCAAATCCTGAGCTTTGAGTTTTTATCTGGCAATAACTTCATATGTCTTAAAACTTGAGCTCATCGGCGGTTCTTCGCCTTTTTCTTTTGCCAGTTTGATATCTTCGAATCCGCGTTTATGACCTTCAATGAATTCAGGTGACTTCGTCCATCCTTTGAAGCTCTCCTCATTATCCCAATGGCTCACAATAAGGTAATCACTGCCATCCTGTGGTTTCAGTACTTCCATATTCTTGAAACCCGGAAGACGGTCTATTGCCCCGGCACGGGTTGCAAAAAGCTCTTCAAAACGCCCTTTATAGTGATCTTTGCAGGAGATATAATTTATTGCTACGAAGTTTTTTTCCATTTTTGTTTTATTTGATTTAGCAAACTTAATAATAAATATAGGACTAATCAAGTCCTATTAGATTGTATAAGTCCTATATAGATTTTCTTTGTACTTCTATAATAAAAAAATCCCGGTTAATGTTTCAATTACCCGGGATTGCTTAAATTCGAAATGACTAGTAACCGAATATCTCTTCTAGGCTAAGGAATTTTACTTTACCGTATTTCTCGAGTGATTTCACATCCAGTTTTTTCTTATCGCCAAGTATCAGAATATTGTACTTAGAATCTTTAACATTTTTCTGATGGAATCTTTTTACATCTTCGATTGTCATGCCGGAAGCTTTATTAAAAATATCTTCCCTGATATCGTAATCAAGCCCCATTTTTTCCGAAGCCAAAAAGCTGTTCAGGATCGCCGCCTTGGTAATTCTCTCAGAGCGAATCTTCTGAATAAGATTATCTTTCCCAGTGCTGAAAGTAATTTCACTCTCAGGCATTGTGTTAAGAATGCCGAATAATCCGGCCATTGCCTCAGTAAGCTTATCGGCCTGCGTTCCGATATATGCAATATTGTAAAATGACTCATCTTTCTTTGAAGGTGTGCTGAATGAAGAAAATGTGCTGTAAGCAAGCGCTTTGGATTCCCTTAATTCCTGGAAAATAATGCTTGACATGCCGCCGCCAAAATACTCGTTGTACATAGAAATATAAGGAGCAAGGTCTTTGCTGTAACTATCTTTCTTCGAAAGCATTAAAATCTCTGCCTGTACCATTTCAGGATAATCTACAACATAAATTGTGTTTTGAGCAGTTGGTTTTTCTGTAAATACTTTGCCATTAGGAGGCTCCAACAAGCCTGTGGCAGCCTGATTGCCCCGCTGGTTAAGTTTGGCAGAAATTGTAACATTATCCTTCGGCCCGAAATACAAAACTTTGTGTTTATATCCCGGCAGGCTCTTAATAATAGTTATCAATTCATCCGGATCTAACGACTTAAGTTCTTTTTCAGATAAAATATTTGTATATGATGATTTTGAACCATATTTTCCATAGCTCCACATAGCATCCCAAAGTATTTTATCTCTATCCAGTTTATTGTCAGTCCTTACTTTAAGAATATCAGAAATCAAATTCTTCAGAGCTTCATTACCCGGCTGAACATCAGCAAGTACGCTTTGAAGTAATTCGAAAGATTTCTCAAAGTTCTCGTCAAGGCCGCTTAAGTTAATTACTGTCTCATCTTCGCCGGAGCTAATGCTGTATGTACATCCCAGCTTATAAAATTCCTGTTTAAGTTCAGCGGCGGTATATTTGGATGTCCCCAGATAGTCAAAATATGATGCAGCAAGCGGTACTTTCCTCTCTTTATCAGATCCGATATCTATAACAAAACTCAGGCTGAAGTATTCATTTTCTTCATTCTTTTTGTATAGAAACGGTACATCATTGTTTAACTTTGATCTTGAAAGATCTGTACTGAAATTTATAAAGACAGGCTTCAGATCCTCGACCTGCATTTCAGAGATAGCAGCCAAAAAAGGTGAGTTATCCTGCCTGTTTACCTCAACCGGAGTAATCGCAGGCTTTTCCACTTTCTGAACATTCTTATCTTCTCCGGTCCTCTTATACACCAAAGCATAATTATTGCTGTAATTGTTATTGGCAAAATCAATAATCTCCTGTTTTGTAATTTTCGAAAGCCTCTCAAGCCTTCCAACTTCATCTTCCCATGGCACACCTTTAACAAATGCGTTTACAAGTGCACCCGCTCTTTGACGGTTACTCTCAAAACTCTTAATGCGGGATAACTTCAGATCACTCACAATTGCAGAGGGCAGCCAATCAGGGAAGGCACCTTTTTTGATCTGCTCGATTTGCTCTAAAATGAGAGCCTTAACTTCTTCAAGTGACTGTCCTTCTCTGGGATTGCCTGAAATTACATGAGTGGAATAATCCTTGAAGCTCATTAAAGATGATGACGATGAGAGCACTTTTTGTTTCTGATTCAGGTTTAGATCAAGCAAACCGGCGCCGGTGTTAGAAAGTATCATGTCAACCATTGTCACCAGGTCATTTTCCTTTGTATTGGCACCCGGAAAGCGGTAGCCGATAAGTACATACTCTGCATCCGGACCTGTTACTTCTCGTTCTATCAAACTTGTAATTGGTTTCTCTACAGGCGGAATGTAATCCGGCACAACTCCCGCAGGCTTGCTCCCCCAGTATTTATCAATTAGCTCAATAGTTTTATCAGGGTCCAGATCTCCGGATAGCGCAATTGCCATATTGTTCGGCACATAATAAGTATTAAAGTAATTCATCACTTTCTTCATTGAAGGATTCTTAAGGTGATCTATTGTGCCGATAGTTGTTTGAGTGCCGTATTGATGGGTTGGGTACAGGTCTAAAAACAATCTATCCCATGCTTTTTCACCATCATTATCCATAGAGATATTCTTTTCTTCATAAACGGCTTCAAGCTCAGTATGGAAAAGCCTGAGGACCGGGTTTCTGAATCTCTCGGATTCTATTATCAACCACTTCTCAAGCTGGTTGGCGGGAATATCGTTAGTGTAAACCGTTTGCTCGATCCATGTGTATGCGTTCGTGCCCTTAGCCCCAATGACATTCATCATTTTATCATACTCGTTAGCAATTGCATACTTCGAGGCAAGACCGGAAACACTATCTATCATACGATAAATTTCTTTTCGTTTATCTTCGTTTGTTGTTGCCCTGTAATCTTCGAAAAGATTTATTACTTCATCAACAAGCGGCTTTTCTTTTTCATAATCTTTTGAGCCGTATTTATCGGTGCCCTTAAAAAGCATATGCTCAAGGTAATGAGCAAGTCCCGTTGCATCAGAAGGATCGTTCTTGCTCCCCGCCCTTATTGGTATATATGTCTGTATCCTGGGCTCATTCTTGTAAACAGTCAGGAAAACTGTCAATCCGTTATTCAGCTTATATATTCTTGATCTTGTCGGGTCGCCATCTACTGTCGTATATGGGTATCTACCATCGTTATGTAACTGAACTTGTGCTTTTGAAGTGAATGATGCTGCAAATAAAACAAAAAGCAATAAGACAATAAATCTTTTGTTCATAGGTTTAGTTAATTAGATTTAAAATTCTATAATTTCAGCAGAAGAAGGCTTCTTTCTGTAAAGTTTGATTTGATATTATTCTAACTGGAAATTATTTTCCGGCAAATTGTTAGAGGAAATCATAGTAAATATTACCTGCCAGGTTGGCAAAAATAATCATTTGGTGAGTTTTTTACTATGAAGAACAACAGAATTCACCCGCAATATTATCTTTAAGGTATGATAATATCGGTATTTAAGGTCTATTTTTTTGTATCTTCAATTTTTTGTTCAAGCCTTAATCTTTGTTCAAGCTCTCTTAGTTCCTTTTCTTTCTGAAGAAGCTGCTGTTCCTTAAGCTTTAGCTCAAGCGCTTTTTTATCTATATTCTTTTCCCAATCAGGCTGGCTCCAGTAACCAATATCTTCAAAATACCCTTTGAACAGGAAATTGTGTTTCAGCGCCTCCATATTCTGTGCAAAACTGAACGAACCGTTTTCAAGGTTCTTTGTTGTCGCATTTGCATTTTTCATGAGTGACTTGATGTTATTTGCAAATACTGTATCTGTCAGCAGGGTTCCTATAACGCTTTCACTGGAATTCATCTTACCGGTTATCTCTGCGATATCGGTTGATATTTTTTTCATCTGTGCGGCAAGCTGTTCGATATCCACAGAAACATCATCAACAGTGCCGGTTATTTTTGCGAAAACAACATTAAGCTGGCCGCTGTATCCCGCAAATGAACGGAAAGTTGAATCAATGCTCCGGTACAATGTATCATTATTAACAAGCTGCCCAATTGTGCCCTGCCCGTTATTGACCTTGGCAGTTATTTCCGAAAGGTCTTTAGTTATATCTGAAGCATTTTCGCTTGACTCTTTTAATCCAACCATAATATCCTGAACTTCGATCGGCTTATCTGAGGCAAGCATTGTGTTATCCAGCACGCCTGGAGTTCCGGGTGTTCCTGGCGTAATTTCCACGACTTTATTTCCCACAAGCCCGTCAGAGCCGATAGTTACCCTGGAATCATTCTTTATAAATTCCTGTGCGCTTTTTTCAATTGTCATAATAACGAGTACTTTGTTGGCTGCCTGAATTTCTACTGCATCAACCTTTCCAACTACTATGCCGTTCAGCCTTACAGAGCTTCCCGATTTCAAACCGCTTACGCTTGCAAATTCTGATCTAAGTTTGAAAGTAGGTGTAAACAGGTTATCCTTTCCGCCAATTACAAATATTGCAACTGTGAAAAGCACAAATCCGGCAAGTATGAATAACCCTACTGCTGCTTTTTTATTTTTACTCGGTTCCATAAAAATTATGATTTAAATTAATAATTATTCAAAAAATGATCTGACAAATTCATCACTAGAATTCTTAAGCTCATCAAAAGTACCGGAATGCTTATATTCGCCATCCTGCAATACAACAATTCTGTCTGCAACTATCTTTGTGCATTCCATATCATGAGTCACAACAATAGAAGAAACATTGTACTTCTTCTGCATATCTACTATCAGGTTACTGATCTCTCTTGCAGTTGCCGGGTCAAGTCCAGTGGTCGGTTCATCCCAAAGCATTATCTCAGGCTTAAGTGCGATTGTTCTTGCAACTCCCAGCCTTTTTCTCATTCCTCCTGATAGTTCAGAGGGCATCTTATCTATTGAAGATGACAATCCTACATCTTTTAAGACTTCTTCAACTCGTTTAGTTATATCAGCTTTGCTGAGATTTGAATTCCTTTCAAGAGGGAATTCAATATTCTGCCTTACTGACATCGAGTCATACAGCGCGCCGCTTTGAAACACAAATCCGATTTTTTTACGTATATACTGCAAAGCTTCATATGTAAGTTCAAAAACATTCTTCCCAAGAACCATGACTGTACCTGAATCCGGCTGTATAAGCCCAACAATACACTTAAGCGTTACTGATTTACCTGTACCTGATTTGCCAAGCGTAACCACTGTTTCGCCTTTTTCAAGCTGCAGATTTATATCTTTAAGAATCTCGGCTGAACCGAAAGATTTCTTAACATGAACAAGATCTATTACAATTTCAGTGCTGTCCAATTTCCTGCCTTAAAATATTATTGTTGATACCTGTACTGCTATCATATCCCAAATTATAACCATTAAAGAGGAAATAACGACTGAAGTATTTGCTGCTACCCCCACACTTTCAGTTCCTCTATCAGCATTATATCCTTTGTAGCTGCCTACAAGACCAATTGTAAATCCGAAGAAAAACGTCTTAACAAACGGCACAACAATATCTCCCAGGTTCAGAGCGTCAAACACCTGCGAAAAGAATAAACCAAGCGATACGTCACTCACAAGATTAAGGGCAATATAGCCGCCGAATAATGCAATAGCATCTGCATAAATAATGAGTAGCGGTATCATTAGCAATGTAGCCGTAACCCGTGTAACTACCAGGAATTTGAACGGATTGCATGCAGAAACTTCCATTGCATCGATCTGTTCAGTAACTTTCATCGAGCCCAGTTCTGCGCCTATACCTGAACCTATTTTCCCTGCACACATAAGCCCCGAGATCACCGGGCCAATTTCAAGTATTATGCTCAGCGAGATCATTTGCGGTATTAATGAAGTCGCGCCAAACGGCTCTAAAGTCGGTATTGCCTGTAATGCAAGCACAAAACCAATAATGAAACCCGTTATTCCAACCAGCCCTAGCGATTTATTGCCTACCTGGAAGAACTGTCTCCAGGTTTCCCTTAACTCATAAGGCGGCTTGAACACTTCCTTGAAATATCTGCCTGCGAAGTTCGTCAAACCCCAGATCTCTATGAACATTCTTATCACTGATTTTGGCAGATATTCCAGCACTGTATAAACTAATTAATATTATTAATATTTTCTCTGTATATCAACATCAATAAACGGATTCGCAATACCAAGAATAACTCCAAATGAAAAATCCGTTATATCAGGCTTATCTTTTCTGAACATAAAAGTATGCCTGAGTTTAATATGAGGATAGAACAAAAACTTGTGGTTTCTTATAGAATAGCCGTATGTTATCTCCGGAAATGCGCCATTTCCGTTGAAATCTGTAAAATAACCCCCGCCAAAAGATATAACACTTGTACCCTGCAGCATATGTGATGGCTGGATCCCCGGACTTAGGAGAAAATCATACTTATAAGAAAGCCGAAGATAATGACGCAAGTTACCCCCGAAGATCAGTGAATACTCAACTGCTGTTCTGTGCTCTCCCAATTTACCCCAGCCAACCGAAAATTCTTTTGTGAGCCCGGCATAAATCTTCTTGTTTGTGTATTCAATCTGCGGGTTCAACAGGTATACGGCGGTTAAGATGCCAATTGATACTGGTAGGACTGAAGAATTTCTTGAACCTTTATCAAATATCTTATAATTTTCATTGAATTTAAATTGCGAAAAGGAATTGAATGTACAGGCCGAGACAAGAATAATAATCATGATATATTGCCTGAAATATTTTTTCATAAATGCTTATAGATATTTGCACAATAAAATAACTCTTAAAACAGACGGTAACCTAAAATTGCGCCAATTGAAAAATCTGTGATATCAGGTTTGTTCTTTTGCAGCATAAAAGTATGCCTTAACTTAGCATATGGGAAGAATAAAAGCTTTTCACCGATCTTATACCCGGCAGTAACTTCCGGAAAGACACCGCTTCCTTCTTTATCTGCAAAATAGCCGCCACCGATTGAAATTACAGACTGATCATCGAAATACTCGCCAACTGATCTGTGTAGCTGAATATCATACTTAACAGAAGCCCTGAAATGGTGCATCAGGAAACTCCGGAAGATAAATGAATACTCGACGGATGCTCTGTACTTTGTATATTTTCCAAAACCAAGCGTTAACTCCCGGGTAGTCCCAACATAGATATGTTTGTTTTCATAAATTACAATTGGGTTTAATGCAGAAACTATTATTAATACACCAAGCCTGAATGTGAGTCCATTCCCGTCTGAGATGTTTTCCTGTATTTTCAAATCAGTACTAAAATTCTTTTCGTTTGCCGGATGCGAAATCTTAATACTATTCAACTTCTGATAAACCGGATTACTTTGTGAATAAACTAAGCATGAACAAACAAAAATGAAAATACAAATTGAAAATTTACTCATTCCGCAAATTTTCAATTTTCCATTACTTTTCTTATCGAATCGTAATAAGCATCTTTTGAACTATACAGGGTCAACTTTATATCATCATTTATTTTAATAGAATCTCCGCCTGTGACCCCTATGTTTGCATGAATAATATCTTTTTCTTTACAAATTCGGGCAATTTCAGATTCATTCTGTTTTTCGTAAGAAATTACGATCCAGCTCTGAGACTCGTTAAACAGCACGAAATCTTTTCTAACCCTGTATTTAATATTAACATTACATCCTATTGGAAAGGTTCTGTTCATTAAGCACGATTCCGCCAGAGCAACAGCAAGGCCGCCATCCGAAACATCATGAGCCGAGTTTATGAATTTGCTGTTAATGAGCGTAATGATGCAGTTAATGAGATTCTTTTCTGATCCCAAATTTACAGTCGGGGCATCACCTGTTACTAATCCGTGAATCATCTTCACATACTCGCATCCGCCAAGTCCATCAATGTAATTCTTCTTTGATTCATTCGGAGTTCCGATAATTGCAATTACATCGCCCTTATTCTTGAAGTAAGATGTCATGACATTATCGATATTTTCAATTAATCCAACCATGCCAATTGTGGGTGTAGGGTAAACGGCGTAGTCGGGTGACTCATTATAAAAACTCACATTACCCCCTGTTACAGGAGTGTTTAAAGTTCTGCAGGCATCCCCAATTCCCCTGATGGCTTCGGTGAACTGGTAATAAACTTCGGGTTTATATGGATTCCCGAAATTCAGGCAATTTGTAATTGCCAAGGGTTCGGCTCCTGTGCAGGCAACATTGCGGGCTGCCTCACATACGGCTATCATGCCGCCTTTATACGGATTCAGGTAAACATACCTGCCATTACAGTCAGTCTTCATTGCCAAAGCTTTCTTTGTTCCTTTTATCCTCACTACAGATGCATCACCTCCAGGCATAACAATTGTATTGGTTCTAACCTGCGTATCATATTGCTCATACACCCAGTTCTTATTTGCAATATTTGGAGATGAAAGAAGTCTCAAAAGAACTTCATTGTAATCCTCTGGTTCAGTCAGTGAATCAAAATCAAAGTTTTGAAGCTCATCAAGGTAAGCCGGTCTTTTACTTTCTCTTTTGTAAACAGGAGCGTCTCCTCCAAGCACAAGTGTGTTAGCCGGTACTTCTGCCACAACTTTTCCTTGATATGAAACCTTCACAAATGGACCTTTTGTAACCGTACCGATCTGCACGCAATTCAAATCCCATTTATCAAAAATTTTCTTTGCGGTGTCTTCTTTGCCTTTCTCAATTACAACCAGCATTCTTTCCTGTGATTCTGAAAGCATTAGTTCATATGCCGACATGTTCTCTTCACGTGCCGGAACAAAGTCGAGATTTATATCCATTCCCATTCCTGTCTTGGCGCTCATCTCTGTGGTTGAGCATGTAATTCCCGCGGCCCCCATATCCTGCATGCCTACAACCACTCTGCTTTTAATAAGCTCAAGCGATGCTTCAAGCAGTAATTTCTCTGTGAAAGGATCTCCCACCTGCACAGATGGCCGTTTTGCTTCAGATGCCTCGGAGATTTCCTCCGATGCGAACGTCGCGCCGTGAATGCCGTCTCTGCCGGTAGATGAACCGACTATAAATACCGGATTGCCTTCGCCCTTTGCCGCCGCTGTAGCAACTTCACTGTGCCTAACTATTCCAACTGCCATTGCGTTTACTAAGGGATTATCCCTGTAGCATTCATCAAAATAAATTTCTCCGCTTACAGTCGGCACGCCAAAGCAGTTCCCGTAATCACCAATGCCTTTAACAACATTCTTGAAAAGAAATTTTGATCTTTCCAGATTATTCCGGGACAATGGAGCATGCTCCCTTGTTCCTGATTCATCATTGATATTTCCAAACCTGAGTGAATTCAGCGCCGCAATTGGCCTTGCGCCCATTGTGAAAATATCACGGAGTATTCCGCCAATGCCTGTTGCAGCGCCCTGGTAGGGCTCAACCGCTGAGGGATGGTTGTGCGACTCTATCTTAAACGCCACTGCAAGCCCATCGCCGATATCAACCAGCCCCGCATTTTCTTCTCCTGCGCCTACAAGCAGTCTTTTACCGCTTCGGGGAAGTTTCTTAATTTCAAGTATTGAATTCTTGTATGAGCAGTGTTCGCTCCACATTACGGAGTATATTCCAAGCTCTGTATAACTTGGAGTTCTTCCAAGAATTTCGAGTATCCGGTTATATTCTTCTTCAACAAGGCCAAATGTTTTGGCGAGTTCTAAATTTACTTCGGGTTCTTGCATTTGAATTATTTAGTATCCAATTTCTAAAATATGTTCTCGGCATCAAATTGCAGAGTGATTTGATAGTAATGTTAATTTCTACCTCAAACTTCTTGCCTTAACTTTTACTACTTTGCCGTTTCTTGAAACCACAAGATAGTCATTTGCTTTTTTGCGCTCTTCAATTAATTTCTTAATGGCTAGTTTAGAGCCTTTTCTGAATTTTTCTTCCAGGATGTCTTTTGTCTTATTAATTTTTGTATTCATTTATTCTGTTCCATTTCTCAATATTAATAATATGATTTGGTTTTGTGAATTGCCCTTTTGCTATTTCACAAAATATTTCGTTTGAGTTATCTGTTATGTACCATTTATCACTTATCGGCATAAACAAATTCACCAAATTATCCAAACTTCTTTCATACCTTCTAATTACCACATCTTTTGGAATATCATGTCCGCCTTTTTTCACCCTGTCCGCAATTCTTGCAAGAGCTAATTCAACCGAGTTAAGCCAAAAATAAAACAAGATGATCTTATATCTTTTTTCTTTAGCTTTCTTAAGCAGATTAACATAACTCTTTGTGGTTAAAGTTGTTTCAAAAGCAAAAGTAGCTTTTTGATCGATAAGTTCTTTGATCCTTTCCAGCATAATCCTTCCTGCCTGGAAAGAAACTGTTTCCGGCTGAAAAGGGGAGAGCCCCGCCGCGATTGAATCAGCATTCACAAACTCCCTGCAATTCAGAAATTGCGGTAATATCACATTTGCTGCGGTTGACTTGCCCGCGCCGTTACAGCCTGCAATTATGTAAACATTAGGCAATCTTTGCTCGAAAAGTGCTTCATGTTAATGATTAACCAAAGATAAAAAAAACTATTCAGATAAATTATGCCAGAATTTGCATACAAAACTGTTAACTTGCAGGGAATTGCTCCTGAATTTCAGGTGAATGATAGTACTTCTCATAATATAGACTCGTCCCCGCAGCAACAAGGATAGGCTTCATGAATACATTTACTATTGGAAGGAACATCATCAAAAATGCCGACAAGCCAAAGCCGTATGTTACAAGCCTTCCTTTGCCGGTTACTTTTAATTTTTCGCGAAACTTCATTTTCTTCCTCGTCATGGGATAGTCGAGGAAATCCAGTGCATTATAGAAGCATGAAAATATCACACCAATTGCCGTAGCCAGTACTGAACCTGCAACCGGAATAATATTCAAACAGAATATCAGCAGAAGAATGATAAGGTAAAACAATAGTTTCTGAATTTCACCCTTTATACTAATGTACGCATCTTCCCAAAAGCCCATTTTATGGACTACACCCCCGGAGGTGACTATCTCCTCAACGCGCTGCGATATCTCCTCATTAAACGGCGCTGTAATTATATTGCCAAGAATTGTAAATAAAAGGTAACATATAAATAAGAGAAGTAAGAACCCGATTATCATAAGTAATGTATGAATGAACTTCAGCCAGAATCCAACCTCAGTATTTTCAATTCCCAGCCAGTTGTCCAGCGAATTCATAAACCATGAATAAGAGAAAATAAAAACGCTCCCATAGATCAATAAATTGATCAACATAGGAGCGATAGAATACTTAATTAAAACTGTATGCGAAAAAAAGAACCTCAGACTTCTAAACGGGTAAGAAAAACCGAAAAGAAAATCTTTCATCTGCTATTTAATTTTTCTGAACAAGCTTACCAGATCAAGTTTCTCCCAGGTAAAGTCTTTATCATTCCTTCCAAAGTGTCCGTATGCTGCAGTCTTCCTGTAGATAGGCCTTCTCAGCTTCAATCTCTCCATAATGCCTTTGGGAGTTAGATTCACATTCTTCTTTATGAATGCTGCGATCTTGTTATCTGCAACTTTGCCCGTTCCGTTAGTATCAACATAGATTGAACAAGGCTGTGCAACACCTATTGCATATGAAAGCTGTATCATACATTCCTTAGCAAGCTTTGCGGCTACAATATTTTTCGCAAGATGCCTTGCAGCATATGCCGCGCTTCTATCAACCTTAGAAGGATCCTTCCCTGAAAATGCGCCGCCACCGTGCGGAGCCTTTCCGCCGTAAGTATCAACTATGATCTTCCTGCCTGTCAAACCTGTATCGCCATGCGGCCCGCCGATCTCAAATCTGCCGGTGGGATTTACATGGAATATAGTCTTCTTATCAAGCAGTCTTGCCGGGATAACTTTCTTTATCACATTCTTTATCACATCCGCTTTTATCTTTGCCTGTGTAACGCTTGGGTCATGCTGAGTTGATATAACCACAGTATCAACCCTGAGCGGCTTATTATCATCGCTGTACTCAATTGTTACCTGTGACTTAGCATCTGGCCTCAAGTACGGCATTAACTTCAGATTGCGTTTCCTTATATCAGCAAGCCTTTTCACAAGCTTATGCGCATAAACCAAAGCCATCGGCATGTATTCGGGTGTCTCGTTGGTTGCATAACCGAACATCATTCCCTGGTCGCCTGCTCCGCCCGTATCAACACCCATTGCAATATCGGGTGATTGCTTGTTAATGGCGCTCATTACATTTATTGAATGAAAATCAAACCTGTAATCGCCCTTTGTGTAACCTATATCTTTTACAACACCTCTTACTACTTTCTGTATATCAACATAGTGTGTAGTCGTTATCTCGCCGCCAACAAGCACCAAGCCGGTTGCGCAGAAAGTTTCGCAGGCAACGCGCCCGTATTTATCGTGCGAAAGTATATCATCTAATATTGCGTCTGAGATCTGGTCGCAGACTTTATCGGGATGTCCTTCACTTACGGATTCCGATGTAAAAAAATAAGACATTTTTATCTCCTGAATATATTATTAATTATTGAATTCTTTTAAAATATTATCTGCTTGATTCCAGCACCAGCTCAGCAAAATCCTTAACCTTTACATTTTCGGCTCTGCCGATTTCTTTAACTCCGTCTGTAAGCATTGTCATGCAAAACGGACATGCCGTCGAAATTACATCAGGCTCGAGTGACAATGCTTCTTCGGTGCGCTCGATATTCACTTTCTTGCCAACTTTCTCTTCCATCCACATTCTGCCGCCGCCGGCTCCGCAGCAAAGCCCGCGGTCTTTAGAGCGTTTCATCTCAACAAGCTCGCCCTTATTTACATCTTCAATTAATTTGCGCGGCTCTTCATAAATATCGTTGTACCTGCCAAGGTAACATGAATCATGATAAGTTATCTTCTTATCAATCTTCTTAGTATCATCTATTACAATCCTGTTCTGCTGAATTAGTTCCCCTAAAAACTCTGAGTGATGCATAACTTCATAATCACCCCCAAATGCTTTATATTCATTGCCGATAGTCTGCAGGCAGTGGGGGCAGCTAACCAGTATCTTGCCGAACTTATACTTCTTCATCGTCTCAACATTTTCCTTTATCATCATCTGCGCCAAAAATTCATTGCCAAGCCTCCGGGCAGAATCTCCATTGCACTTTTCCTCTGTGCCAAGCACTGCGTAATTCACTTTTGCTTTATCAAGCAGTGTTGCTACCGAGCGCGATACGTTTTGATACCTCGCGTCAAACGAGCCTGCGCATCCAACCCAGTACAGCACATCAAACTCCTGCTTTTCTGCGGCTACCGGTACAGCGGCATCAAGTCCTACAGTCCACCTTAGCCTATCGGATTGCGGATAAGCCCACGGCGCGCCGTTATTTTCCATGTTGCCGAAAACCGTCATTAACTCATCAGGAAAGCGTGATTCACTCTGCACCAAAAATCTCCGCATATCAACTATCGGATTGACATGCTCTATGTTTACGGGACACTCCTGAACACACGCCATACAGCTTGTGCATGCCCAAAGCTCTTCATCAGTAATATAGTGTTCGGAAACTAATTTGCGGCTCTCTACATCCGCCGGAATCTCACCCCTGTTAACAAGCAACGGCGCTTTTTCACTAGTACGCTCGCGGATATCCATTATTATCTTTCGGGGAGAGAGCGGCTTGCCTGTTAGATTTGCGGGACAGACCGAAGTACACCTTCCGCACTCCGTACATGCATAGCCATCAAACATTTCCTTCCATGTAAGCTGTTCAATATCACCTGCGCCTAGAAATACATTTTCACTTTCGAAATTTATCTCTTCGGTATCAAGCGTTTGCGGGCCAATTTTTGCCAGGTAAACATTTGGCAGCGAAGTGACAATATGAAAATGCTTCGAGTAGGGGAGATAATTCATAAATGTAAGGATAATTAAAATATGCCCCCACCAGAAAATATTATAGAAAGTCACGGCACTTGTTGTACTGAACAGCGGCGTAATTTGTGATGCTATAAAATGCGCCTTATAGTAAGAAGCGTTTTCGGGGTGAACAAATGATTTAGTCGCATTCACGCCAAACATTGTTAACATTACGCCCATTATAAGCATCAATATAAAAACCGCATCTGCATTTGTGCCGCCATCTCCCTGCAGGCGTTTTGGCTTTACAATAAACCTGCGGTACAGCGCGTACAAAACTGCAAGTATAACAAGCGAGCCAAAAATATCCTGCGACGCGAAAAATACCATCGAGATACTGCCCAGCATTGCAAGTGAAAAGCCGGAATAAAATCCCTGTATAAAAGCTTCCAGCACGGCGGTGATAAGCACCATGAATCCCCAGAAAATAAAGGCATGCATTATACCGGCTGCGGGATCGCGTAAAATCTTGCTTTGCCCGATGCCAACTCCCAGAACTTTTAAAATCCTATTGCCTGCCTGTGAAAAACGGTTCTCGCCTCTGCCAAGTACAAGGTAAGAACGGATTCGCAGTAAATTGTATGTAAAAAGTGAAAATGCGGCAAGAAAAAGTACTATGAATACAATATTTTGTAAATGCATCACGCAAATTATCGAAAAAAGTGGATAATATAAAGGGAAATATTGCTTGGCGGCTATTCCGCCAAAAGTCCCGCAGTAACTCCGATCGCCTGATCGGTGTGCGAAACGAAGTTTCGCATTCGAGTGACACTCACTCTGTTTGTGACCCGGTCTGACCGAAAGAGCAGCGATGAGAGTGTTGTGCTAATATGTTGTTGGTGGCAACACTAACAACTGGGGATTGCCGCTTTCTTTATCGCGCTGCTTGCCTGCTCCGAAGGAGTGGCTTTGCCATAAATTTGTACTTTTGATCAATGCTTGAACTTGCTTCATACATTCTATTTGAAAGTGGATAGCCCTCTACGAGTCTTCGACTCGAAGAGTCGTAGACCACGGATTCCCGCATCACCTGCCTACAGCAGGCAGAAGTGCGGGACAGGCTCCATCATAACCTGCAACTATAGTATTGGTAGTATCCATTACAACTCTTACGGTTCC
>JAIOIK010000114.1 GCA_019912545.1 Ignavibacteria bacterium | reverse complement strand
AAATATAATAATGGAAAACGCAAAAGATATAGTTCTTGATTATGTAAAAAAGGAATACCTTGAAGATGGCGATGACAGGGAAATTACTTATGATACAGCATTAATAACCGGGGGATTCGTTGACTCATTTTCAATGGTTTCGCTTAAAGTATTTCTGGAAACAAGATACAACATTTCAATCCCTGATGATAAGGCAACACCTGAAGCATTTGATAGCGTTAACAATATCATAGCTTTGCTAAAAGGATTTGGAGTGAATTAATTTCAATAAGAAAGAAGGAATCATATAATGGCTTACCCGCAGGGTATAAGAGAAATATACGGTTCGCAGATAAGCGAACTCAGGAATTTAGGGATCTTTAAGGAAGAAAGAGCTATCTTCAGTCCCCAGAATGCTGATATCGAAGTTGAGTTTCCGATTGGCTCAGCGCAAAAACAGGAAATTAATATGTGTGCAAATAATTACCTTGGCCTTTCTTCCCATCCCGAAGTAATAAAAGCAGCACATGCAGGACTTGATTCACGCGGTTACGGAATGTCATCGGTTCGGTTCATTTGCGGCACACAGGATATACACAAAGAGCTCGAAGACCGCCTGACAAAGTTTCTGGGTACTGAGGATACAATACTTTTTCCTTCATGTATGGATGCAAATGCAGGTGTGTTTGAGGCTGTGCTTACCGAACAGGATGTAATGATTGCCGATAGACTTGTTCACGCATCAATTGTTGATGGTATGCGCTTATGCAAAGCACAGCAGGATACATTCAAGCACTCCGATATGGCGCATCTTGAAGACAAGTTAAAGCTGCACCAGGATAAAAGGGTTAGACTCATCATTACAGATGGCTCGTTCTCAATGGATGGCGACCTTGCCAAGCTTGATAAAATTGTTGAGCTTGCCGAAAAATATAATGCAATGGTATTTGTTGATGATTCCCATGCATCAGGATTCATAGGAAAAACAGGCAGGGGAACACATGAGCATTGCGGAGTAGTAGGGAAGATAGATATTATCACAACAACCCTAGGCAAAGCGCTTGGAGGAGCATCCGGCGGATGTGTATCAGGCAGAAGTGAGATTGTTGAAATGTGCAGGCAGAAAGCGCGTCCTTACCTGTTTTCAAACACGGTGGCTCCGGTAGTTGTATCGGGAGCGCTCGCAGTACTTGATCTTATCAGCAGATCAACCGAAAGGCGTGATAAGCTGGAAGTCAATACTGCTTTCTGGCGTAAAGGATTGACTGAAGCAGGTTTGATAATTAAACCCGGTGAGACTCCGATAGTACCTGTAATGCTCTTTAACGCAAAACTTTCACAGGATTTCGCAAAGACTTTATACGATGATGGAATTTATGCCGTCGGGTTCTTCTTCCCGGTCGTCCCCAAGGGCCAGGCAAGGATAAGAACACAGCTCTCAGCTGCGCATGAAATGCATCATCTTGAAAAAGCCCTCATGGCTTTCACTAAGGCTGGCAAAAAATTCGGAATACTTGGCAAGACTAAGCAGGAAGTTATTGATATGTACGGTATGTGATAATTTTTACTATTCCCTTATATGACGTTGACGGAGGTAATTCAAAACGTTAAAGGCTTTCAATTGAGGAATTGAGAGCCTTTATTTTTGGTATAATCATATAACACTTATTTTTTTATCTTTGAAGAATTATTTATAAATTCTAATTATTTAATATGTCCAATTTTCTAGGAAAATTAAGGGTTGAGCTTGATAACATGAAGGTTGACGGCCTTTATAAACACGAAAGGGTCATTACTTCTGACCAGGGAGCAGCAATAAAGCTTGATACCGGCAAGGAAGTGCTGAATTTTTGCGCTAACAATTACCTTGGATTGTCATCAGATCCCGCCATAATAAAAGCAGCCAAAAAAACTCTCGATTCACATGGATTCGGAATGTCGTCGGTCAGATTCATTTGCGGTACACAGGATATTCATAAAGAGCTTGAGCAGAAAATTGCAGACTATCACGGAACCGAAGACGCAATACTTTACGCCGCATGCTTTGATGCCAATGGGGGAGTATTTGAATCAATTCTGCATGATACAGATGCGATAATATCAGATGAGCTTAATCATGCCAGTATTATCGATGGCATCCGGCTTGCCAAAGCAACCCGCCACAGGTATAAGAATAATGATATGGATGATCTACGGCGCAAGCTTGATGAATCAGTACGCGAAGGCGCAAAGAATATGATCATTGTCACCGATGGCGTATTTTCAATGGATGGATATATTGCAAATCTGAAAGAGATAGTTAAGATCGCAAAGGAATATGACATATTAACGATGGTAGATGAATGCCACGCGGCGGGATTCCTTGGAAAGAACGGAAGAGGCGCCGCTGAACATTGCGGTGTCCATGGCCAGATTGATATCGTTACAGGTACTCTTGGCAAAGCTCTGGGCGGTGCAATGGGCGGTTACACTACCGGCAGAAAAGAGATCATTGAAATGCTCAGGCAGCGGTCGCGTCCTTACTTGTTCTCAAATTCACTTGCTCCGGCAATTGTAGGAGCATCAATTGCAGTTTTTGATCTGCTTACAAATAATACAGAACTCCGAGACAAACTTGAAGAGAATACAATATATTTCCGCTCAGAAATGAGTAAGCTTGGATTTGATATTAAAGAAGGTACTCACCCAATAGTACCCGTCATGCTTTATGATGCAAAGCTCTCGCAAACGTTTTCAGCAAAACTACTTGATGAAGGTATTTATGTAATCGGATTTTACTATCCGGTAGTGCCAAAGGGCCGGGCGAGAATTAGAGTGCAGGTCTCGGCCGCTCATACAAAAGAGCATCTGGATAAAGCGATATCTTCATTTGAAAAGGTTGGGAAAGAGTTGAAAGTGATAGAATAGTAGATCAGTTTAAATGCAGTTTTATGGGACCAATTAGTTGGAGTTAGATTCAAACTTTTTTGCTTATATTTGAGTAAGATACACAAAACATTTCAAACAGGAGTGTTAACATGCCTTTAATCAAGTACTTAATTCTTGTAAATATTTCTTTATTCACTTTCAGTTTGTATTCTCAAGTTAACCCTGAGTGGTTAAAACTTTACAATGGAGCGAATAATCTAAATGATCGTGGATATCGTTCAGTCCTGGATGATTCGGGACATATCTACCTCGGAGGTACAACTGAGATTTCTTTAAACAAAGTGAATGCACTATTAATTAAGTATAATTCAAACGGAGAGATTGTATGGAAACGACAATTTGATACAACATCTAATAGCTCAATCAGTTTGTACGGCATGGATATAGACAATTTTGGCAATATTTACATTACCGGAATAATTTATACATCAAACTATAACGTAATCATTGCAAAATATAATGCTGCCGGAACCTTGCTTTGGCATAGACTTTTTAACCCTGGAGGAATTGAAGATTGGCCATCGCAAATTGCGCTTGATGACTCTGGAAATGCCTATATAGTTGGATATGGAGCTGATTTAAATCTCAAATACGACATGTTTACCCTGAAATATAATGGAAATGGAGATCTAAAATGGCATAAGAAATATAATGGTCCTGCTAATCGTGATGATTTTGGATTAAGCATTGATATCGATAAGATTGGGAACATTGTAGTAACCGGATACAGTGAGGACGTTAATCTTTGGGATGCCATAATAATTAAATATACACCTGAGGGTGATGTCCTTTGGAACAAAAGGTTTGGAACATTGGGAAACGGCGAAAGCGGGTTTGTGGTTAAAACAGATGAAGAATTTAATGTATATGTTGCTGGTGAAAAGGGAAACGGAAGTATGAATCGTGATATTATGACTCTAAAGTACAATGGAGGAGGAGTATTGCTTTGGCAATCATACTATGCCGGACCTGCCTTTTCATTTGATCAAGCTTCTGATTTGGTCTACGATAATTCTGGTAATATATATGTGACCGGCATTAGTGTGCAATCTGCCACTAATTACACAACAATTAAGTACAATAGTTCCGGTCAGCAGCAATGGATATCAATCTACGCTGGTCCATACGGTGGGAGTGATGCAGCGAATTCAATCGCAGTCGATACGTATGGAAATGTTTATGTAACAGGTGAAAGCAATAATTTGAATCAAAATTTCGATATTGCAACTGTAAAGTATAATTCAGCTGGTCTGCAGCAATGGGTGTATAGGTTCAATGGCAGTGGAGATGAAGAAGATGGAGCTTATGTAGTTAAAACTGATCATTATAACAATGTTTATGTAACGGGTTATACTAAAAGTCTGGATAATTATGACGCCGTTATCATGAAATTCTCTTCTATAACTCCTGTTTCTCAAGGGTCAACTGAAATACCTAAGCATATCAAGCTTTACCAGAATTATCCCAATCCATTCAACCCATCAACCAGGATCAGATTCGATTTGCCTTCAAGCGGACTTGCAAGTATGATTATACTTGATATCAGCGGAAGGGAATTAGAAAAATTTCTATACAACGTTGAAGAAAAAGGATTATTTGAAGTTGAGATCAACATGAATAAATACTCAAGCGGGATATATTTTTATATGTTAGAAATCAATGGATTTGCAGATACAAAAAAAATGATATTGTTGAAATGAACATTACCTTTGAATTGACCACTTAGCAGGACATCCAAATACCCGAAAATGCAGCAAGCAGCTGCCTCCCATAATGTTTCTAATTTAGAGTGTCTTATGATTATTGTTGGTGTCATAAGGACAATTTTTAAAGAAGTATGTGATTCTCAATCAAATCTTGTTTGGCTTGCGGAACTTACGTATGATTTTGTCTTTTCATATCATTTTTGGTATGAACATAAACCTCTTAAATTAGTATCTTTGCTAATAACTAAAAAATCGCAGAGATGCACATTATCTATTGTTAATATACAGGTACATATTAAAGGCACATTTTGCTCCGTTTTTTATATCTTTTTTTATAGTTATTTTTGTATTCACCTTTCAGTTTATCTATAAGTATATAGATCACCTGGTAGGTAAGGGGTTAAGCTGGTGGGTAATTACACAGGTAATAACCCTTAACCTGGCGTGGATGGTTACCCTTGCCGCTCCAATGGCTGTTTTAATAGCCACTCTAATGGCTTTCGGTTCTTTGTCATCTACGAATGAAACAACTGTAATGCGATCTTCGGGCCTTAGTACCATCAGGCTTATACTTCCGGTTCTGTTATTTTCGGGAATATTATGCTACTTGCTAATACTTTTTAACAATAAAGTACTTCCCGAGGCAAATCACCGCACAAGGGTGTTAATGACTGATATTCAGAAGACCCGACCGACATTTGTGATTGAACAGGGCAGATTCACTGATGATATCAGCGGTTATAATCTGCTGGCGAGGAAAACTTTCGAAAACTCCAACAAGCTTGAAGGTGTTTTCATAATTGATAATTCCAATCCGCTTTACGCAAACACTTTAACTGCCGATAGCGGACAGATAAATTTTTCGCGTGACTTCACTAAAGTAATTTTGGATCTTTATTATGGCGAGATACACCAGGTAGATAAAAAAGATCCAAACGGTGAGTACAGGAAGATAAGATTTGAAAAGCATATTGTCTCGATTGATGCTCAGGGATTTGGATTCAACAAATCCGATGATAATGCGATGTCAAGGGGCGATAGGGAGCTTAGCGCAGATTCAATGCGGAATATTATAGCAAATATTAATAAAAGCTTTGAATCTGATAAGTTAAATTCAACAACACAGGTTCAGCAATTGGCGCTTGAGTTTGGCAGAGTAAAATACGATACAACAAAACTGGATACGACTGCTTTAAAGCAAAACCGGCTACTGATACAGTCTGTAGCAAACAGGTTCAAGGGTTACAGGAACAAATTGGCAGGTCAGAAGCTGGTCGAGCGCGCTAACCAAAAGCAGATTAATATGTTCCTTGTAGAAATTTACAAGAAGTATTCAATACCTTTTGCCTGTGTGGTTTTTGTGATGATAGGTGCGCCGCTTGGAATTATTACACGCAAAGGCGGATTCGGAGTAGCAGCAGGTATGAGTTTAGGATTTTTTTTATTATATTGGGCATGTTTGATAGGGGGAGAGAAGCTTGCAGACCGTGAGCTGCTCAGTCCGTTTTTAAGCATGTGGGTAGCAAATATTGTATTAGGTTTAGCAGGTATTTATTTTGTGTTCAGGGATAGCTTAAACATAAATAGATTGTTTAAAGCAAGATGAATTTAAGAGTTTTAAGTCAAGTCCCGGGCAACGGTTTTTTGCCCAACTCCGCCAGGTCTGAAAGGAAGCAACGGTAAGCAAAAAATTGTGTGATCCGGGATACTTGACTTTTTTTATTTGCTGAAATTTAACTTTAACACTGTTATTACATTATGGAAAAAATAAGGGTATTATTATCGGGAATCGGCGGGATAGCCCAGATCGCGCATCTTCCAATCCTTTCGAAAATGGCTGATGTGGAAATTGCCGGAGTATGTGATATTGATAAATCTAAACTGAAATCAATAGCCCAGAAATACGGTGTAACAAATCATTTTACAAGTATAGATGAAATGCTTGCAAACACAGAAGCAGACTGCCTTTTCGTAACATCACCAACTAATCTGCATAAAGAACAGGCTATTAAGGGTCTTGAAAAAGGCTTAAACGTTCTTGTTGAAAAGCCTGTTGCAAGAAATTATGATGAAGCTGTAGCAATAGTTGAAGCTTCCAAAAAAGCAAAAAAACTGCTGATGGTTGGAATGAATAACCGTTTTCGTCCCGACCTTATGATGCAGGAAAGCTTTGTATCAGCAGGTGAACTTGGCGAAATATTCTATATTAAAACCGGATTCCTAAAGAAAAGGAGTACCCAGGAAAAATGGTCATTGAATAAAAATGAGTCAGGCGGCGGTGTTTTTATGGATCTTGGCATTGTAATGCTTGATATTGCATTATGGATACTTAAATTCCCAAAAATAAAAAGTGTTTCCGCAGTAAATTACTACCATACATTTAAAGATGTTGAGGATTCTTCTTTTGTTATGCTTCGTTTTGCGAACAGTTCGACCGTTACAATAGAAGCAAGCTGGACATTACACAGAGAGAACGACTTATTTTACAGCAATGTTTACGGCAAGGAAGGAAGCGCGAATATAAATCCTTTGCAGATATATAAGCAAATGCACGGTACACTTGTGAACGTTACTCCTTTAAAAATGGAAAAGCCTGCCAATATATTCAAGAGATCATATGAATATGAGATAAGCCACTTCATTAATTCTCTCAGGAATAATCAAAAGACAGTTTCCGATGGCAATGAAGCATTAAGCAGAATGAAAATTGTTGATGCCGTTTATGAATCAGCAAAGCAGGGCAAAGAAATCTTATTTTAATTATTGAATGACAGCAGATAAAATCAAATCAATTGGCATTATTGGGGCCGGCACAATGGGCAGCGGAATTGCATCTGCTGCGGCTATCAGCGGCTATAGGTCAGTTATTTTTGATATCAGCCCTGATGCTCTTGTCCGTTCAAAAGAAGGAATCGTTAAGGGTTACGGCAGGCTGGTTGAAAAAGGTAAGCTCGATATTGCCCAAAAGGATTCCGCCGTGAACCTGGTTTTGCCTTCAAGTGACTTTGATTCTCTATCCGAATGCGATATTATAATTGAAGCCGCGATTGAAAATCTTGACCTGAAAAAAGACGTTTACCGCAGGCTTGATGAAATGACCAGGCATGATACGATCCTTGCAACTAATACTTCGTCATTTTCGATTACTGCAATTTCATCAGCTGTTAAGAATAATAGCGGCCGCGTCATAGGAATGCACTTCTTCAACCCAGCCAGTATTATGAAGCTTGTTGAGGTCATAAAAGGCGAGTTTACTTCGGATGAAACTGTATATACTGTTATTGAATTGTGCAAAAAATTAGGTAAAGTACCTGTTGTTTGCAATGATACTCCGGCCTTTATTGTTAATCGTGTAGCCCGTGCTTTTTATGGCGAGTCACTTAAGATAATGGACGAAGAACAGGCTGATCCGCTGCTGATAGATACTATTATGAAAGAGGAAGGTGGCTTCGCAATGGGACCGTTTGAATTAATGGACCTTATCGGAATTGACGTGAATCTATCCGTAACCAAATCGGTATACGAAGCATTCTTTTATGATCAAAAGTATAAGCCAAGCCCAATACAGCAGAAAATGGTAGATGCAGGGCTCTTAGGCAGAAAGACCAAGCAGGGATTTTATAAGTATTGAAAACTTTCGATAACCTCACCCCGACCCCTCTCCTGAGAGGAGAGGGGCAGGGGGTGAGGTGAAAACAGATTTTCAATTATTATTATCATTTACGAGATTACAGACATATGCAGTCTGGAATTCATCTTTTTTAACAGTTTTCAAATGCACTGATTTTTTCTTATCTTTGTAATTAACAAGCAGAAGGAAATATTATGCAAACATTACTTAAGATTTTAGGATTTGTAACCATATTTATCGGCATTATTGCCGGCATATATGTTATTTCCGATGCACTAAGCCTTTATGCCAGCCTTAAGGGCGCTCCAAATCCATACCTTGAACAGATCTACCTAATTAAGATCGTAGCGGGCGGAGCTATTATTCTCTCATCAATAGTTTCAGGTATGCTTTATTTGAGCTTTGGTATTGTCATTGAGCTCCTGGACAGCATGAATCACCGCATGATAATGTTCTTAGATGCGCTTGATAAATCCAAAGAACCGAAAAAAGACGAGTTTAGTTATTAAGCAATGTATAAATATATGTAGGCTAATGGGAATCCATTGGCTGTTTATATTAGTTTTATAGTAATTCCTTGTAATCCATATAATTATCACAGCAAGACACAAAAAGATAGAATTCCTGATCTCGAAATAATAGATGTTGGCGGACATCTATACATGCTTAAATTTACTCAACCTATTAAGAAGTAATTTGTTTATTCACTCATTTTTAACTTTATGCTAAGTATTGGACAGACAGTTCGGTTGGTTGCAAACCCGAGTCGAATAGGAACCTGTACCGGAACGACAATAACAAGAGAAGACCCTGTAACAAAGGAGAAACGATTGTTGTGGCAAATTCATTTTTTTGATACAAATCAGTATCAGTACTTTACAGAAAATCAACTGGAAGTAGTTACGGGAGTTAAAGAACATCCGTTAGACCTAATTAAAAAAGGGAAAATTGGTCAATCCAGAGATTTAAGAAAATTATTGACGCATGTTAGGCTTAATGGAAGACTTGCGGATTTGTTGTATAGCATGGATGTTTCCAATACTGACTATTATGCATACCAATTTAAACCTGTAATTAGAATGCTAAATTCAGTTAGCAATGGTTTGCTAATTGCAGATGAAGTTGGATTAGGTAAAACCATTGAGGCAGGCTTAATCTGGACAGAACTTAAAAATCGATATGAACTTAGAAGACTATTTGTCTTATGTCCAGCATTCTTAAGAGAAAAATGGAAAAGGGAACTAAAAAGCAGATTTAATATTGATGCAGTTATAGTAGATGCTAGAGAAGCAAAGACATATTTAGAACATGCAAAACATAATCATCTTTCTTCATTTGCTATTATAGCTAGCATGCAGGGATTGAGACCGACAAAAGGATGGGACGATGAAAGTTCTAATAATAAAAGACCGACTACATTGTTAGGAAAATTATTATTAGATAGACAGAACGAAGAGTCACTTATTGATATGTTGGTCATTGATGAAGCTCATTACCTAAGACTAGGAGATATAAAGAAAACTGATAAGAAGACTTCTAAATTAGGACGATTATTGAGAGGTGTTTCTGATTATATAGTTTTACTGTCTGCAACGCCAATCCATTTGAGAAGCGATGACTTGTATCAGTTATTAAACATTGTAGATGAAACAACATTTAATCAGCCTAATGTATTCGATGAAATTTTAAAGGCAAACGAACCTTTAATTAAAGCAAGGGAAGCAGTTCTAAGTAGTAAAATGAATAGAACTGAGTTTAATGAGTTAATAACGAATGCCCTTTCTAATGAACTACTTAGTGATAATCAGCAATTAAGGAATTTCTTGCTTAAACCTCCTTCTGAAAATGATTTGAAGAGTTTTGAGAAACGAAGTGAAATTGCGTCTCGACTTGACCAGATCAATTTGTTAAGTAATGTTATTACAAGAACCAGAAGAAGAGATGTTGTTGAACTAAAGGTTGTCAGAGACCCTAAATTACATTTGATTGATTTAAATTCTTTGGAAAAACAATTCTATGACAAAGTTACTGAAATAGTGAGAGACTTTTGTCTCAATAATTACCAGTATGAAGGATTTATACTTACAACTCCTCAAAGGCAGATGTCAAGTTCTATACCCGCTGCACTATATGAGTGGAAAAAGAAAGCAGTAAAATTATCTGAGCAGTTGTATGAGGATTATGGATTTCAGGGTGATGCAGAAAAGGTTGGCCCCATAATAAGAGAGTTAATTTCCAAAATTGAAGAATTAGGCGATTATGACGAATTATATAATAATGATTCAAAGTACAAATGCCTCATTAGAGTAATTAAGGGAATCTTAAATGACAAAAAAAATGAAAAATTGGTATTGTTTTCTTACTTCAAAGGCACTCTTAATTATCTTAAGCGTAGATTAGAAACGGAAAACATTAAAGCTGTGTTGCTGACAGGTGACCAGAAAAAAGACAAAGAAGAATTATTGACAGATTTTAGAGAAACAGAAAATCATAATATACTTTTGTCATCTGAGATTGGTAGCGAAGGTATCGACTTACAGTTTTGTAGAATATTAATTAACTATGATTTGCCCTGGAATCCTATGAAGATAGAACAGCGCATCGGTAGGATTGATAGGCTTGGACAACAAGCAGATAAAATCGATATAGTGAACCTGTTATATAACGGTACAATTGATGCACGAATTTATATGAAACTTCATGATAGATTGAAAATATTCAACAGAGCGCTGGGGGGTTTAGAACCAATTATTGGGGAAGAAATACAAAAGTTAACTGTAGAATTATTCACTTCAAAACTTACGCCTCAACAAGAGGATGAAAGAATTGAACAAACAGCTCAAGCACTTGAAAATATTAGAAATGATGAAGAAAGATTGGAGAAAGAAGCTGCACACTTAATTGCATATGGTGATTACATATTGAATCAAGTTAAGGCTATTAAGGAAATGAATAGGTGGATTACTGGAAAAGATATTCAAATTTATGTAGTTGATTATTTACGAAAGAATTTTCCTGGTACAGAACTTCAACAGATACAAGAAGATAAATTAGAGTATTTTATTAAGCTTACAAATGAAGCAAAAAATGAACTTGATGATTTTATAAAAATAAATAGAATTGCATTAAACACAAGATTAATAAGCAATTCTCAAATGCCTATAAAATGCAGATTTGAAAACAAGTTAATAAGTGAAAGTACTGATAGAGCAGAAGTAATTAATCAAATACACCCTATAGTAAGATTCGTAAGCAAGATGATTGAAAAGGAAAGCTTTCCATTTTTCCCTGTTATGAGCATAATCTTAAAGAAGGATAGAGCTAATTTGGAAATAAAAAATGGTAGGTACTTATTTGCTATTCAAAAATGGTCAATAAAGGGTTTGCAGGATATAGAAAAACTATTTTACGTTGCTATAAATATTGATGACGAGAAGAACTTATCAGACAAAGACTCTGAAATGCTCGTAACTTCTGCGGCAGTTTTAGGTGAGGATTGGCTTGAGGCAAGTAATATAATCGATTTTGATAGAATCTACGACCTCGCAAATGATAGATGTTTATCAATAGCTGACACAAACTATGATGATTTTGTCCTAAGTTTAGAATTGCAGAACGAAGACAGAGCTAATCTACAATTGAAGACTTTAAAGTTACATTTAGAGAATCAAATAGAAACACTACAAGAAATAAAACAAAAGCACATTGCTTTTGATAGAAAGTCTCTTGTTAAGGCAACAGAAGGAAAGATGCAAGCATTAGAAAGTCGGTTTGAAAGGAAAACGCTAGAGATTGGAAATAGAAAATCCATAACTTCCGAAAAAGAAGAAATTGCAATCGGTTTAATCAACTTAATATAAATACAATATATGGAAAACTTAACTCAATTTTCAAACGAACAAAAAGAAAAGGAACTAAATGTAATTATGGGTTTGGATTTTGGTACATCAAGTTCCAAAGTAGTCCTTCAGGTTCCAGAGTATATTAGAGCATATCCAGTAATTTTTGAAAATGGTTATCCTGATAGTAAATTCCTTATGCCTACTCGTCCTTTTTTTGATAAGAATGGTGATATTCAATTAGCCAGTGTTGATGATACCATCCCTCTACGTGAACTTAAATTAAGGTTACTAGGGAATGATGAAGCACAATTAGAATTTGTACCGGAAATGGAATTGGAGACTACACCAGAAGTATTAACCGTAGGATATTTAGCACGTGTTATTCAGTTATCTAGGACTTGGTTTCTAAAACAATATGAAGAATCATATAAACAATTCAAAGTAAGTTGGAATCTTAATTTGGGCGTACCTTCAATCGGTAAACAATTCAACGAAATCAAGGAATATTTTATGGACATTGCTTACGCCGCATGGTCTTTGTCATTGCATGAGAATATCACTTTGGTTGCATCTGAAAAAGTATGTGAAGAAATGCACAAAAAGTCTGTAACCGTAAAGGACATTGCTTCTATTAATGTTCTTCAGGAAGTAATTGCCCAGGTATTGGGTTATGCAAAATCTGACGTAAGAAAAGAGGCACTTCATATGTTAATTGATATTGGGGCAGGTACATTAGATATATCGACATTCAACTTGTTTGAAAGAGAACGTAAATTAAAGTTTTCAATATTTACCGGTGAAGTTGAACAATTAGGCGGTTTTGAAATTCATAAGAATAGGATAAACAATGTGAAAACATTTGTAAATGAATGGCTATCGCAAGCAGGTAGAGCTGAGAATCCAATAAAAGCAATTCCAACTGTGATAGAAGCTTATGTCCCCAATGTTGCTGAAAAATTGGATATTAAAACTATTGATTTGGAATTTTCAAATAAGTGTTACACAGCTGTTCAGGAAAATATTTCTGCTTTACTAAAAAAGTATCCCAATGCTCCGGAATATAAGACGGGTATAATTACTTTTATGTGTGGAGGGGGTCGAAACATTCCTATTTATCAGAAAGTACTTTCTGAGATAAATCAAATTGCAAATAGTCACGGAACTCCTAAGGTCAAAGAGGAGGATTTGCATAAACCCAAAAATATTGAATCATCAATTGGGGAAGAACATTATCACAGAATATCGGTAGCATATGGATTAAGTATGCCTTTTGAAGGGGATTTCGATGTTCGAACTCCGGATGAAATCAGAAACGCACCTACACCAGAACCTCCTCCTGACATTAGAGATGCTTATCCTTATGATGACATTAATTGAAAATTCAATATCAAAATATGCAAGTTTTTTCTGCACTGTTTATTTTGTTAATTTGCTTTATTTTTGGATTTAGTAATATTGTAAGTCTAGAGTGTTTGAAAATATTCTGAATGGCAAATAATTGCATTTACATAAATTATTCGAAAGCCCTCGCTGTGTCAAGCCGAAGGCATGATAGCTCAGTAGAAAATTTGCCCACGTAGCTCAGTAGGATAGAGCGTCGGTTTCCTAAACCGCAGGCCACAGGTTCGACTCCTGTCGTGGGTACAATCTTTCAATTCTCAATTAGGAATTGAGAATTACGAATTAGAATCAAAAGATTATCCACTTTGGGGAAGTGTGGGTGCAAAAAATAGTTCCAGTCAGGCGAATTATCTGATCTTATGTTAAAGAATGCAATTGTTACGGGGGGAGTAAGGCGGCTTGGAAGATATATTTCTTATTTTTTGGCAGATGAAGGCTATAACCTTGCTTTGATTTACAATTCAAGCTCTAAAGCTGAGCTTGCTCAAACATCAAAAGTTCTTTCATCAAAGGGTATTAAGTTCAGATTTTATGAGTGTGATATTACAGATTCAGTAAGGCTTAAGAAAGTCATCGGTTCAATTGGTAAAGAATTCAAAAAGATCGATCTGCTTATTAATAATGCAGGTATGATCACGAAAATTGATTTTGAGAAGATCACGACTGAACTTTTTGATAAAACAATTGCACTAAATCTCAAAGCTCCCCTTTTCGTTTCGCAATATTCACTGCAATATCTCCGAAGAGCAAAAGCCCCGCTGATCATTAACATAGCCTCGCTAGGCGGATTGCAGAATTGGTCAGGGTTTATGCCTTACAGTGTATCGAAAACAGGACTCATTAAGCTTACATTTTTACTTGCCCGAAAACTTGCGCCGAAAATAAGGGTTAATGCAATCGCACCGGGAACGATAATTATCGAAGGCGAAGAAAAAGGCACACTAAAAAAAATTGATATGGATAAGATCCCGCTTAAGAAGTACGGAAATCCAAATGATGTTATTGCCGCTGTTAAGTTTATTATTGAGTGCCAATATCTAACCGGGCATGTTATTCCTGTTGATGGCGGAAGTCACTTAAACAATTAGCAATGAACAATTAATAATGAGCAATATTGATTTTGCTTTAACTTTCAAACTTTATAACTCAGTTAGATGACATTAAAGAAAGCACCAAAAGCATATAATGATGAAAGCTTCCTGAAATCACCCGCAGCAAGGGGTTTAAGGATACTTTCCGAATACATTGAGCCGCAGGACAGGTTCAGAAAAGAGAATGTTAAAGATACCATTGTATTTTACGGTTCAGCCAGATTGCTTTCAAAGAGTGCTGCTATCAAGAAACTTTCGGCAATAAGGAAATTAAAAAACCCTTCGAAAGACAGGGTTTTGGATGCACAAGTGGACCTCGAAATGTCGAGATATTATGAAGACACAGTAAAGTTATCACATCTCATAACTGAATGGTCAATGAAGCAGGAGCCTGCAAATAGGTTTGTGGTGTGTTCCGGCGGCGGACCCGGAATTATGGAAGCCTCAAACAGGGGAGCAAAGAAAGCAGGCGGTAAGTCAATTGGGCTGAACATTAGTTTGCCATTCGAGCAAAATCCAAATCCATACATTACACCTACGCTTAATTTCGAATTCCACTACTTTTTCATGCGCAAGTTCTGGTTTGCATATCTTGCAAAAGCTCTTGTAATTATGCCGGGAGGCTACGGAACCTTTGATGAACTCTTTGAACTTCTGACCCTTGTTCAGACAAAAAAGATAAGAAAGAAAATGCCGATCGTTGTATATGACAAATTGTTCTGGCAGAATGTGATAAACTTTGAGGAACTTGCGAACAAACGGCTTATCGATAAGGATGACCTGAAATTATTCTATGTAGCCGAAACTGTTGAAGATGCATTTGAGTACCTGAGGCTTGAGCTCGGCAAACAATATCTGCAAAAACCTGTTAGCCTGTTCAACCAAAAAGCAAAAATTACACCAAAAGAAAAGAAAAAACTAAGGAAAATATCATGATCATCAGTATGACGGGATTCGGAAAAGCTTCCAAAAGCCTGAAAAAAATGAGTATCGGGGTTGAACTGAGAAGCATAAACAGTAAATTCCTTGAGGTTTCCTGCCGCCTGCCCCAGTCGTTTTCAGATAAGGAAAACGAAATTAAGGAAGTTATCAGTAAACAGATATCTCGGGGGAAAGTTACTGTTCAGCTTTCACTGGATAGGGGCATTGAGAGCACAGTCAATCTTCAGATTCAACCGGATGTGATCCGGGATTATCATAGACTGCTTGTTGGTATCAAAAAAGCAACCGGTATAAAGGAAGAAATTAAGCTCGATCATATCTTAAAGTTCTCCGAAATATTCAAAGGGGATGAAAGCGAAGATATTACTGAATATTGGAGTGATATCAGGAAGACAATTATCGCTGCGGTAAGTGATCTTTACATGATGAAGAATAAAGAAGGCAAAGTTCTTGAAAAAGATATTATGAGCAGGATAAGTTCAATTGATAAAAAGCTGGAGTTTGTGAAGAAGCAATCTGCAAAGAACATAAAAGATACGAAAGCAAAAATGATGGAAAAAGTCAACGGACTTATCGCAGAAGCCGGTATTCAGGCTGATAATAACAGGCTTGAGTATGAGCTTATCATGATAAGCGACAGGCTTGATATCACTGAAGAGGTCATTCGCGCTAAATCACACATAGAGTACTTCAAAAATAATGTTAAAGAAAAAGAGCTCTCCGGCCGCAGGCTTAACTTCCTCGTTCAGGAAATGAACCGTGAAATAAATACCATCGCTTCAAAATCAAACAGCTCAGATATCTCGCAGCATGTAGTTGAGATGAAGGAAGAGCTTGAGAAGATCAAGGAACAGCTGCAGAATATAGAGTAAGGCAGTGAGTTGTCCCCCAAGGGGGATTTCAATCACGCTCCGCCCGATTTCAACAGGTTTTGGGTTAGAAGCTGCAAAATGAAACTGTCATGTGGCATGCCGAAGACATGAAGCCTGAAACCCAATTGGTGTCTTTTCTTAATTAGAGTGCTTTTTTAGTCATTTTTATGATTCTTTTTGACTTTCAAAAAATCAAAAATTTAACGATATTAAATATTAATGCTTTTTGTGATTAGTGCACCAAGCGGAGCGGGTAAAACGACAATTATCAGGGAATTATTCAAAAAGATTCCCGGGTTGAAATTTTCGGTTTCTGCTACTACCCGCAGGAAAAGAGATACCGAAACTGACGGGAAAGATTATCATTTCATAACTCCGGAGATGTTCAATAAGCATATTGAGAGTAATGAGTTTGCTGAATTTGAAGAAGTACATGGTAATTTTTATGGAACACTTAAAAGCGAGATCAGTAAGTATGTTGATTCCGGCAGCAGCGCAGGAAATCTTGTATTAGACCTGGATGTAAAAGGCGCACTTTCAATCAAGAAACTTTATCCCGAAGCTGTTAGTATTTTTATCGAAGTTCCGGTTGAAGAATTGATCAGAAGGCTAAAGAACCGCAAAACTGAATCAGACGAAGAGATAGAAAAAAGAACCTCAAGGATCAAGATGGAAGTAGAGAAAAAACATGAGTTCGATTATGTTGTTGATAACAGTCATGGCCTGGAGGATGCAGTAAACGAAACTGCGAAGATCATAAAAGAGAAATTAAATAAATAATTTAAAGCATATAGAAGGTTAAACAAAATGAGAATCAAACCGCTTGAAATAGAAGAAGTTGAATCCAAAGCTGGGAATATCTACGAGGCAGTGATTGTCGCTGCAAAACGAGCGCGGCAGATCAGTGATGAGACCAAGCTTGAATACAACCAGAGGGTCGAGCCGCTTATGAAAGCCGAAGACGATAATGATGATACTGTAGTAAGCAAAGATAAAATGAATATCAGTATTGAGTTTGAGTCAAGGACTAAATCAACCGAAATGGGACTTGATGAACTTTTGAACGATGACCTTGAATTCAGGGCAAGAACTGAAGAACCGGCAGACTAATTTACTAAAATAATTCTATAAGCTTTCAGCCTGGATGTCTTTAAAAGGAAAAAAAATATTACTCGGAATTTCAGGCGGCATAGCGGCTTACAAAAGTGTTGAGCTTGTAAGATTGTTCAAAAAACAAGAGGCGGAAGTTCGGGTTATTATGACCCCTTCTGCCTTAAATTTTGTATCACCGGTAACGCTTTCTGCTCTATCCGGAAATGAAGTCCTTATTAATCTTTTCCCCGAAGTTGATCCAGCCAAAACTGAAACAGTTGAAAACAAAACATGGCATGTTTATACCGGATTGTGGGCAGATCTATTTATTATTGCCCCCGCAACGGCAAATACAATTGCCAAGCTTGCTTGCGGCATCAGCGATAATTTTTTAGCAGCAACTGTGCTTTCAGCACGATGTCCTGTTATTGTTTCGCCGGCAATGGATGAAGATATGCTGAGTAATGAGGTCACAGCACAAAATATTTCAAGGCTAAAAGAGTTTGGATATTGGGTTATACCCCCGGCAACAGGTGAACTTGCTAGCGGATTGCACGGAGCGGGAAGAATGCCTGAACCAACTGAAATATTTGAATATGCAGCAAAGTTTCTCTCAGGTGAATTTGAAAGAAGACCGCTCAAAGGTAAGAAAATATTAATTACTGCGGGACCGACTTATGAACCAATTGATGATGTGAGATTCCTTGGTAACTATTCAACCGGTAAAATGGGATTCAGCCTTGCAAAAGCTGCAATGCAGCAGGGAGCGGAAGTTACTCTAATTGCGGGCCCTACACTCCTTGAAACGCCTCTAAACGTTAAGAGAATTGATGTTAAAACATCCGATGAGATGTTTAATGCCGTTAACTCAAACACAATTGGTATGGATTATGTCATAATGTCTGCGGCTGTAGCTGATTATAAGCCTTCAAAAAAGATAGAAGGAAAACTGAAGAAATCTTCCGAAGATAACTTAACGATTGAAACTGAAAAGACCATTGATATACTGAAGTATCTTGGCGAAAACAAAGGTTCATTTAAGCTCGTTGGATTTGCCTTAGAAACTGAAAATGAAATTGATTATGCTAAAGACAAATTAAATAAGAAGAATCTTGATATGATAGTTGTCAATAATCCCAAAGTTGAGGGTGCAGGATTCGGAACTGAAACTAATGTTATTACTATCATCACCAGAAATGGTTTACAGGAGAAATTTGAAAAGATGACGAAGTATGAGTCAGCAAATATTATTCTATCTAAAATGATTGAACTATGAGTAATGATAAATTAGATGACCTGATCAGCCAGACAGAAAAGTTTGTACAGAACTTCGAAAGATTTTACCATGACAGGTTATTAATTGATAACGGAATTGAGCTAAAGAAAGCATCTGATCCGAAAAGTGAGGAATTAAATCAAGTGGGGAAAAAAGTTAAAACTATACCTTTGAAAACTGAGAAATCCGAAAAGGAAACCGGAGGTGTTGCAGAAATGGACATTTTCGGCAATGAAACTGTGAAGCGTGAAGAATGGGAATTTGCAGAATCACTAGATCAGTTGAATTCACTCATTCATGACTGCAAAAAGTGCGAACTTTGGAAAACCAGGACAAATTTTGTTTTCGGCGTCGGGAATCCAAACGCTGATATTGTTGTGATCGGCGAGGCTCCCGGCGCAGATGAAGATGCTCAGGGCGAGCCCTTTGTTGGCAGGGCAGGGCAATTACTCAACAAGATACTTGATGCTACCGGATTTGCACGTGAAGAGGTGTTTATATGCAATATTCTAAAGAGCCGCCCGCCCGGAAACCGGAATCCTTTGCCGATTGAGGTTGAGGCATGCAGGCCGTACCTTGAAAAGCAATTGAAATTAGTTAATCCAAAACTTATTTTACTGCTTGGCAGAGTAGCTGCCGAATCACTCTTAAAAACCAAGGAACCTCTGGCAAAACTCAGGGGTAAAATTCATAATTATAAAGGATGGAAAGTTATGGTTACGTTTCATCCGGCGGCATTACTAAGAAACCCTAACTGGAAACGCCCCACATGGGATGATATGCTTCAGCTCAAAGCCCTCTATGAAGAAATGACGGGCAAAACAATCGAATCAAAAGGTATGAAATAAAATTGGCAAAGCAAAAAAATAATATTACAGAGCTTAAAAATGTTTCCGATGAAGTACTTTATGCAGGTAAAGTACCGCCTCATAGCCGTGAACTGGAAATGAACATTCTTGGCGGAATGATAATCGATAACTCGCTTATTGATGCTGTCACAACTATACTTAAGCCTAAACATTTTTACGTGAATGCGAACGGCCTTATTTACAGGGCAATTAGTGAGCTAAGAGACCGCAATGAACCTGTGGACCTTATAACTCTTACTGAAGAACTGAAATCCAGGGCTGAGCTTGAAGCAGTGGGCGGTCCGTTTTACCTTGCAGAACTTTCGACTGCGTTTTCTTCGCAGGAAAGCATAATTTATTCAGCCAACAAGGTTCTTGAAAACTGGATCAAACGGGATATGATACTTCTTACATACTCGCTTAATGAGCAGTGTTATGACCCTACAATGAATACAGAAAACCTTCTTGATAAGGCCCAACAGGAGATCCTTGAGATCACAAATTATCTGCAAAAGAAGAACTATTCTCACATTAAAGATGAAGTACGCGATACAATGGAGTATGTTGAGCTTATTCATGAAAGGCATGAAAGCGGAATATCGGTCTTTGGTGTTCCATCAGGGTATGATGAGCTTGATGCCCTAACAGGCGGATTCCAGAAATCAGAGCTTATTATCATTGCCGGACGTCCTTCACACGGTAAAACTGCCCTTGCTTTGAACTTCGCAAGGAATGCAGCGGTAGATCACGGCAAGAGTGTTGGAATATTTTCAATTGAAATGTCGAACCGCGAGCTTGCCTTGAGGTTCATCTGTCTTGAAGCAAGGGTTGACATTTCCAAACTTAAGACAGGCAGGCTGCCTGAGAGCGATTGGGCAAAGATCGCCAAGCAGACTCCCAGGTTAATGAATAATAAGATCAATATCATAATTGATGATTCTTCACCTTTGAGCTTACTGGAGCTTAGAAGTAAGGCCAGAAGAATGAAGGCAACACAGAATATCGATATGGTAATGGTTGATTACCTTCAGCTGATGGAAGTCTCGAACCGGGGAAATCTGGATAGACATCTGGAGATCGCATATATTACAAGGGGATTAAAGCAGCTTTCCAAGGAACTTGATATTCCCGTAGTTGCGTTATCTCAGTTAAGCCGTAAGGTGGAAGATAGAGCCGGTAAAGAAAAACGCCCTCAGCTATCTGACTTAAGGGAATCCGGTGCAATTGAGCAGGATGCTGACGTAGTAATATTTATAAACAGGCCTGAGGTATTTATGAGCAAAGATGACCCGAAATTCCATGAAGTAGCAGGACTGGCCGAGGTAATCGTAGGCAAACAGCGTAATGGACCTATTGGAGAAGCAAAATTGACGTTCATTCACAATTATGCCAAGTTTGAAAACCGGGCAAGAGATGCAGAACCTGCTTATTATGCACCGCAGGATGCACCTTTTTAATCATACAAACAGAGTACATGCAATCACGTAGAAAATTTATTAAAAATACTGCTCTAAGCGCCTTATTGCTAACACCATTATCCGGACTCGCTAATATAAATTATCGCCATTTTTATGATGATTATGATGAGGTGTTATGCAGGAAAAAGTTTAAGGTTTTGCTTGATGCTGGCATTTCTGCTTCACCTATTGGTGATGTAATTGTCGAAGTCGGGAAGTCATTCCTTGATACCGATTATGTTGCCGGAACTCTGGATAAGAGCATGAGCGAAGGATTGGTAATCAACTTAACGGGACTTGATTGCGTTACTTTTGTTGAAAATTGCCTGGTATTTGCGCGCTGTATAAAGCTTGGAAAGTCAAGTTTTGATGATTATAAAGCCCAGTTAAAGAAAGTTCGTTACCGCGGAGGTTCTTTGAACGGTTATGCAAGCCGTTTGCATTATTTCTGTGACTGGATAAGCGATAATGAAGATAAAGGCATAGTTAAAAATATCACTGCCGAAATAGGCGGAGTTGAGTACAACAAAAAGATCAATTTCATGTCAACTCATACCGGTTCATACAAACAGCTTGCAGAAAGTACAAATGTTGAAGGAATTAACGCTGCCGAAGATGCAATAAACTCCAGGTATTATTATTATATTCCAAAAAGCGATATCTCGAAGTCATATGACCTGATGCAAAGCGGCGATATTATTGCTACCACAACCAGTATCGGGGGACTTGATGTAACCCACACCGGATATGTTTACAAAGAAGGCGGCGGGACATATTTCATGCATGCATCAAGCAAAAGCAAAAAAGTGATAATATCACCGGAAGAACTTCAGGAATATGTGTCAAGCGATTCCAAAAAGACTGGTATTATGGTCGCAAGGCCACTTGATGTGTAGAGTGTTTTGAGTAAATTGAGTGTATTAAGTTTACAGGTTGGACTCGATTTGCGAGGAGCAAAGCGACAAAGCAATCTCATTATGGTTACTTCAATAATACTTGCCTTACGAAATTTTTACAAACCCTGTTCTTCACAAATCACAACAGCGCAGCCGTGATCCTTTGTATGAGAAATGCTTATTTCATATTTGAATTTTGAATATTCGTTTTCTGCGAGGTGATGTATATACGGTTTACCTCTTTCATCATTCAATATCTCAATATCTTTCCACTTAAAATCCTTTGATATTCCTGTGCCGATTGCCTTACTGTATGCTTCCTTTGAGGCAAATCTTCCGGCAAAATGCACTTCCGGATTGACATAGCTCTTGCAGTACGCAATTTCTTTATCTGTTAGTATGCGGTTAAAGAACTTGTCCCCGTACTTATCCATTATTCCTTTTATCCTCGAGACTTCGATTATGTCTATTCCTACGCCTTTTATCATAAACAAACTATTCCCGCGAAAGCGGGAATCTCTATTTTTAATTATTCAAATTTTTGTATAATAGTTCTAAAAACTCTAAATCAGCTAACTTCTTATTAAAATTCTCCGATAAATCTTTCCAATCTGGGTTCCATTTGTTTATAAGATTATTCTTCCAATCCCTGTTCCATTTTTTCAATTGCTTTTCCCGACGCATAGCTTCTTCAACCGTGTCATGATTCTCAAAATATACCAATCTGTTTACATTATAGAATTTTGTAAAACCATCGTATTTTTTATCTTTGTGCTCTTGTATTCTACGTATTATATCATTTGTAAATCCAACATATAAAACGGTTTTATTGATGTTCGACAATATATAAACAAAATATGTATTCATGATCAAGATACCCGCTTTCGCGGGTATAGTTTATGCGTTCTCCTTCTTCACTATATCCACCAGCTCAGCCACAGAATTTATCTCATAATCTGCGCCATGGACTTTTGTATCAAAAGTATCGCCGTATTTCGCAAAGGCTGTTTTCATGCCAACGCTCTTGGCGCCAACTACATCGCGCTCTGCCCAGTCGCCCACCATCAATGCATCTTTTGCGGCAACACCAAGCTTTTCGAGTACAAGATTGAACGGAACAGGAGATGGCTTTCTTTCACGGGAATCGTCATAAGTAACAATTGCATCAAACATGTGATGCAAACCGATATACGTCAACCTTAGCCACGCCTCTTTTGATGGAGCATCAGAGACTACTCCAAGCTGAATTCCCATCTTAATGAGCTTTATCAAAGTTGGAATAACCTGTGGGTATGTATTCAACTCGGCCTCACGGGCTGTTCTGTATGCCACTACTCCGGCAGAGAGTATCTTATTATCAATTCTGCCAATGAAATGATTTAGCAATTGATCAAAAACCTGCTGGTATTCAATTCCTTTTTCTTTGTAAATATCATCGATCTTATTTCGGATCTCTGTGTATGGATAGTCCAGCCCGGCATCTATCATGGCTTTAGTTGCGGCTTCAACTGCGGTATTTTTCATCCGCATGAAGTCAATTAATGTATTATCTAAATCAAAAACTACAGCTTTTATCATAAAATTAGATTAATTAGGAGTATGGAGTTTATTGCGGCAAAATATTGAATGTCTCAATGTGGAACTTAATTGCAGATTTAACATCTAACATTGCTTCATCATATGTATCTCCCTGTCCAACAATTACTCCTTCAATTCCAATTGGATATGCAACATATCCGTCTTCATGCTTTTCCACTACTATTTTGAATTGTTTTGTCATAATAATTTAAATATAGCATTAATTATGTTTTTAGTAAATTCATTAATTCACTGCTTATTTTCATAGATTTTGCCGATTATGAAAATTATATTACGTGATAATTTAAAAACAGGATGAATTTCAGGAAACCCAAGGGCACTAAGGATATATTACCGAAAGAGATCAGTAAATGGCATTTTGTAGAGAGTGTCATAAGGGAGGTAACCGGCTTATTCAATTTCAGCGAGATAAGAACGCCCACTTTTGAATATACTGATCTTTTCAAAAGGGGAGTGGGAACTGAAACTGATATTGTAGGCAAGGAAATGTACACTTTCCTTGATAAAGGCGGAGATTCCATAACTCTTAAGCCCGAAGGTACAGCACCGGTTATGCGGGCATTTCTTGAAAGCGGTATTTACGGCGAGCAGAATCTGCATAAGCTGTATTACCTTACAAGTATGTTCCGCTACGAAAAGCCGCAGGCAGGAAGATACCGCGAGCATACTCAGTTTGGCGGAGAGATACTTGGCAGCGATAGCATTTATACAGATGTTGAGCTTATTCTTATGGCAAAAGAGGTTTATAACAGGTGCGGAATTAGTAATTTCAAGATAAAGCTTAATTCAATCGGAAAGCCTGATGAACGCAGAAACTACATCGAAATACTCAAAGAATATCTTAAAGAACATTTAGACGAACTTTCCGAAGAAAGCAAAAAAAGATACGAAACAAATACTTTGAGGATACTTGATTCAAAGGAACTAGGGGACAGGAAAATAACTGATTCGGCCCCTAAAATTACAGATCATCTTGGAATTGAATCAAAGAAAAGGTTTGATGACGTTGTAAACGAGCTTACCAGACTTGGGATTGAAAGTGAGATTGATTTCAGGATAGTAAGAGGTTTGGATTACTACACAGATACAACATTTGAGTTTGTTTCAAGCGACCTTGGCTCGCAGGACGCTCTAGGCGGAGGCGGAAGGTATGACGGACTCATAGAGCAGCTTGGAGGTAAACCCTGTGCAGGAGTCGGATTTGGAAGCGGAATAGAAAGAATAATAATCGTTGCAGAGAAAAATGGTTTTACATTCGGTATGCCAAAAAATCCTATAGTTTATTTTATTGCGTTGAATGATGATGCGAAGAAAATTGCTTATTCGGCGGCTTTATCTCTAAGGAATAATAACATCGCCTGCGATACCGACCTGCTTAACAGAAGTTTTAAGGCTCAAATGAGAGATGCAAATAAACTTGGAGTGAAGTATGTTTATATTATCGGAGATGATGAAATTAAAAAACAAAAGGGAATTCTTAAAAATATGAGTGATAGCTCGCAAATTGAGGTTAGCTTTGATAAGGTCAGGGAAAATATTCTTTAATGCGCACTAAGAAAGTTAAACCACCGCCAAAGAAATACGAATATGTTCTTGATATTTCCAAAGAGCATGATGGAGTTACCAAAAGAGATTATATTTCATTTCGCTTTCAGACCACAAAAGAGTTTTTAACATTTAAGTATATTTTAAAGATCGAAAGCAAGGTCGAGGAAAAGAACATTTGTTTTAATATACTCGGTTTTTCGGCTCCGATTGGTGATCTATCTGACTATGGAACTGCCGGTTATGAATACCGGTTATTTGATTATAAACTTGCCGAATATAACATTCTGGTTGATAAAAAAGATTCGGATAAGTCAAAATTCAAAATGACTGTACAGCGTTCTAAAACGCGGCCGGTTAAGCTTTCGAGGATACCAAAAAAGAGTTTTATAGAAATTAAGGGCGAACATGATTCCTAAATTATTTCAGATAGGCCCGGTGCCTGTTTACAGCTATGGATTGATGCTTGGAATTTGCTTCATTGTTGCAAGCTGGCTGATGCAGAAAGAATTTAAAAGAAGAAAGCTTGAAGAAGGCGCGGCTATTAATATTACTTTTATTGCGCTTGTTGGAGGCGTGATAGGTTCAAAGCTCCTGTATGTGATTGAAGAATGGGGCTCTATCATGTCAATGCCAACATCCAGGATGTTTTCTACAGACGGACTTTTCTCTCCAGCCGGCCTGACTTTTTATGGCGGTTTGATACTGGCAACTATCCTGGTTTTTATCTACGCTCGTGTAAAAAAGATCCCTTTCTTAAGGATCGCAGATGCTGCAGCCCCCTCACTTGCCATAGGTTATGGGATCGCACGTGTTGGATGCCATTTATCCGGTGATGGTGATTACGGCCTGCCTGTTTCCGAGTTCATGTCATGGGTACCATGGGGTACAGATTATTCAAAAGGCACGCTTCCTCCTTCAATTGCTTTCCGAGGATCTGAGCTTGCGCAAAAATTCGGAGGTGTCGTTCCGGATAATACACTTTGCCACCCAACACCAATTTACGAACTGGTTTTTGCCATCATAATTTTTTCCATTCTATGGAGCAAACGGAAAGTTTTTAAAACTGATGGTAAGCTATTTGGGCTTTATCTGATCTTAACAGGGGCTTTCAGGCTTCTTGTAGAGTTTATTAGGCTTAATCCTAAAATAGCATTTGGGCTTTCCGAGGCGCAATTGATTTCTGTTGTGTTTGTAATTATTGGCTTATTTATTTACTATAAAGCACCATTTGGAACTCCTGAACCCATAAAGAACACAAAAAGAAATTCGAAATAGATCAAATTGAAACATTATTATCAGTTTTAAGAATTAAAGTTGAAATCAGTAGAACTATTAACCAAGCCAGATTGCCACCTTTGCGAAGTTGCCAGAGAGGAGATCCTGCAATTCAAAAATAAATTTGAATTCTCGTTGACCGAAATTGATATCACCACAAGGCAAAGTTTATTTGAAATGTTCAAAGAACATATTCCTGTAATTTTTGGTGATGGTGTAATTATTTCCAGGATAGAACTTAATAAAGAAAAATTAATTGAATTTCTTAAAGTATAACTCAACAACCCAAAAGTGAGGATAAAGTTCACAAATTATGTAATACTGTTTTTTCTTATCCTTGCTGTGTTTGCTGCATGCGATGAAAAAAAGTCCGTTAAACAGGATGAAAAATCTGTAAACGAAAAGCCAGAAGAAAAGATAGAACAGGATAGCCTTTATGCAATTATCATGGTTGGTGATGTTATGATGGGTACTAATTATCCCTCTGAGGGCAGTCTTCCGCCGGATGATGGCAAATATATTCTGGAAGACGCAGCCGAGTTCCTGCAAATTGCTGATGTTACCATTGGTAATCTTGAAGGGACATTGCTAGATAAGGGCGGTACTCCGAAGCAATGCCAGAACCCGGAGAACTGCGTATCATTTAGAATGCCGGAACATTATGCCGGATATCTTAAAGACGCAGGTTTTGATATTATGAGTACTGCGAATAATCACAGCGGGGATATGGGAGAGACCGGCAGAAAATCAACAATGAAGACACTGGATGAATATGGTATTGTATATGCGGGTTATTCTACAAACCCTACTTCAGTTTTTGTAAAAGATGGGGTAAAATTCGGTTTCACTGCATTTGCTCCTAATAATGGCACACAGAGTATTAATGACATCAAATCCGCAATTAAGACAGTCAAAGATCTTAAATCAACATGTGATATAGTGATAGTTGCATTTCATGGCGGCGGAGAAGGTTCAGGCGCAACTCATGTAAACAGAAAGCGTGAATTGTATCTTGGTGAAGACAGGGGCAATGTATATGATTTTGCTCATGCAGTAGTTGATGCAGGCGCAGATGTTGTCTTTGGGCAGGGTCCACATGTACCCCGTGGTTTAGAACTTTATAAAAACAAGATCATTGCATACAGTCTTGGCAATTTCTGTACTTATGGTAAATTTGGTTTAAGCGGGAATCTGGGCTTGGCTCCAATTTTAAAGGTGTATATTAACAAAAAAGGAGATTTTGAAAAAGGCAGGATATTCCCTTTTAAGCAGATAAAAAGGGGGTTTCCTGTTTTCGATGATGATTACTCAGTAGTTGCCTTAATGAGAAGCCTGACAGTTTCTGATTTTCCGGAAACTAATATTGCTATTGAAGAAGATGGGGCTATATTACTGAAATAATACGATATTTTGTTAAAATTCAAAAAATCAAATAATTAGGTATTAACTGATTCCTTGAAAGTGTTTAAAAATATCATTATTTTAGCCTTTTGTAATTAGAAATTATAACCCCGCCATAAGCGGAGAGGAGCAGTTGTGAAAAGAACGTTTCAGCCAAGTAATACCAAAAGAAAAAATAAGCACGGTTTCAGGGAAAGAATGGCTACCAAAAACGGCAGAGCAGTGCTGGCAAGCCGCAGAGCTAAAGGAAGAAAAAAGCTTACCGTTAGCGACGAAAAGAAATTTACAAGGTAAAATCTCTTTTGAATAGAACATATACATTATCGCGAGATGAAGTACTCAGAGGGTTTTCCCTCTTTGAACAAATATTATCAGGCCCTGCCAGAGTGCAGGAAAATTATCTTTCAGCTTTTTTTGATAAAAGTGGTTTGCAGACCGACTTCCCTGTAAAGGTCGGTTTTTTAGTTTCAAAAAAAAAATCAAAAAAGCGCATGAACGTAATCGTATAAGACGCTTAATGCGCGAAGCTTACAGGCTGAATAAATACAACCTACTGGAGCCTGTTTCCAAAACTGATTTAAGAATACGATTGTTACTATCCCTCTCTAATTCTGCTTACAGTAATCACAAAACCATCACTTTCAAACAATTATCGGACTCGATGTCTGTTTTATTAAATAAGATCAATAGCAGTATAAATTCATGAAATATCTGAATCCGAAATACCTCTTAATAATTCTGGTCAGATTGTATAAACTGTTAATATCTCCGCTTTTTCCTCCTGCCTGCAGACACTATCCAACTTGCTCTGAGTATGCAATTGAAGCTCTGGAAAAGCATGGACTCTTTAAAGGAACATATCTTGCATCAGTTAGGATATTAAAATGTAATCCACTTTTCAAAGGCGGTTATGACCCCGTACCATAAAATCAAATAACTCAAAGTTCAATTAATTCTAAAAATGGATAGAAATTCAATTATAGGTTTTGTTTTAATAGGTGTAATACTTATAGGCTGGCTGTATTTCCAGAATAAGAATGCACCGCCTGTAAAACCTGAGGACAAAAAACAGACTGAGCAGCAAATTCCAAAAGATTCTGTAAAAACTCAGCCAGTTGATACTGTTAAAAAAAAGGTAACAACTTTAGATACCGGCAAAACAAATCAACCGGTTTCGGATAAGTATGGTTCATTATTCGGCAAGTTTGAAAAAGGCGATGATAAAATTATTATTGTAGAAACTGATAAATTTCACGCTGAGTTTTCTACAAAGGGCGGCTCGCTTATCAAATATGAAGTAAAAGGTTTTAAAACATGGGATGGCTTCCCGGTACAGTTACTCCAGCTTGAAAAGGGTGGACAGCTAAACCTTTTGTTTAATTCAACCGAAGGCAAGCTAATCAATACTAAGGAACTATACTTCAATACTGCCTATAATACCTGGGAGAGAGTTAATGTTAGGGGAAACAGCGAATATAAAATTGTTTTTGAAATGCCGGTAGATTCAAATGGCGCAAAGATAACTAAGACATATACAATTAAGAATGATTCTTATATGTTTGGTGTTGAGATCAATCTTGATAATTCTTCTAAGTTCATTTCGAATTTTGAGTACCAGCTTGCATGGGAAAATTCACTCAAGCTTACTGAATACAGAAGCGACGGAGAAGGCGGCCATGCTAATGCTTTTGCAGAATCAGGCGGCGAACTTGAAGTTCTGGATGTCACAAGTAAAGATGAACCGCTCAAATCTGACCTGAACGGGCAAACAAGCTGGGTAAGCTCGAGAATAAAGTACTTTACGGTTTTCCTGATCCCTGAGGGAAGAAAAGCAGATGGTTCATATATCACAGGAACGTACTCTGAGCTTCCTCAGAATGGATTTGAAAAGGATTATTCAATAGCCCTTAAGATGTCAATAAAGAATGATAAGTCAGAAAAGAACAGGTTTAACGTTTACCTTGGGCCGGTTGATTATGAGATACTCAAAGGTTACAATATGAATCTCCAGTCAACAATGAGATTCTCGCTTGATTTTTTGGTTAGGCCAATCGCTCAGTATGCAATATTGCCATTTTTCCTTTTCCTCCATAAATTCATTTCAAATTGGGGAATAGTAATTATTATCTTTTCAATTGTAATGAAGGTTGTGCTTACTCCTTTCACACGCTACCAGATGAAGTCGATGAAGAAAATGGGCGAGCTTCAGCCTAAGATGACTGCAATGCGGGAGAAGTACAAAGATGATCCGCAAAAACAGCAGCAAATGCTGATGAAGCTTTATAAGGAAGAGAAAATAAATCCGGCTGGAGGATGTCTCCCTATGCTGCTTCAGTTACCGATTTTGTATGCACTCTTCGGTGTTTTCAGTTCAACAATTGAGCTTAGACAGGCATATTTCGGTTTATGGATACATGACCTGGCCGTACCTGATGTAATTTTGCAACTGCCGTTCAAGATACCTCTTTTCGGAGTTGATTATTTATCCGGACTGGCTTTGTTGATGGGTATTACAATGTTCATACAGCAGAAGATGACCGTTAAAGACCCAAAGCAAATGGCTATGGTTTACATCATGCCGATTATGCTTACGTTCCTTTTCACAACCCTGCCTGCCGGACTGAACCTGTATTATTTCATGTTCAATCTGCTTTCTATAATTGAGCAGTATTTCGTTCAGAAAAAGGGGAAGAAAGAAGCAGAAGATAAAGTTGAAGTGGTTATTCAGCCAAAGCCTAATTTTAAGTATAAAGGCAAGAAGTAAAAGCTGTTTTTGAAAATTCAAAAAGGTGAGTCAATTAGGCTCACCTTTTTTTGTGGAGATGCCGGGAGTCGAACCCGGGTCCGAAAACAAGACCATCAAGACTTCTACATTCATAGTTCGCGTTTAGATTTCACATTTATACCGCACCGCAAACCTAGCAGCTTAAATGTTACACCCGATGTTTTCTCACCGCTTGGCTCAGGTAAACCTTACGGCCAGCTTGTCATTTTGGCGTCTTTTTGCCTTCCGGACAAGCGGCGAAGTGGCAAAAGACGAGCGGCTTATTTATTAAGCAGCTAAAGCGTAGTTATAGTTGTCGTTTATTTTGACTTTCCAGCCTTTTTAACGTGCTTGCTGAGAACACGGAATGCTGTCTTAAACATCTTTATTCCCGTCGAAACCAAATTCATCCCCATATAATCAATTTTTAAATACTAAAAGAACAATTAAACTCTCACAAACATATAACATTACAAGCTGCTAAACAATTCCATTAGCTTAGCTTAAGCTCCATATACAAAGTATGTGGATTGGGATTTTCATAATAAGCTTCAATTTCTACGAAACCGTGTTTTTCATATAATGAAACTGCTTGCTGCATTCTTTCTTTTATAGTGTCAAGACGCATTTTTTTGTAACATATTTTCTTTGCTTCCAAAATTACTTTTTCGATAAGTGCATCACCGATTCGTTTTCCACGGAATTCAGGCCTAACATAAAGCCGTTTCATTTCGCAGATTCCTTCATCAAATTTGCGGAGTCCAATACAGCCGCCATATTTACCGTCCTCCAATACCAGATATAATCTGCCATCAGGTGGTGCATATTTTCCGGGGAGTCCGGCAAGCTCTTCATCAAATCCCTGGAAGCATAAAGGGAAATCAAGCCATTTGGCATATTCAAGGAAAAGTTCCCTAACAGCATTAATATGTTCCTCCGAAGTAGCTTTTATGATTTCGTACAATTTCAGGTCCTTTAATTTACGTGCAAATTTAGTTAACTTTGTTGAATTATGAAAATATCAAAAGAATACCGCTGGGAAATGGGGCACCGTTTACCCTTTCACAAAGGTTTATGCAGGAATATTCATGGGCATTCTTACAAAATGTCCGTTGAAATTACCGGTGAACTTGATAAAAACGGAATGATAATTGATTTCTTCGACCTGAACAAAATCGTCAAACCGATTGTTGAAAAATATGACCATGCCTTCCTTTGCTGGGAAGGTGATAAGAAAGTGAAAGATTTCCTGGTTAAGAATAAGATGAAATGCGTAATGGCTGATTATCATTCAACTGTTGAGAATATATGCTCTGATTTTCTTGATAAGATAACTCATAAACTCCTTGATATAAAGAAACATAAGTTTGAAGAGCTGACAGTTAAGATATATGAGAGTCCGAATTCATACGCAGAGAAATCCAGGATGTTAAACAAGGGATTAAGTCTGTAATCCCCGCGAAAGCGGGGATCCACTATGATGTTTGGAATGGAAAAATATTATGTATACATATTGTCCGGCAGGAAGAATGGGACGCTGTACGTTGGTTCTACCAGTGATTTAATGCGAAGAATACACCAACACAAAAACAAAGTATTTGATGGTTTTACTAAAAAATGCGATGTCTTGAATCTCGTTTATTACGAGAACCATTATTCTAAAGAAGATGCTCTGAAAAGAGAGAAACGAATTAAGAAGTGGAATAGGCAGTGGAAAATTGAATTGTTGGAAAAGACAAATCCTGAATGAAAAGACTTGTCTCAGACCTTTGCAAGCATGGAAGAAAATGTGAAGTTTATGAAAGAATTATTAAAACCAGTTCAAAATAATGGATAGCGAAACAAGAATGGATTCCCGCTTACGCGGGAACAAGCGGCTAAAAATCAAGGATGCTGAACAAGGTATTAAGTCTGTAATCCCCGCGAAAGCGGGGTACTTACTTGGATGACTGAATAAGTAAAACGCATGCGTTTGACCAACTATTTGATAAGAACGATTCATGATAATGGATAACAATACAAGAATGGATTCCCGCTTTGGCGGGAACGAGGTATTGAAAATTAACGAAATCTTCTATTCTATCCAGGGTGAATCAACCCGGGCCGGATTACCATGTGTGTTTGTAAGGCTAACATACTGCAATATACGTTGTGTTTATTGTGATACTGAATATGCCTTTTACGAAGGAAAGGATATGCAGATAGATGATATCATTGATGCTATTGCAAAGTATGAATGCAATATGGTAGAAATAACTGGTGGTGAGCCTTTGGTTCAGGAAAATGTACATTTACTGATGAAAGAGCTTTGTGCTAAAGGTTATGAAGTCCTAATTGAAACAGGAGGCACCCTGCCGATTGATGTTATCGATAAACGAGTCAAAGTTATTATGGATATCAAGACACCTTACAGTAAGATGGAAAAGAAAAACCGCTACGAAAATATTCAATTTTTAAAATCCGTTGATGAGGTTAAGTTTGTCATCGGAAGCAGGGAAGATTATGATTGGGCCAGGGAATTAATCAGGAAGTATGATCTGACAGGAATGACTGCGCATGTTTTAATGTCACCGGTATTTGATAAAATTGAAAATATTGAGCTTGCTGAATGGATACTTCATGACAGGCTGAATGTTCGGTTTCAGTTGCAGATGCATAAATACATTTGGCATCCTGAAACAAGAGGAGTGTAATTGATTCGGGATTGCGGATTTGTGATTTCAGGATTTAGAAGAATATATAAATTATGTTTAATTTGAGTAATAGAGATAAAGCAATAGTGTTAGTAAGCGGGGGAATGGACTCTTTAGTAACAACAGCTATTGCAAATGAAAAATTTGAACTTGCATTGCTGCACATCAATTACGGGCAGAGGACCGAGTCCCGTGAATTGAAAGCATTTAATGAAATTGCAGATTACTACTCGGTTGCGGATAGACTTGTTGTAAGCATTGAGTATCTTTCTCAAATTGGCGGTTCATCTTTAACAGACAGGTCAATTGAAGTTTCTGCGGCTGATATTAACAATAAAGATATCCCAACTTCGTATGTTCCTTTCAGGAATGCAAACATGCTTTCCATAGCCACCAGCTGGGCGGAGGTAATTGGAGCTTCGTGGATATTTATCGGCGCTGTTGAAGAAGATTCAAGCGGGTATCCTGATTGCAGACAGGTATTCTATGATGCTTTTAATAGGGTTATAGAGACTGGCACTAAACCGGGGACGGGAATCGTAATTAAAACTCCGATCATAATGCTGAAAAAGTACGAGATCGTTAAGAAAGGATTAGAGCTAAAGGCGCCATTCGAACTTTCATGGTCATGCTATAAGAATGAAGATATTGCTTGCGGTGTTTGCGATTCATGTGCACTCAGGTTAAAGGGATTTCAGTTAGCAGGAATTCAAGATCCGATCCCTTATGCGTATAAACATGTATATGTAAATTGATTTTTTTTATAAATAAATATTTAATAAAATGAATAAACTAAAATCTTTTTTCACGATTAGTTTTCTGTTGTCAATTCTTCTTACAGTGTCCTTTACAGTAAACGGCTGCGGAAAGAAAGACGGTAATACAACTTCGGGTGATAAAGAAAAATCCGGAGACAACAAATCTGAAGTAAGCGATAAGCTTTCAACTGATTCGCCGATCCACGTTAAGTTTGATATCAGCGGAACAATGAGCGGTACTGTTGACGCCTATTACCATAAAACTAAATCCAAATCCACCAGTAACATGAGTATCGCCGGACAGAAAATGAGTGCATCTGCTTATTTTGACGGGGGCGACTATGTATATATTATCAGTGAAGCAGCTGGAATGAAAACAGGTTTGAAATACAAGAAAGATGAATATGATAAGCAGAAAAAAGAAGGAGAATTTGATGCCGTTACTTTCAAAGATCAATTGAAAAATATGGATAAGATCGGTACAGAAACGATACTTGATAAGCAGTGCGATATCTATAAATCCAAAGACGGAAAGTACCAGATGAGCATTTATAAAGAAATGGTTCCGCTTAAGTTCAGCACTGCCGAAGGTAAAATGGTGATGGTTGCAAAGGAGTTTGAAACGGATGCGAAATACTCTGATGATATTTTTACACCCCCGGCTGACGTGAACTATGTAGATGCAGCAGATATGTTTAACGGAATGAAGGATATGAAGAACATGAAAGACAAAATGAAAAACCTTGATGATAAGACTAAAGAGATGGAAGATATAATGAAAAAGTACAGCAAATAAAATAAAATTTTTATTATATTGCAAAGAGCCGCTCCGATTCCGGGTGGCTCTTTTTTAATGTTAATATATAGTTTTATTTAACTTAAAAGTTTTTCTGGAATTAATTTAAGGTTTTATTTTCCATTAAATTTGTTTAAATTATTTAAATTTATTACTAATTTTATAACATTTAGGGGATATTCCCGTGTATTTGAAAACTAACTCAGCAGTTAAACAATAGATTTTATCAATTAATTAACAATCATAAACAAAAAAAACTTAACTATGAAGAAAATCTTCTTAATCAAGCTTGTCCTCCTGTTTGCGGTAGTAATTCTGCCGCTCTCATTGTTTTCTCAATACAATTCAGGCGGTTTACCGATGAGCTCTATGCTTAAGCTCAACTCCGAAGTTCAATCAGTTTCAATGCCCGGATTTGACGTTAATCAAATGCTCGCCGAGGATTATCAAAACGCTTCCAAAATGGATGTTCCTTTTAGGTACGCAAAAGTCTTTGAAGTTAATTATGACTTAAATAATTCAGGGACATGGGAAACACTCTCGGATGGAAGCCGTGTATGGAGATTAGAAATTAAATCTGAAAACGCTGTAGGTATCAGTCTTGTTTACAGCGCCTTTTTAATGCCTCAGGGCGGTATGCTGTTTGTTTATAATACTGATAAATCAAACTTGCTTGGCGCGTTCAATGAACTGAATAACACGACCGATAAGAAATTCTCTACATCTGCAACAATCGGCGAGAGAACGATACTTGAGTATTATGAACCTGTTTATTCTAAGAACAAAGGAAAGTTAAAAATAGCGCAGGTAGTACATGCATATAAGGATATATTTGGATATATGAATACAGAAGAGCTTGCCTGCAATATTAATATTAATTGCCCCATAGGCGCACCCTGGGTAGAGCAGAAAAGGTCTGTTACAAGGATTACTTTCAACCAGGGAGGCAACGGCTATTTATGTACCGGTTCACTTGTTAACAATGCATTGCAGGATAGGACTTTGTATTATTTAACTGCAGAGCATTGTGCTACGGATAGCTATCCAAGCATGCAGTTCTACTTCAATTACGAGAACCCGACCTGTTACGGAACTGGTGGGCCAACCAACCAGACATTGACCGGTGCAACCTTAAAAGCTTCAAACTATGCTACAGATTTTCAATTGCTTCAGTTAAACGGACCATTGCCATCAGCTTATAATGCTTATTTCAATGGCTGGGATAGGTCAAATTCACAGCCAACCGGCCAGGTTGCTATACACCATCCGGGCGGGGCAAACAAGAAGATCTCTTTTGACTATAATCCTGCTACTACTTCAAGCGGATTTGGCGGAAGGCTTCCAAACGGATTCTGGCAGGTATTTTGGGATGCCGGTATGACTGAAGGCGGTTCATCCGGTTGTCCGTTATACGATCAAAATAAAAGAGTTATCGGCCAGAATTTGGGCGGTACACCTTCACAGTGCACAAACCCGCAAATTGTTTCAAAAGTGTTTGGAAAATTCTCCTCATCATGGGATAACGGCGGTTCTTCAACTAATCAGTTAAAAAACTGGCTCGATCCAAATAACTCCGGTATTATGACACTTGACGGTATTGATGCAGTTCAGGGAAGTGCGCCACTATCAAATTTTACATCTGATACACAATCCGTGCCAATTGGCGGAGGTAATATTAATTTCTTTGACCTTACATCCAACGGTCCTACAACATGGAGCTGGAGTTTCCCAGGCGGTACACCATCTTCATCTAATGTTCAGAATCCAACTAATATTAGCTATACTGCTACCGGTGCTTATACTGTATCACTTACTACAACCAATGCTAACGGATCAAATGTTAAGACCATAGTTAATTATATCAGGGTAGAAGGACTTCCATTAGATGGCTTCTATTTGAGCGAACCACCGACACTCGCAAGAGTAGAAGTATCAAGCCAGGATCCTACTTTATTTAAATTCAACTGGAAGAGATCACAGACCGGTCCGACAATACATTATATAATAAAGTTCAAAAAACTGACTACGACTATTGATTATGTTTATCCGAGCGATAATGGCGGACTTGATAGTAATGCTAACTTCAGAAAGAGCTTTCTGGATAGCTTAGGCAACACAATGGGCTATACCGGTGACTCTGTAAGGTGTACATGGCGAGTTGGTGCAACAAACGGAGTTGATACACTTCACTCTGCAGGCACAAACATATTGACAATCAAAAGGATACCTATCGGTATTACACAGATCAGTTCTAACATACCTGAGAAATTCAATTTGTATAATAATTATCCAAATCCGTTTAACCCAAGTACAATTATCAAATTTGATGTTGCAAAATATCAACTTGTTAAGATCAGGGTTTATAATGCGCTTGGAAAAGAAGTTACAACTTTGTTAAACCAATCATTGAATCCGGGCACATATAGTGTGGATTTTAACGGTTCAAATTTGGCAAGTGGTATATATTTCTATACACTTGAATCAGATAATGTAATGCAGGTTAATAAGATGGTTCTGGTAAAATAGTACCTGTTCAATTAGTTTTTACTGCAAAAGGAACGAGTTATTCGTTCCTTTTGTGTTTTAAATTAGTAATTTAGTAAATAGGGATAATTTTCAAGATTGAAACTATTGCAATATTAGACTATTTTTGTATAAATAAGCACAAAATTGATAGAATTGCCCTATATGGGCATCTGGCTATAGAAAGGAAAATCAATGAAAATTGCTGTTTGTGTTTCTCAGGTTCCGGATACCACAACTAAAGTAAAAATAGGTCCTGACGGTAAATCAATAGATCCTTCCGGGGTTACATACATTATCAATCCTTACGATGAGTTTGCAGTAGAAGCCGCACTTCAGTTTAAAGAAAAACACGGTGGTGAAACAATCGTAGTATCCGTCGGCAAAGATTCAAATAAAGAAGCGATAAAGAAATCTTATGCAATGGGGATCGAAAAAGGGATCCACGTAAAAACAGATGTTGAAATGGATTCATATGCTGTTGCACGGAATATTGCAGATTTACTAAAAGAGATAAACCCCGATGTAATATTTTTCGGAAAGCAATCTATAGATTACGATGATTCACAGGTTGGCTCTTTGGTATCCGAAATGCTGGGTATCCCCTCAATTACAGTGGTTGTAGGTATAGAAGTTGATGGAAATAAGATCACATGTGAGAGAGAAATTGAAGGCGGAAAAGAAGTAGTTGAAGCAACGCTTCCTGCTGCTATCACTACACAAAGAGGACTCAATAATCCACGTTACCCTAACCTGAAAGGAATTATGCAGGCTAAATCAAGACCAATAGAAGAAAGACAGCCAACTTACACCGGGAATAAAACAGAAATAATTGCTATGACGCTGCCTAAACCAAAATCCAAAGGCAAGATCGTAGGAACAGATGTTTCAGCAGTTCCGGAACTGGTTAAACTTTTAAGAGAGGAAGCGAAAGTTATATAATGGGAAAAGTACTGGCATTCATAGAAACACGTGATAATAAAATTAAGAATTCAGGGTTCGAAACTGCTTCAGCAGCTGTGAAGCTTGCCGGAGAAACAGGCAGTGAAGCAGTAGCTTTTTTGATAGGTAGTGCGCTTTCAGGTATTGCCTCAGAGCTTGGAGCTTATGGCATCAAAAAAGCAATTGTTACCGAAGACCAAAGGTTTGAGAAGTATTCAACTACAGCTTATTCAAAGATCATTGCACAGGCTTGTAAGGAGTCTGGCGCAGATGTAATATTGCTTTCGGCAACATCAATGGGGAAAGATGTTTCTCCAAGGATTTCAGCAAAGCTTGAAGCTGGATTAGTTGCAGATTGTACCGAGATCAAAGTTGAAAGCGGAAACATAATAGCCACCAGGCCTGTTTATGCAGGTAAGGCGATGGTTGACGTGAAGGTATGCTCGACCATAAAGATATTTACTCTAAGGCCTAATGTTTTTAAGCCTGTTAAAGTTGATGGTGTTACCACTGAGGTTGTAAAAGTTACTCCGGATATCAGTGATGATGACTTCAAATCGCAGGTTAAGGAGATTGTTGTTAACAATGAGAAACTGGATGTTACTGAGGCGAATATTGTTGTTTCAGGTGGCAGGGGATTAAAGGGCCCTGAGAACTTCCACCTTGTGGAAGAGCTGGCAAAAGTTCTGGGGGGCGCAGCAGGTGCCTCAAGAGCCATTGTTGATGCAGGTTGGAGGCCGCACTCAGATCAGGTTGGGCAAACAGGTAAGACTGTTGCTCCAAACCTGTATATTGCCGTAGGCATAAGCGGTGCAATTCAGCATTTGGCTGGTATGTCGTCTTCTAAATGTATTGTGGCCATAAATAAAGATAAGGATGCTCCGATATTCCAGGTTGCTGATTACGGAATTGTTGGCGATGCGCTGGAAATATTACCGGTACTTACCGAAGAATTTAAAAAGGTATTATCAAATTAACCAAAATTGTTTATATTAGTTTTAAATTACATGACATCATATGGATAATGACAAAATTCAGGTTGATATATTAGGACTTTCACCTACTCCGGCCCCGGGTGGAGGCGGTTATGCCCTCATTCTTAAAGAAATAGGCGGAGAGAGGCGTCTTCCTATCATAATCGGCAGTTTTGAAGCACAGCATATCGCACTGGAGCTTGAAGGGATCAAGCCGCCCAGGCCGCTTACCCATGACCTGATAAGAAACATAATAGAGCAGCTCGGCTTTTCAATTTCTTACGTATATATTAACGAATTACGAGACGGCACTTTCTTTGCCAAAATAAAACTTGATGTTGGCAGTATAGATGAGATCGATTCCCGTCCTTCAGACGCAATTGCCCTGGCGCTTAAGTTTGCTGTCCCTATTTATGTATCTGATGATGTAATGAACGAGGTCGCATTTATCCCTGATAAAGAGAACGATGAAGAGGGCCCTGAAGAAGATATCTTTAAACAATCAGAATCAGGCGAAGTTCAGCTTGAGACAGCTGATCCATATACAAGGAAGATAAATAAACTGCAAACTGACCTTAAATCTGCAATTGATGGCGAAGATTACGAAAAAGCGGCATCGATCAGGGATGAGATAAAAAGACTGGAAATCAGCAGGTGATAGACGGTAATCATATTAAAGTATATAAAATAAACGCCTGTTTTGAGCAGGCGTTTATAATTATAATAAGTATATGAAACTGGCAATAGATATCGGCAACAGTAATACTCATTTAGCTGTATTTGCAGGATCGAAACCTGTATTTGTTCTTTCTTTTTCCAATGGTTCTCCGAAAAATTACCGGAAAACTTTGAGAAATGCTTTTGAAAGAACAAGGGGTAATATCACTTCAGTTGGTATTTCTTCGGTGGTACCTAAGTTGACTTCAATATGTATCAAAGAATCGAGAAATAAGTTCAAATTAACCCCTTTAACTATTAATAATAAAACAGAATTACCTGTAACTATTAAAATCAAAAATCCTGGTAGTATTGGAGCGGACAGATTATGCAATGCTGCATTTGGATTTGAGTACTACAAGGAAAAGGAAAATGTAATAATTGCTGACTTTGGAACTGCTAATACTTATGATATCGTACTCAGGAATGGTGATTTTATCGGCGGGATAATTGCACCGGGAATAATGACATCTTCCAAGGCATTGAGTTTATCTACCGGGAAGCTTCCTCTTATAGATTATAAAGAAATGAAATTTAACAATTCAGTAATCGGCAAATATACTAAAAAAGCAATACTATCAGGATTGATAAATTATCCACTATTTGCGACTGACGGGATAGTTTCCTCAATAGAGAAGGAGTTAAAGCGTAAATTCAGGGTGATCTTGACAGGCGGCGCTGCAAAACCCTTTGTAAGTAGATTATCGCATCCAGCGATCTATATTGAAAATACTGTTTTGCATGGAATTAATATCATTCTAAACAACTATTCTTCAAAATGAATATTCTAACTGATAATCTTTCCTTTAATACAAAAGGCAATTGTGATATCATAGATATTACTGATGAAGCAAGGGAGTTTCTGCAAAAATCAAAGCTCAAAAACGGCAATTTAGCCGTATTTGCAGTCGGTTCAACAGCATCTATCAGTACAATTGAGTATGAACCGGGGCTCAAAAAAGATCTGCCTGAAATTCTCGAGAAGTTCATCCCTTCAGGAAAGAAGTACCATCATAATTCAACATGGGGAGATAATAACGGCCACTCACACCTCCGTTCAACGCTTTTCGGCTGCTCTCAGGTAATCCCATTTGTTAACGGTGAGCTTTTATTGGGAACCTGGCAGCAGATAATTTTGATAGATTTTGATGAAAGACCCCGAAACCGAAAAGTTGTATTTCAATTAATAGGAGAGTGAACAGTGGCACAGGCATTCTTGCCTGTGCAAAATTACATCACAGACATGAATGACTACCCTCTGCAGTTAGGTCTGTGCAGCTATTCTTTTTTTTCGTACAAGAGACAATTGTGTATTATGAAAAATGATCAGCATGGGAATACTGAAGTCGTTTCTAATAGAGAGAAGATACTCTTATTTCTTATATTTGTAACTTGCCTCAGCATACGCCTTGCCTTTATCACACAGAAAAACCTCTGGTTTGATGAAATATTTTCATGGCATCTTACTCTTGGCTCATTCTATGAGATAATAGTCCGTACTTCAAATGACATCCACCCGCCGCTGTATTATTTCATACTTAAGATTTGGAATGCGATGTTAGGTGATAGTGTACTATCTATGAGGCTGCTATCGGCTATCTTTACAAGCTCTTCGGTCTTTTTCATATATCCAATAAGCAGAAGAATACTCAATATCCCAATGTCATTTATAGTATTGCTCTTATACGTAATATCGCCGCTAAATGTTTACTACTCGCAGGAAGTGCGAATGGCAGCAATGAACCTGTTTTTCAATGCCGGCTCAGTTTATTTCCTGCTAAAATTGACTGACTCTTTTATTTCAAAGAAATCCGGGATCAAGGAAGTCTTCAGCAATAAGCTTTCATGCTTGTATATTCTGTTTACCGGATGCGCCATTTACACACACTATTTTTCGTTTTTTATCCTGGCAGCCCAACTTATTTATATTTTGTATAGTTACAGGTCTGATCTTAAACAGATTTCAAACTTCATATATTTATGGGCCGGATTGATAATTCTCTACATTCCGTGGCTGCCGGTTTTTAAAGATCATTTAAGCAGGGGGCAGTCATGGCGAAGTCCGCAAACAATTGTACAGGTTCTTACTGAATACCTCAATTTCATCAAGGATATGAACCTGGGACTTTATTATCATTATACCGATCTGACATTGATCAAATACATAACGATCTTTATCTCCGCCGCCCTGTTTCTCGCAATTATTGGCCTATTTCTAAAAAGGAAAGTAAAAAAAGACAATTATGCGGTGTTGATACTACTTACTGCTGTAATACCTCTGGTTTTGGCAGGAATTATTTCTCTGAAACAAAAAGTTGAGTTTTACCGGTATTTGAGCATTCTTGTGCCATATATTCTGATACTATTTGTTTATGGACTAAATAGATGGAATAAAAAGATCTTCATCTATGTCATAATCCTTATTTATGCCGGAATTAATATATACGGACTTGCAATTCAAAATTCATTCTCTTTCAAAAACGATGATTACAGAAGCCTGATAAGAAAGATTGAATCTGAGTTTAAGACAGGGGACAGGATCTACGTTGAGCCGCATTACTATGGATGGATAATTGATTATTATAAGAAGCAGAATAGTCTTCAGCTACCTAACACAACATATATTAGGTATGGATGGAACGAGATACTCGATTCAATCAATGTGCAAAAGCCTGAGGGGTTTTGGGTTGTTATGGATTACAGTGCAGTTGATACAACGAAATATTCAGCCTATTTAAAAGATTTGAATTCACGCTTCAGAAAAGATTTCTGTATGACTTTTTATAATGTGCCCGTGCGAATTGATCTTTACAGGTTTTCGCAAATTAATAATAAATAGGGATCACAAGACTTCAAGGCTGGCAGAATTGTGTCCCCTGAAGAATTTTTAAGCTATCACTTCTTCTGTTTCTTCAATCTTTTTCGTTTCAGAGTTTTCAGAAACTCCCTTTTTCACCTTGCTTAGATCTATCTCAACAGCATTTCCGTCTTTGCTTCCCGTGTGATACTGTCCGGTACCCTGTGCTTTATGAATTGCATTCAGTTTTTTCTGCAATTCATGCTGCTTCCTTACCTTATCTTCAAATTCCTTCATCTTTTCTTCAATCGTCAATAGTTTCATGCTCTTAGCTACCATATCTTCGCGGTAACGTTTCAGGAAGTAGTGAATGGTCTCAACGCGTATCTTTATTGAACCGGTAGGCTTATTCTCATCAATATCTTTGAAAGAGAAGTAAGGCGTTCCGCTGATGGAAACTATTTCCTCTACTACGGTATAAATTGGAGCGTCATGGCCGCATTTGAACGATGAAAGCTCAAGCGCCACAAGATTTGGATGCCTGGAAGTATATTTGGCAGCCCAAACTTTCCTTGTGGTGTTTTCGCTGTATGAATTCTTCCATACATCGCCCACATCCATAGGTCCTTTAATGAGTCCTGCTTTCACATCATCACCAAAGAGTCTCTCTAACATATCTTCATCCGTAGGTAAACAATCCTGGAAGAACACCGGGTATCCAAGCTTCTGGAATTCCTCAAGTATCTCATGATTTACGCCCGGGTCATTATGATATGGCCTTGCAAGAATAACTATACCAAGCTTATTCTCTTTTTCAAGCATATCCAGTGCTTCGCGTGACTTCTTCTTAAGCATATCAACATACCTGTAATAGGCTTTAAAAGCTTCATCTACAGCCTTGTTGTTTTCCTCTTCGGAAAGTCCGAGCTTATCTTTCCACTCCTCAAACATCTGTCTTGCACAAAGCTTCTCTTCTGTCATTCTTAAATATGTGTTAACATACTCTATTCCAAATTCTTTGAATATGTCACCTTCTTTAATAAATGCAGCTTTAACTGCTTCCGAAGTTGCCGTTACTGTCGGACAGGCATGATGTTCCTGGGCATAGATCAAATCTGAAGGCATAGTATCAACAACGGGGAAGAAGATATAGTCCAGCTTCTTCTTCTTGTTGATCTTATACATAAGGTTATGAATGTGCGGAATACCTATCTTTGAAGGGAAACAGGGGTCAATTGCGCCGCGTTTTGCTCCTTCTTTGTACAGCTCTTCACTTGTGTATTCAGAGTAAACAATATTTGAAGGCTTTATTCCAAGCGCTTCGAAATAAGCGGTGAAGAACGGCGTGTGCTGATACATGTTTAGCGCTCTCGGAATACCGATCACGATCTTCTCGCGCTTTTTCATCAGTTCAACTCTCTTATCACGCTTTGCTTTTGCTTTTTTATCAAACCTAAGTTTTAACTCTTCAAGTTTTGTTAGAACCGGAATTTCATCTTTCACAATTGCAGGTGAGCATGATTTCCATACCTCCGTAGCTGCGATCTCAACAATATTCGGAGTAATATCTTTAATAGCATCCAGTCCCTTTTTGATATCCTTCATCGAACTAAGATCTTCAACCGTACCCTTTTCGCATGTTGCGATAATTAGCCTTTGAGTTCCGTCAACTATAGGAACTTTGGAATCCGGATTAACGATCTTATCCTTCGGGAATTCTATTGATTCATCTGTAACAAAAGGAATAGCCTTTTCTTCAGTAGCTACATCTATGAAAGTCCTTAAGCATTTATTCTTACAGAAATAGCATCTTGTGGATTCATTTCTTGTGGTTTTGAACATAATTCTTGCGACCTTATCCAGTCCGATGAACTGAGTCCTCATGCCGTTATCATAAAGCCTTGCAGCTTCAATACCGCAGCCAATAGCGCCGGCTTCTCCGGTATGTTTGTGAACAAACACATTCGGATCGATACCACTGCCTTTGAATCTATCGGTAATGAAATCAACCTGCGTCTTCACTGCGGCAAGATTGTGCTGAGTGCCGCCCTGCAGTACAAAATTCCTGCCAAGCTTGGCTAGATTTGGTATCTGCGAAACATAAAGCCAAATATTCTTTGGCAATACGTTTGCGAGACCCGCCATAATTTCTTCAGGTTTCCATCCCTGCCTCTGGAAGTCAACTATATCGCTCTGCATAAATACAGCGCAGCCATAGCCAAATGTGGGATATTGCTTAGCTGAAAAAGCGACTTCAGCGAAGTCTTCAACTGCATAGCCGAATCCCTGCGCTGTTGATTGCAGGAAATACCCGTTACCTGCTGAGCATTGTGTATTAAGCTTGAAATCAGTTACACGGCCCTGGTCAAGGATAATTAGCTTAATATCCTGGCCGCCAACATCAACAATAACGTCCGTATCGGAATAGAAATGCAGAGCCGCTTGAGTATGAGCAACAGTTTCAACAAGAGCTACATCTCCATGCAAAACGTCCTTTAAAATATCTTTGGCATAACCTGTTGTACCAATTCCAAGTACTTCAAGAGTTGCACCCTGTTCCTCAACCTGGTCTCTTAATTTCTGCAGTATCTCTACAGTATCTTCAATTGGATTACCTTTAGAAAGCTGATAAGATTTTACTAATACCTGTTTATCAAGAGAAATTAGCGCTGCTTTTGTTGATGTAGAACCGCCGTCGAGTCCAATAAAACCCTTCACAACTTCACCCGGCTTAAACGCTGCAGCAGTAAATTTAGGAATTTTGAATTTTTCCCTGAACCTTGCCAGCTCGTCTTCATCTTTATAAAGACCGCCGCCGCCGGAGAGTTTCATTAACTTCTTCTTCTCTTCGCCTCTGCCAACATTTATATAATACTCCAGATCAGAATAACCTTTGTAAACTCCGATCTCCGGTTCTTCTTCTTTTCCGTATTCAATAGCACCAATAGCTGCAAAGTACTGAGCATTTTCGGGAACACGTATAAGCTCTTCGATCGGGACATTTTTATCATACGGAACATTTCTTTCATCCCACATCTTGGGAATGTTCGAACGCCAGCAATCCATCATGCCTTTGATGTAACAGTTCGGTCCGCCAAGCAGTAATACCTCGGGCCTTAATGTATGGCCGCGTGTTAATACTGAAAGATTTTGCTGAATGATAGATTCAAACAGACTTGCCATAAGCTCATCAGCGGGTACACCTGATTTCTGCAACCCGTTAATATCGGTTTCGGCAAATACACCGCATTTACCGGCAACAGGGTGGAGCCTGATTCCGTTATATCCCATATTGCAGAGTTCATCAGCCGGAATTTTCAACTTTGCATTGATCTTATCAATAACAGCGCCTGTACCTCCGGCACATTTGTCATTCATCGAAGGTATCTTTTTCTTCTTACCGGTCTCGGGGTCTTCTTTGAATACGATGATCTTCGCATCCTGTCCGCCAAGCTCTATTACAGAAAGCGTCTTGGGATAGAATTTCTCTACTGCCAGAGATACTGCATTAACTTCCTGAACGAACTTAGCTCCGAGGAAGCGTCCAATATTACTTCCGCCTGAGCCGGTGATGAATATACGTGCTCCTTCAAAAGCATCTTTACCAAGCTTTGACTCAGCATCTTTTAACAACTCTAATGATTTTTCAGGCTGTTTAGTATCATGCCTCTGGTAATCACTCCAGAGGATCTTATCATTTGTGATATCCATAACCACAGCCTTAACTGTAGTTGAGCCTACATCAAACCCAATATAAAGCGGATTTTTCTGATTTGTCATATTAAACTTTTATTTGATTAAGATCATTTTCTTGGTTAAAAAAACATCATTTGATTCCATTGTATAAAAATATACTCCGCTGGCATATCCTTCGGCATTCCACTCAATTTCATATTTTCCCGGATTCAAATTGTTCTTCGTATGACTCCATATTTCTTCACCTGAGCTGTTATAAATAGTTAAGTTTACCCGCCCGGATCTGAGAACAGAGAATGTTATTATAGTTTTAGGGTTAAAAGGATTAGGATAGTTTTGAAATAGTTGGTAGTCATTTGGGACAGCGGTATTTACCTGATTTATGAATGTAAAGCCTCCATTAGTAGTTCTTAAAATCACTCCATTATTTCCGCCAATCCATCCTGTTTCTTCATTTAAGTATTGAACTGCAAACAAACTGCTTGAAGTAGGGGATGATTGGAAAAACCAGTTTGCGCCGGAATTAGTTGTTCTCAAAATAGTACCACTCTCGCCAACAACTGTACCGGATGTTGAACTAGTAAAATGAACGCCTCTTAAATGCCTATTCGTCATACTATCCAACTTAATCCAGTTGCCTCCGCCTGTAGTTGATCTTCTGATCGTACCATAGTGTCCGCAAACATAAATTAGGTTATTATCAAAGGCAAAGACAGCGTTTAATGCGCCTATTGCACCGGGACTTTGAAAGACCCAGCTTAGACCATAATTAGTAGTCTTCTTTATTATCTCATATACACCAAAACCAACTATCCAGCCGTGACCGTTATCTAAAGTTGATATAGCTTCTTGCTCCTGGAAATATGTTGTGTCCTGCCTTTGCCAGGTTGTTCCTGCATTGCTTGTTCTGTTGATAATTCCGTGAAATCCAATCGATAGACCTGTTAAAGCATTGAAGAATGACATTGCATCTACACCTCCCAAACCACTCACTAGAGAATATGATGACCAGTTTAAGCCGCCATTGGTGGTCTTATAGATTATTGAAGGAACACCCCCAGCGTAGCCATTCATTGAGTCCACGAAACAGATAGAATTTGTTGAAGCGTTTAACATCTGTATCCAGTTGTACCCTCCATCAACGGTTTTCCACACTCCGCCGCCGCAAGCAAAACCAGTAGTTTCATTAAAAAACTTAATGGCACTGATCTTGCTCACAGGAATGGTTGAGATTTGTGTCCACTGTGAGTTTGCACTGCAAACAGAGATCAACAATACAATTACCGAAATTTCCAGATTATTTCTTGTCATTTTCAGTTTTTCGTGCCTATGCTGTTACTTCTTCTTTAGTTTTTAATGCAACAGGTTTTATACCGTCTTTTTTCATCAGCTCAGTTACATCCATTACGAAGTTAGCAGCGATACCTACGATTCCTTTCCTGTGGCCAATTCTGTAGAACGGCCTCTGTAAGTAATCGTTAGCTTCGACATATGCCCTTACTTCATCAATTGTGTAACCGGTTGCATCCATGCATTTCTTGAATTCAAGCTTAGCCTTTGCCTTAGCTTCGCCAAGAGCCATTTGCACTCTTGAGTGAGCATTAACATCGCCTTCACCAGAGGTTTCAATCGGAATAAATATCATATCTTTGAACATACTTGTAACTGCTGACTGAACGCCATCAGACTGTGTCGAAGGCATGCATCCGAATGGCTTAAGCGAAAGTACCATGTGGCAAAGATCATTATTAGCATAATAGATATTCTTTGCTATTTCAAGATGTCCCTCGCCGCCTTCTACACGTGAATTGTAGAATGGGTGGCCAAGCCTCTGCATTTCAAGCTGGTTAGCAAGTTTATGCGGCATACCGTCAAATGCGTCGCGGATACGGTTATATTCTCTTTCGAATACTTTTTCAGCGAGAGTAAGAACTGTTACTGTTTTTTTGTAATCAGTTAGATTCTTTAATTTTTTAAGTACCTGGTAGTTTTTTGGATCTTCTTCGCCTTCTTTAAGTCCTTTTCTGTCATGGTACATATTCTTAGCCTGGTGAAGCATGTATAATATCCATGTTGCAATTGGCTCTATTAGCAATTGAGCTCCTTCTCTTTCGAGGAAGGGGAACATATTGAAGTTACCATCGCCCTCAGTTGTCTGAGCCCAGAATTCGCCTGTTACTTTGCAGATAGGCTTAACTCTTGTGCGGTCAACTTTCACATCGTTGAATTTACCTCTTATTGCAAGTACGGTTTCAACATAATAGTCGCTTGTCATCTGCTCAACAAAACGCTGTATATAATTTGTGCCCGGTACTTTCTTAATAAGCGCCCCAAGCTTGCTGTTGAAATCGAAATACTTCTTTGATTTCATCTTGTGATACATCATTTCCATGCATTCAGCAAGAACTTTATCAGTTTCGCCCGGAACTACTTCATATGGCCTTATCTGGTAAGCTATATCATTGACGATATCACCAACATTCATTGCGTTTATGATGCCAAGGAAGAAGTCGAGGTTCATTTCCAGACCTGCTTCAAGTTCATCCTGTTCCAATCCTCCGGTCTGCTGGAAGATTAATACTCTGAATCCGTCAAATCCGGAATTCCTGAGCGCTAAGCGGTATTCAGCTTCATACATTCCGAACCTGCACGGCCCGCATGCACCAGCTGTAAAGAATACATATTTATCTATAATATCCTGCTTTGACATTCCGCTTTCTTCAAGTGACTGCAGGTACTGAACCAGATTCCCAACTGTGAAGTAGGTCGGATTGCATTGTCCATTATTTCCGTATTCTTTACCTAACTGGAAAGCTCTTTTATCAGGAACCGGTATCTCGCTTGCGTTATATCCTAAGCCTTCAAGAACGCCTTTTATCAGCTTTTCATGCTTCCATGTTAAACCGCCAAAGAGAATAGTGGTTGTAGCTCTTTGATCTTTGGTGAAAGTATGTTCCAGTGGTTTCTTGAAATGGTCTATTGGTTTTGCACCAACTCCGTATTCCTTTTCAAGTCGCATTCTTTCTTCAAGCAGCATACGCTGAATTTCAGCTTCTTTGCTTTCAGATTTTTTAAGATTAATACCAACCGGTGCACTTACCGTTGCGGCATTTGAATCTTCTTTTTGGTTTAGATGTCCCATGATTGTTACCCTTCCTTTAGGTATTTTCTGGTTTGATTATTTTAATTTTGTTTCTATATACTTTTCAATAACTCATTTACACATGTCTTACTGCTCTTAATTGCTCCTTCAATAGTAGCAGGGAGCCCTGTATCTGCCCAGTCACCTGCAATAAACAGGTTTTTGATAACCGTCTTGCTGATCGGCCTGGCTGAAATTGAATGACTATTTGGAATAAATGTAGCTTTCATTTCTTTAATCACTCTGCTTCCTGTTATTTTCGCACTTTTCAGCCTCGGAAATGCATAATGAAGCTCATTTACTGCCAGATCTATGATCTGTTCTTTGCTCATTTCGGCTATTTTGCGTGCCGCGCTAATAACAAGACATAACTGGTCACTTTTCACTTTAAAGGCCCACTGAACTTCGCTTCCAAGCAGCCCAACGAATCGCTCGCTGAAGATTTCATCAATATCCTTATCAAACTTTAAATGGATATTAACAATTGGTGAAGTTTCCAGGCCGCCATGATAAAGCTCATTTACAAACAACTTTTCAAATTCAAAGAACGGAACTGCGCTAATATAAAAACTACTTTTGATTTCTCTGTTATCTTCATCTAATAATGAAGTTATGATATTACCCTCAATGATAATTTTTGCAATTCGCTTCTTAAAAATAACTTCACAATTCTTGCTCTTAAGAAACTCTTCTGCAGGTTTTACGAATATATCAGTTAAATTATCGTTTGGTAAAACCAGATTTGAGCCGCCTTTTTCGAGGAAACCCTTCCTAATCATATCTGCAAATAAAAGAGCGCTGGTATTATCCGGTGACGCATTGAAAACTGCTACGATGAACGGTTTCCAGAAGTTTTCAATCAGCCTCTCAGTTTGTCCCGTCATACTGAACAGTTTATCGGTGTTCAACTCAGATAATTTGTCCCTTGTAAGCTTCTTATTCTTTATGAATCTCACCAGCCTTATTAATGCAAGTTTATCCTTTGAGCCAAGCGCCTTAAACTTCATTATTCCCGCCAGTAAATGTAATGGGGGAGGAAGCTTCGGGCATTTGAAGCGGTAAATCATGCCATTTTGATCTGCAAAATTAACTTCAAGCTGATTCTGGAATGATAACTTATCAAATGAGCCGATTATCTTCAGATAATCAAATGTATTTTCGTACCAGCTTGCCAGAATGTGCTGGCCGTTATCCAAAACTGCACCAATAGTATTATCAACGAACGAATAAGCTCTGCCTCCAAGTTTTGGAGACGCTTCATACAAAGTAACTTTAAAACCTCTTTCCGCCAGGAAGACCGCAGAAGAAAGCCCTGCGATTCCTCCGCCTATGACTGTTACTGTATTTTTAAAACCTTCATCAGTATCCATCATATAAACCTATCATTGAATTGAATACTTAATTTATCAAGCCAGTTTATACTTCACAAAAACACCAAATGTATAATACAGCTTCCTTAATTTCGATACTTTTGCCTTCTTGCCGAAAACATTATAATTCATCTTTTCGATCTTAACCAGTATATTAAAATATATCTTCTCCATTATTCGGGCAGGGAAGAGCAGTTTACGGTTTTCTTTGACAAAGCAGTTGTTTGCTTTTTCAAAGTACTCTCTTGCCCGTTTACACTCAAACTCCATAAGCTTAACAAAGGATTCATTATACCTGAAATTCAAAAGGTCATCTTCTGTATATCCGAATCTTTTCATGTCCTCTTCCGGAAGATATATTCTGCCGTTCAAAGCATCAAACTTGATATCACGCAAAATGTTGGTTAACTGCAGTGCTATGCCAAGATTCACCGCATAATCTTTAGCAGTATCATTTTTGTAACCGAATATCTCAATGCACATGAGCCCAACAGTAGCCGCCGCGCGGAAGCAATATTGGTACAGTGTCGCAAAATCTTTATAGCGCGAGACCTGCAGATCGGCTTCCATACCTTTGATAAGCTCAAAAAAAGGCTCAAGCGGTATGCTGAACTTCTTGATTATCTTATTAACCTGGTTTAAAAGCGCATAACTTGATTCACCAAGAAGCCCTTTTTCAAACTCTTCACGCCACTGGCGAATTTTTTTGAACTTCACCTCAGTTGTTTCAAGCTCATTATCAACAATGTCATCGGTCTGCCTGCAAAAGGCGTAAACCGTATTTATGGCCTCATACTTATCTTTGGGCAGCAGTGAGAACGAATACAGAAAATTCGTTTTGCTGTTTTGCGTTATTTCAATGTGATCGTTCAGTGTGTTTTTTTTCAGAATCTTGAACTTAGAAAAATAGTTAATTTATCTGTGAATCCTATTTTCGGTCTTTTAGTAAATACATCATATTCAATTTCTCTTATCTTTTCCAGTATCTTTGAGCCGCCAAGCCATGTCAGTTTCAGTTCTTTTGAAAGCTTCTTGAGTCCGCTAGTTTGAGCAGTTAGTTCAATAAGCTTTTTACCTTCATCAAAGAGCTTCTGAGTCCTTTCTACTTCAAATCCCATCAGGCTCTTAAAACTATCATTGTATTTCTTATCAAACAACTCTTCATAACTATATCCAAATTTCAGCAGATCCTCCTCAGGTAAATACACCCTGTTTTTTTGCAGGTCGATCTGTACATCCTGCCAGAAATTCGTAAGCTGAAGCGCTGTGCAAATTTTATCGGAATACTTAAAGAACTCTTCATCATGGCAGCCGAAAATCATTAAAACAAGCCTTCCAACCGGGTTTGCTGAGTTTACACAGTAATCCAAAATTTCATTAAAATCATCATACCTGCACCTCACTACATCCTGCCTGAAAGCCTTTAAAAGGTTTTCAAGTGGTTCAATGGGAATCTTATTATCATCAACAGTCTGCCTTAAAGCTATGAATATCGGGTCATATGTCTTGCCATTGTAACAATCTTTCAATTTACCATGCCATTCATCAAGTAATGCCAGTCTTTTTTCATTTCCTCCTTCGATTCCGGGCTCATCTGCAAAATCATCTGCAGCCCTTGCATATGCATATACTGCATAGACATACTTCCGTTTTTCCTTTGGGAGCAGAAGCGAAGCGACCGGAAAATTCTCGTAATGACCTTTAGCAATCTCCTCGCAGTATTTAAAAGAACTTTCAACTAAGCTTTTATGCATTAATAATTAATCTCTTTTTTTATTAGCTTATGACTAAGCACAAAGTTACCCTTAATGGATATAGTATCAGCGTGCAAAGCAAAAAACGGAATTTTGAATTAATTAAACGAGGAGTGCGGACGTTCTTAAATAGGTTTCCCGGCTTCGCCAGAGAGATATATTGTCAGAATCCAGAATATGACTTGTCAGCAGGTCTAATTTATGGTTAACAGACCGCGATAGATTTTTGAAAAAATTGTGGAATGAAACCCTTGACCTTTTGAAGATCAGGGCAAAAAGAAGGATAATGAAACCGGATGAATTGGAATTTGACGGGTCGTTTGGGTTGTAGAAGAACGCCAGCCAGATAGCCGATAAAGCAGTGAAAATTATCATCCAGAAACGGGTATTGTATGATGCTGTATGGGGAGTGAGTTTCTTCCAATAAAGATTGTTGCAAAGCTTTCTGTAGAATTCCATAGTCAAGAAATTACTCAAAACCCAAATAATTTTGGCTAAAAATTCGCTCTTAAGCAACAGCTTTATTTGAATATATATATTCAATTATTAATTGATTTTATACGTAAAGTTAAGGATATATGTTTGAAATGTCAATTAAATCAAAAATTTAATCTATACTTTTGTGTATAGATGAGGGAAAAGCGGGACACGAATTATCACGAAAAAAAAACGTTCTATTTCATCAGGAAGACTCTTTCATAATGAACTGAATCTAAAACATCAACTTGATAGTAATAAAGACCTTGAAATTCCTTATGTAAATTCATGTCTTCAATTCTAAAATTTCCCTCAGCTAAGTAACCTACGAATATTACCTTTTCAATTTTAATCTTTTTGGAATCTTCCATACTGCATAAAGTAAGGCTAAAATATGTTGTTTGAGGAATTTTAATTGAAAAATAAGTAACTGGAGCAAAGGGTATAGAATAATATTTGGGTTCTTTATATTTCTTCTCAATTTTTGTTGAATCTGTTAAATAAATATGTGTATACTCAACTGAGTCAGATTCAGTTTGAGAGAAAATTGTGCAGGGAATAGATGAAAGAAAAAATATGATTAAATATTTCAATTTAGTTTTAGATGAGATACCTGTTTGGTTCCATTCGCGTAATTCGTGAAATTAGTGGCTAAAGCTTTTGACCTTTTACTCATACCTCAAAGCATCAATCGGATTCAGTTTAGCTGCTTTGAAAGCAGGGTAAGTTCCAAATAGTATTCCGATAAGTGAGCAAACAATTAATCCGATCACAACCCAGTCATAAGGTATGCTTACAGGAGTGTTTAGCATTGTTCCGAGCAAATTGCCGGCCCCAATACCTACGGCTATACCAATAATTCCTCCGATCTCACACAAAAGTATTGCTTCGAATAAGAACTGAGTAAGAATATTTCCGCGTTTTGCTCCAATAGCCATCCTTATGCCGATCTCTTTAGTACGTTCGGTTACAGTTACGAGCATGATATTCATAATTCCTATACCGGCAGCTATCAGACTGATAAATGAAATAACTCCTGCGCCATACTTAAAATATACTGTAAAATTATTGGCTTCTCTGATCAATGATTCATTCGAAAAAATGTCGAAGTCATTATCTTCGCCGGGCGGGACTTTCCTTATCTGGCGCATTAATCCTATTACTTCTTCCATAGTTTCATCAAGCTGTGCTTTGCTTCTTGCACTCACAGTAATGTTTATAGACCTGTTCTTGCGTGCACCGTAAATCTTATCCATTGTAAGCAAAGGAATGAGTACAATATTATCCTGGCTTTGACCAAGATTCTCGCCCTTTGCTTTTAAAACTCCAATTATTGTAAAGCGGCTTCCGTCTATTTCTATCTCTTTATCCAGGGGTGAAGAAAAGGGGAAAAGCTTATCAACAACTTCCATTCCAACCACTGCAATATTCCTGGTTGTTTTAATATCTTCCTCAGTAAAGAACCTGCCATCAGAAACAGTGTGATTATTTGCTTCAAGGAATTCAGAAGTAATGCCAGCAAGCTGGAAATTGGGATTGGTCTGCGTTGGACCGTACTTCACGGTTTTGCCGCCTGACCAGTCTTCAAGTCCGACCAGTTTTGGAAGTACTGCAAGCTCCCTGAGCCTGTTACCTTCATCAATTGTTATAGGCTTACGCTTTTCGTACTTTCTCCATTTGCCTGGTCCCGATACAAATGTAACCGGCCACTTCTGCACCTGGAAAGTGTTTGTACCCAATTGACTCAAGCCGCTATCAATACCTTTTTGCAATGCATCTAAAAGAGTCATAACGCCGATTATCGAAAATACTCCGATAACAATTCCAAGCAGGGTAAGCGATGCCCTGAGCTTATTTGCGCGGATGGAATTGAGGGCTGATATGAATGCTTCTTTTATATTCACTGTTTACTTATGTGTTTTATTGCTTAACAATTTTTTGATGCTCTTTTTCCGAAGCCTGCTGCTTTCGGATTCATTCTTATCCTTTTTGTCTTTAATCTTCTTTTTCTTTCTTACAAGTAGCTGTGTTGTGGCTGTTGATTTGAATACCGGCATCTTAATTTGTTCTAATTGGGACTAAAGTCCCGTTCTTGTGGGAATCTTTAATCCCCGACCTAAAGAGGCTGTCTCAAAAGTTCTATTTTTCAGTGGCACAGACATTCTTGTCTGTGATTGTTAAACATAAATGTAGTTTTCGACAGACAGGAATGTCTGTCCCACTGGTTTTGAGACAGCCTCTTTAGGTCGGGGCTAATCATTATAATATGTTGTTTCTTGAGTAGCCGCGAGCTTTAGAGGCTGTCTCAAAAGTTCCATTTTTCAGTGGCACAGACATTCTTGTCTGTGATTATTAATCATAAATGTTGTTTTCGACAGACAGGAATGTCTGTCCCACTGGTTTTGAGACAGCCTCTTTAGCTCGTGGACCAATAATTACAATGTGAATCGGCTTTAGCCGCAATTCCAAACCTAAAAATATAAATCATTATATAAAAAAATCTCTTACGAAAATAAATTGATCTGTTTCGAACTCAACAAAATACTTACCGGGTGAGTAACATTCAGTATTGATTGAATTACTAAGCATACAAACCGGCATTTCCCATTTGACTCTGTAAACTCCGGGGTTTAGTGTTTGATCATTAACAAGATATATCAATACATTACTGCTTGTATCCGATACCGCAAGTTTAAAAGTTGTCTTTATAGGAATATCCAGGTCTACTCTAATAACACTAACAATTTTGCTTCTATCTCTTTTAACGATAACATCACTTATGTTATACTCCTGCGGCTTTTCCTTCTTTGTCTTGCGGATTATAACATTGCTTGTATCTGAATCAATTATTTGAGAGAACGATGAGCCGGAAATCCAAAACGTAATCACTACAAAGATTATTAAACTTTCAGCCTGTAACCGGAAACCTGAAACCGAACTACTCATATCTTAATGCATCAACAGGGTCGAGCTTTGAAGCGCTCCATGCCGGGAAGAATCCGGAAACTACTCCTGCAATTGCCGAAATAACCAGTGCGAGTACAATGACCCAAAGCGGCATTACAGTTGGCAGTAAGAAAGCATTGATCAGCAGGCTTAACGGAAATGCAATCGAGAGACCGATTAATCCGCCAACGACACAGATTGTTACTGCTTCTATCAAAAATTGCAGCAATATCGTTACACGTTTTGCACCGATTGCCTTCCTGATCCCTATCTCCTTAGTCCTTTCTTTAACAGAAACGAACATGATATTAGCTATGCCAATTGAGCCAACAATAAGCGATAAGAGGGTAATAGCTGTTCCGATAGTTTTTATGAGTCCGGTCAATGATTCATATGTCTGCTTAAAAGCTTCCTGCTGATTCACCCCAAAATCATCGTTTCCTCCAAGCGGAATTCTCCTTGCTCTTTTCATAACAGATCTCACTTCTTCTTTTGTATCATCAAGCGCTTCAACAGTAGGGGATTTTACATTTATTGTAATTGACCTTTTCGTTCCAAACAGTTTGAAGAAGCTGTTTATTGGAATAATAACCCTGTTATCAAGACTGAATAACCCAAGCATACTTCCCATTTTTGCATAAGTACCTATTACCTTGAAATTATATCCTTTGACCTGAATAACTTTCCCGATTGGATCTATATTCTGGAAGAATGCTTCTTTAATATCATATCCAATTACGCAAACAGCCCAGCCGCCATCGGACTCACGCTTCGTAAAAAACCTGCCTTCATCTACTTCAAGCCCAAGAGTTCTTTGATATTCTTCTGTTGTCCCGAAAACCGGAATGCTTTCGCTGGTGAAATCCTGGTAAGTAACAAGTGTAGATGTCCCGACAGTAGGGCAGACTGATTCTGCGCCGGCAATGTTCTCTTTGAAGTACTCATATTCCTGCCAGTTAATATCGCGCCTGTTGCGGTAAACTTCAAAATCTTCTTTGCCAAACCATTCGAATTTCTGTATATAAAGTACATCAGCGCCAACTGCTGCAATACTCTTTTCAAAAGCTGTGTTAATTCCTTCTATTGCAGTCTGCAGGATAGTTACTGTTGTAATGCCTATAACAATTCCAAGGGTTGCAAGAAATGAACGTACTTTATTTGCTCTGATCGAATTCAGAGATATTACAACACCTTCTTTAATTTCAGTCAGGAAGTTCAATCTATTTTAGTCTTTGGTTAGCTCGTTTTTAATTTTGCCTTCCATGGAATCTTTGAAATCATACTCATAATCAATATCCATTGCCTTATCAAAGTACTTCTGTGATTCAGATTTATTGCCGG
>JAIOIK010000113.1 GCA_019912545.1 Ignavibacteria bacterium | reverse complement strand
GTCATAATTTGTAACAGTATTTTTAATATAACTTGTTATATAAATGTTGTTTGACGGGTCAATCACAATACCGCCGGGATAATCAATATCGTTAGCAGTACCGGCAATATATCGTGACCACTGTAATACGCCTGCTGAATTGTATTTCAGAAGTACTGCATCTGCGTTTCCTCCAGGATTCCAAATATCATTAACATTTGCTATTCCTAAGGCATAAACATTACTACTATTATCTACTGCAAGCCCGCCTGAATAAACATAATCGGCTTTATTCAGTGAACCATTAAATAACGATGTCCAAAGAGTTGTTCCAAAAGAATCATATTTCTTTACAAAGATGTCTGTAGCTGTAGGTGGATTTAATCCTCCTGCTGTATAAATATTTCCGCTTGCATCTCTAACAACACAATTTCCATCTTCCCTTTGTCCTGGAACAACCCACTGATTTGACCATATCTGTGAACCCCCGGGTGTTAGCTTTCTTAAATGCACGTCAATATTGGGTGTGAAACCACCCCAAAAGCCAACAAAAGTAATATTCCCTGAAACATCTGTGAACATATTTGTAATATGCCCATATTCAGATGTTGAATTGAATGAAACATCCCATTGTAATGTACCGTTTGTATTGTATTTCCTGATATAAGGATCGCAAGCCTGTCCTGCAAATGCCTGGTTACGAGATCCCCCATAATAGATCTTGCTGGAATCATCAATATATAACATTTCAGCATAATCGTTTTCGTTTTGAACACCATTAAATGGCTGTATCCATAAATTCGCGCCGCTTGAGTTATATTTTAACAAATCAATATCAGCATTGTTACCTGGCTGCGTATTGTTAATACAGATTATGTTGCCGCTTCTATCAATCCCTATACGATTCGGATTTTCAGATATGTTGCCTGCTCTACCGTACCTCTGCACCCATTCACGGTAAACCTGCGATTGGACGGCTGCTGTGAGTGTAATCAGAGTTAAGATTATTAGTAGTGTTTTCATTATGTAAATCCCTTCACTTTATGTTTTAGATTGTTTATTTTTCAAATCAACATATAACAATTTGCATGCTCTGGTTATTACTGTATCCTGGTCAGCGTTTAACATTACCTGTATCTTATCAATTAGTTTGTGAGTTGATTTCTTCAACCTGTATCCCTTGGCAGACTTTTCAGTTTTGTGTTTTAGTATCAGCACCATCCCAATGTGCACCTCCTATGCACTCAATTGTGCACAAACATAGTTTAATTGACAAGTGCTTTGCAAAGAAAGATTTTTCATGAAATCACAGCAGAACAACAAAGGGGAATTCAAAATCCATTTAAAAAACGCAATAAACATGTGTTTTTTGTGTTTTTAATTAATGCTTAAATTTCTATTTTATCACGGAAGATCTGTAATTAAATTATTGCTTTCAATGGTAAAGAATAAGCTCATAACACTACTTAGAACTTTCTCAAAGGAAGAAATGAAAGAATTTGAGAAGTTCATCTCATCTCCGTATTTTTCACGTGGAAGAAATCTGAAGCCGCTTTACAGCGTGATCAAAAAATATCATCCTGATTTCAGTTCACCGCATTTTACAAAAGAAAAAATATTCAGAAAACTCTATCCTGGTAAAAAGTTCGATGGAAAGAAAACTACGCATGCATTGCAGGTTCTAGTTTCTGAATTGCAGACAAAGGCTGAAACATTTCTGATGGTAAATCATTTTCTTCGAGGGAACGCATTTAAGGAAGCGTGCCTGCTAAGTGAACTGCGCCAGAGGGGGTTAAATGAATCATTTGCATCCGCTTATGATAAGATCTCAAACTCTATCAAAAATGACAGATCAGGGCAATCCTATTTTTTGAAAAAGCACCTTGTTGAATTTGAAAAAGAAGTATCTTCAGCAGAATTCAAAAACAAAGACATCTTAAAATATCTTGATCTTCAGTCAAAATCAGAAGATTCACTTATCATTTATTTTATTTCTGAACTGATAAGACACGTGCAATCCAGGAAAATGAATTATCATAAAGAGGCCGAAAGATCAAAACTTAGTTCGGTTTTCTATCAGTGCTTCAATTTTGATAAATTTGTTGAATTGATCATTCATGAATCCGGAAATGAAAATGATTTGTTGAAAATATTGTTTTATTCTGCGAAGTTAGATACCGATTTTAATGATCTGGAAAGCTACGAAAAGCTTAAATTTGAACTGGATTTAAATAAAGAAAAGATGGATGTCGGTTTCTATTATTCAGCTGTATCAAGGCTTATGAATTTTACTTTATTTCAGAAAGTCAAAGATGTTGATTTTTTCAAGCGTGATTATGTTGAGTTTTATGAAAGTCTTATTAGAAAAGCAATCACTGAGAAGAATTCAGTGATTCTGAAGAATTTCGCTTTCAATATTAGAGCAATATTTAATGCTTCAAGGATTTATCCCCGTTTGAATTTGACAGACAGATTAGAAACCCTTTTCAAGGAAAATTCAAAATACTTACTTCCTGAGATCAAAAAAGATGCTATGAACCTTATACAAGCTACTATTGAGTTTGCCAGAGAGAATTTTGATATATGCCTGAGAACTCTGAATACCATTGATATCACAGTGCCAATGGTTGTTAAAGAGATCAAGATAATGAAACTGAAGGCTCTTTATGAACTGAGATATTTTGAATCATTATTGGCAGAGGTTGATTCTTACAGGCATTTTCTTCTCAAGACAAACGAGATTCTTGAGGAATATAAGAAGAACGACAAAGAATTTCTAAAACTCATTGTTAAGCTTGCCAGACTCAGTGAAAGCAAAAAACCTGATAGTTTAATTTTATTCAAAAAGGAGGTGGAAAACCTGGGGTTCACCACCTACCATACTTCATGGATACTTGAAAAAATAGATAAACTGACTTAACAGCTCTTACTTTATCAATACCATTCTTTTTGTTTCTATATAACCTCCGGAAGTCAATCTGTAAAAATACACACCGCTTGTGAAGTTTGATGCATCCCATTCAGCCTTATATGTTCCCGGCTTTAGCTCTTCATTTACGAGAGCCTCAACTTCTCTGCCCATTGCATCATAAATGATAAGATTAACAAATCCGAAATCGGCGATCCGAAATTCGAAATTTGTTGTTGGGTTGAATGGATTAGGGTAGTTTTGCGATAATGAAAATTCTTTAGGTATTACATTCGAAATTGGCTGAATTCCAATCGTTTGCGAGTATTTTATTGTGGCATAGTCCATATTTATTCCACTTCCAAGACTCTCACCTAATACGTACACATTTCCTGAACCATCTACGGCAATGGAATATGCTCTATCCAAGCCATTTCCTGCTCCATTAAATCTTTTAACCCATTGCTGAACACCATCGGTACTATATTTTACAGTTGCATAATCATAAACTGAGGTTATGCTTTCCATACTTTCACCCGTTACATAAACATTCCCCAAGCCATCTATTGCAATAGAATGTGCATCATCAATGCCGCTTCCCGGCACGTTATACCTTTGAACCCATTGCTGAAAACCTGAAGAATTATATTTTACTGTGGCGTAGTCACCTGATGTTCCAACGCCCATACTTATTCCCGTAATGTACACATTTCCTGATAGATCTATGGCCAATGAATTTGCTTCATCATGGCTATTGGCCGGACCATCATATCTCTGTATCCATTGTTGATTACCTGTTGAGTTATACTTGATTGTTAAGTAGTCTGAAGAAGTACCTATTCCGGCGCTTGTGCCTGTGACATAGACATTACCAGAAATATCCACCTTTATCGATTTTGCATCATCGAAGTCATTTTCCGGCCCATTATATCTTCTTATCCAAACAGAATCACCGAAAGTGTTGTATTTTATTGTAGCATAATCATAAGAAGTTTCGCTTCCGGCACTCCTGCCTGTCACATAAACGTTACCTGAAATGTCAATGGCCAAGGAATATGCAATATCAGCATTATTACCGGGTCCGTTATATCTTCGAATCCACTCTTGCACTCCTAACGAATTGTATTTTATTGTAGCATAGTCATCAAATGCTTCACCTGCAGAGATCCAGCCCGTCACATATACATTTCCGGCCAAGTCAACTGCAATTGAACGAGCATAATCATCTCTATTTGCCGGTCCATTGAATCTTTGAATCCATACAAGATCACCCGAAGAATTATACTTAATTGTGACGTAGTCATAAAAAGTTCCAATTCCGGTACTCCGACCGGTTACATAAACGTTCCCTAAAAGATCAACCGCAATTGATGATGCTGCATCTCCACTGTTTGCGGGTCCATTATATCTCTGAACCCATTGCTGATTACCCGAAGAATTATACTTAACAGTAACAAAATCTCCGCCTGTTCCATTTCCGACACTGCCGCCTGTGACATATACATTCCCTATGCCGTCAATTGCAAGTGAAAATCCCGCATCATTGCCATTTCCAGTTCCGTTATATCTTGAAACCCATTCTTGGGTAACCTGTGAATTCGAATGAATTCCAGTGAAAAGAATAGCCCCAAAAATATATGTTAACAAACATTTCTTCAATCGTCCGCCTACTTTATATTACTTTATAAACATCATTTTTTTTGTTTCGATGAATTCATTTGTGGCAAGCCTGTAAAAATAGACTCCACTTGTAAAGTCGGATGCATCCCAATTTGCTTTATAAACACCCGGTTCTAGATTTCCATTCACAAGTGTTGCTGCTTCTCTACCCAAAACATCATAAATTGTCAGATTAACAAATCCGAAATCCGCGATCCGAAATTCGAAATTAGTGGTTGGATTAAACGGGTTGGGATAGTTTTGTGAAAGTGAGAAGTGCTGAGGTACTTCTGAGGATAACAGTTCTATTTTATCGGGAAAATTACATAATGTTATTCCGCCATTAGAGCGGACGAAAATCAATCCGCCACCAAATGATGAAAAATAACACGAATGTAAATAATTTCCGGATGCCGCTGTATATACGGTGCTCCAGGAAGAGCCATTATTTAAACCTTTATGAATTTGATTGTTCTTTCTGGTTACAAAAATACCTATAGGCCCATAAAAAATGGAAGTAATATCTTCACTTCCGGAAGGATTAGAAGAAGTCGCCGTCCAATTGTTTCCTGAATTTGTCGAAGACATTATATAATTTCCGCCCATAAATCCAAAAGATCCCGTGAAAAAAACAGCGAATGAATTTTGTTGAACGGTTTGCCCAAAAGACCAATTAGAGAGATTTTGAGCTCTGTATATTCTTGAGTTGTTTGTTCCAAACCAAACGAAATTATTTGATGGATCACAGAATAATGAATTATTCCAACTGAGTTCATTAACCGCCTGTTGCAAATATAAATTGGTAGAGTCCCAGGTTAAACCCTTATTAGTAGTTTTCCATAAAGACCATCTTCCATTAATCGGTTTGCCTACTGCTACTCCGCCTATAGAAGAGGTTTTGCAAATGGAATAAATATATCCATTTGGCTGCGAAAAGACCTTTATCCAGTTTGAACCCGAATTAGAACTCATAAATATATAAGAGCTATCTGAATCTGTGCCAGATACTAGAACATTATTGATATCAAATGCACATGCAACATTTAAAGATAACGTGGAAGGTATTGGTCCGCTTCTTACATTTGTCCAAACTGTTCCATTAGGAGATCTCAATACTGTACCGCTATCGCCGCTTACCCATACTGTTGCAACAGGAAATGAACTGGCATAGCTTACTGAATTCAGTGAAACTGTAACTCCCGAGTTTGACTCATAAAACATTTGCGAGTAACTATTTGCAGCTAATAAGAGAAATATAAATATTTTATTCAATTCAAATCTCCTTCAAAATTACTTTATGAATACCATTTTCTTAGATTGTGAAAATTCACTGGATGTTAATTTGTAAAAGTACATGCCGCTCACGAAATTTGATGCATCCCATTCAGCTTTGTATGTTCCCGGTTTTAGATTTCCATTTACGAGTGTAGTAACTTCTTTTCCCATAACATCATAAATGGTCAATTTTACAAATCCGAAATCCGCGATCCGAAATTCGAAATTAGTGGTTGGATTAAACGGGTTGGGATAATTTTGGCCTAGTTCATAATTATCAGGCACGTTGCTGCTAATAGGGGAGATACCGATCGGGTCGCCGCCTGTTGTAGTATATAGAATTGTTCCGCCTCCACCGACAATAACTCCTCGTGTAGGCGATGTCATCTTTATTGTTTCAAATGTTGAGTTTGCCACCGGACTTACCTGCGGACTCCACAAGTTTCCCCCATCAGTAGTGCGGAGTATAACTGAGCCCCAGCCGACAGCGTTGCCCGTATTTGCATCAGCGAACGAAATGCTTTCCAGTCTGTTGCCCGTTCCGCTGGTTTGGGGCGACCAGAAAAATCCGCCGTCGGTTGATTTCAGAATCGTTCCACTTTCACCTGAAACATATCCTGTGTTATCGTTAGCAAACGATATTCCGTAAAGATCTGAAGTTGTATTGCTTGTTATGCTCGTCCAATTTGCACCGGAGTTAGTTGTCATAAGCATCAGACCGAAGAACCCTACAACAATTGCTTTGTTACTGCCAATGAACTTAACTTCATTCATAGTAGCCTGCTGAATGCCCGGGATCTGGTTCCAGCTAGCCCCGGAATTAGTTGTCCTGATCAGGGTACCAACATATCCGCAAATCAGACCGGTATTAGCATCTTTAAATGTTACTGAATAGTAATAATTATTTGCTGTAACACCTTGTGTATTCCAGCTTCCCCCGGCATTTGTAGTTCTGATTATTTTCTGCTGGTATCCGACTGCTGTTGCGTTGTTAATATCCATGTATTCTATTCCACCAAGCCAGTATGCCAAATTCAGATTTATCTGAGACCAGCTGAATCCACCATCAACGGTTTTCCAAACTCTGCCTGCATCGCCGCATGCCATTCCGTTATTTATGTCAAGAAAAGATAAGCCGTGAATAATATCAGTAGTTCCGCTTGGCCTAAGGACCCATTGTGAATAGGACATCAATGGAATTATCAACACTAATAGAATTGTCTTTTTCATATCTGGAATTATTAGAATAATATTTTCTAAAATAATGATATTTCATTTAAATAGAGAAGCGATTTTTTATGAGTTTGTTTATATTAATGAGAAAAGGCAGGTTTTTGCCTGCCTTTTCGGGGGATATGTAACTGTTTTCCTCGGGTTAGGAGAAACAACAATTATTTTATAAGAATCAGTTTCATTGTCTTATTAAACTTGCTTCCATCTGATGATGTTGCTATCAAGCGGTAGAAATATACACCGCTTGCAAGATTTGAACCATTAAATTCAACAGTGTAGAATCCGCTATCCATATCTTTATCAACAAGTGATGTAACTTCTTTTCCTGTTATGTCATAAACCTTCAGAGAAATCTTCCCTGCAAAAGGTATCTGGAAATCTACCTTAGATGTAGGATTTGAAGGATTTGGATAATTTTGGAACAGATCTGCACTCTTTGGATTTCCGATGATAACATCAGAAGGAGTATTCAAATTATGATACTCGAAATTTCCGTTATAATCAATTTGTTTAAGTCTGTACTGGTATTTACCTGTTATAAGTTTTCTATCACTGTAAGAATAAGTATGCTGCCCATTAGTAGTACCATTTCCGCTTACAAAACCGGCTTTTTCCCATCCATTAAACGACTTGGTAATCGAATTGAAAGATCTTTTTTCAATATCAAACCCCATGTTGTTAATTTCGCTGCATGTAATCCATGTCAGGTTTACATCTCTGATATTAATTGCAGCGTTGAATGAGCATAGCTCAACTGGAAGAGGATTGTTTGCATCGGTTAACGCATAGTCAGAAAAATCGATCATTCCTTTTGTCTTGATAAGCTCGCTTGCCCACAATAATTCAGTTTGCCAGTTTCCTGTTCCGGCAACAGAAAATACTTCCCAGCTGCCGTTGTACTTTGCAAGCCTTGTGCTTGTCGAAGGATTATTGATCGAGTATGTTTCGTTATCGCTGAAATTTATTTCTATGTTATATGTAGCGCCGGTCAGAGTTCCGACCGGGTTAATTGACCAGTAGGAATTTGAATATCCGCCGCTTATTACAACACCGCTATGAGTTTCACCAGAGTAATACTCTACATCCACAGCTGAAGGATAGTTTGTCCCTCCAGTTCCCCAGTTAATCGTGAGAAGAGTTCTTCCCCATAATGAGTATGTAGAAACAACTCCGCTACCGGGTGCAAAATCAGCTGTTGCCGAAGGATTATTAGGTGGGGTAGCTGTTAATTCATCTGAACCGATATCGGTGCAGCCGCCAGCAATAGAAGTTGGTCTCGTGTTTCCTTCGTAATCACCGCTCTGACCCGAAATTGCCAAACCCTTACCGGATACAATCCAAGCCTGATAATTTCCGGTCTGGATCTTCAGGTTTCCTGTCGAAATATCTGTAAAAAGACTTGTTGGAGCAATGTCACTTGTAATTGTACTCCAAGTGTGTTTATCTCCGCTTGATGAGACTCTCCACTGTGCTATTGTCTGGTCATTTGTTTCCCATGTTGCAATTGTACTCGAGTTTGCTGCAATTAATACATTGTAATCAGAGGATGTACTTGACCAGTTTGTTGCACCGATTTCATTTCCAAATGCATAGTGCTTACCTGTGCCGCCTGTTCTTGCATTAACAAACAGGTTATTCCTTAATGTCACAAGTGTTGACCATGAAAGAAGAGGCCTATCGTATGCCCATGAATTTTCATTTCCTGCATTTGTATTACCGCCTATATAAAAAGAGTTATAGTAGTATAAGCATGCAAATTCAGCTTCATCATGAACGCCTTTTATTTCAGCCTCATTAATTGATGCATCTGATATTGCAGCCGGTTTATCTGTGTCTTTATTTTCAGACGATATTACTTCTTCCTTCAGCAGATTATCCACAACTTCTTTACTTACATAGCATTGTTTTGAATCTGTATTTGTTGAAACTGAATTTACTGAATTTGTATTTTGACCATGTGTGTAACTATCAGAGCTCTCACCATTTGTGAGAGTGATCTGGTTATTATAGAAATTCCATCCACCCCAGAATGCATTGATACCCCATATTTTAGGCGATCCGCTTGTCGAGGAATGATTTAGGTTATATATCCTGTTCTTGTCAAATATTCCCTTGCCAACGTTGTTATAGAAACTAAAACCCATTACATAGGAATCGGCGTTACATGTACCGTATAATCCTGATATTAAGTTGCCTGAGACAGTTTGAGTTGTTGAATTTGAACCAGAGAACATACCAATCAGAGCACAGTTATCCGGATATCTGCCGGTATTTGTGCTTGCGCAGTAAAGTTCTTGAACTATATTATTGTTCATAGTAATTGGGGAAGAAGTACTTCTATTTTGGTAAATTCCCCTAATCCTCGATACTGAGGTCTCTGAAATTTGCCTGAGGTTTGAAACTGTATTGTTGCTGATATTAGCCGTAACAGTATTGATTGCGCTGTGAATACCGGTCAGCTGAAATGAGAAAGTTGATGATGTTTGTTCTATACTGTTTGATACAGTTGTACTTCCAATCGTATTTCCGGTAATATTTGTTGTTCCGCTTGGCGTACTAACGTAGTTTATGCATTCAAGACGGACGGTTTGATTATTGTTTCCGCCTACCTGTATTGAACCTATAGTATTGTTAGAGATATCTCCTGAACTTCTGTGATCAATTGGCCTGTTTATGAGATTATCCGCTGTACCGTTATAGGTCAACACAATATTGCCCGTAGAAGTTGAATTGCCTATTGTATTTCCTGAGCCGGTGCCAATATTCACACGGCCTGATTCAACAGCAATACATCCAAAATATCCTACAGAACTGTTTGTCGGTGTAGTTCTGAAGTTGATGTTCGCGATAGTGTTTCCGTTTACATTTGATGCCGTAGTTGAGCCGGCTGTAGTGAACCTAATGAAGTATATAGCATTAGAAGCATTACCGCTTACAGTCAAGGCCGATCCTCCGCAACTTGCCGAAGTGCCTCCAAAATAGTTGTTTGATATTGTAATATTATTAGCCCTTGATGTATTAACATTTATCATGTTCCACGATGTACCTACAGTTGGAGTAACTGTGGTTGACTGGTAAAAACTATTTCCGGTAATTGTCCAGTCTGAGGTTCCTCCCAGAAGCAGAATACCTGTGCATATTGCCCCATTAACATATACATTGTAGATCTCGTTATTTGAAATAGTAATATTATTGTTATATCTTGCAGTTGTAGTTGTTGTACCGTTAGAAACGATAGCATTTTGCAGGTATCCATTATAATCGTGAATAAGACAATAGCTTATTGTGTTATTATCATTGCCGTTTGAGCCGGTTGTCGTGCTAAAGTCAATTATTCCACTATTTGCCGATGCTTTAGTTCCTTCAATGTTACAATAAGTAATAGTATTGTTGGTAGCATCATTGATAAATCGGAAAGTGGAGCCGCTTGTGCTGGTATTTACAAATCTTAAGTATCTGCCGGAACCGCCAAATCTTCCGTCAATTATCAGATTGTCGCATCCGTTAAGATTAAATAAATTACCGCTTGCAAGATTTCCAGTTAAGTTCCTTAAGGTAGCTGCCGAAGGACTTATAGTAACTGAATAGCTGGTTCCGGTCCACTGGTTTAATGAGACATTACCGGTTTCAGTAATATCAGATGTTATTAAAGCAGTAACATTTCCACTCAGGCCGTTAACATTTACAGCATTAAAAAAGCCTGAAGCTCCTGTTAGTGATGTGTAGGTTTGCCCACTTCCCACATTGTAAGTCCCGCTCATTGGTGCCGATATTGTAATCGCAGTAATAAGCAGAGATAAAATAGTTAAGATTGCTAACCTTTTATAGTTAAACATGTTTCCTCCCTTTTTTATTAGTATATCCCCGTGATACATAATAGTATTTTTAGTTAATTGATTTCTCAAATTTATATCTAAAGACTCCGTTTTGAAATCCCGTGTTTACGTTACTTTCAACCTTTTATGATAATTACTTACAAAACGTGATACAAATTATCGAAAATTTAAAAAAATCAGCAAGATAGACTGGAAATTTTACTTTATATAATAATATTGCTAATTATATTGAAGTAAAATCAATTTTTAGCTATTTTTGATAAAAAGGAACCAAAACCTGATTGTTAGCAATTAATAATATGTGGTGCTAAAATGATCGAAGAATTATCAGAAAGGGAAAAGACTATATTAAGGTGTATTATAGAAGACTATATACATACTGCAAATCCGGTCGGTTCCAGGTACGTTTCCAGAAAGGCTGAAATCAGTCTTTCACCCGCAACCATCAGAAATGTTATGAGTGACCTTGAGGACCTTAATTTTTTGACTCATCACCATACTTCCGGCGGAAGGGTACCTACTGATAAGGGATACAGGTATTTTGTAAACGAGCTGATGGAAACAGATTCATTAAGCAATAATGATAACGAGATTCTTTCTACCCAAATCGGTGAGATAGATCCTGCAAATGATGAGATTTACAAAGAAGTATCTAAGATACTTGGGAGGCTTACAAAAGAGATAAGCATTGTTTCTCAGCCATATTTATCGCAGGGTGTATTCGAAAAACTGGAATTGATAAGTTTATCTTCATCAAAGCTATTGGTGGTTGTTTCAGTTCAATCAGGTTTGGTCAGAACGCTGTTATTTGATGTCGAGAGCGGGATCTCAAGAAGTATTCTTGATAAGATTACCGGAATATTAAATGAAAAGCTCAGTGGGCTTACTTTAACAGAGATTAGGAGAACTTTTCTTGAAAGAATTGGAGATGTTCATTATGAATCCAGGGAGATCATGAAAGTGTTTATCGATTCGATTGACAAGATCTTTCATGATGAAAAAGAAGGCATGACCCTTTACATAGGCGGAACAACTGAAATACTTTCACAGCCTGAATTTGACGATACCGAAAATTACAGAAATATTATAGAGCTTACAGATGAAAAAGGCATCGTGGTCCATGTCTTAAATAGTCTTCCTCTGGATATTAACAGCGCAGTTATTTCAATCGGATCTGAAAATAAGGACGAAAAGCTGAAAAATTACAGCATAATTTCAACCAATTACATTGCCGGAGATGTTAACGGAAAGATTGCGCTTATAGGACCCAAAAGAATGAACTACTCAAAAATGATATCAATGCTGAATTTTACTTCAAAAATAATAACCGAAAAGATATAACTTTAACATGACTAAAAACCGTAAAGATAAAACAGAAAACGATAAGATAAAATCCGAAAGCACAGAAATACCTGTTAATGATACGAAAGAACATCAGGATAAATCCGATATTGAAAGCGATAGATCGGCTGCGCTGGAAAAAGCAGCAGCTGACTGGAAAGAACAGTTCATAAGGAAAGCTGCTGAATTTGAAAATTACAAGAAAAGAACTGATGCCGAGAAAGCCGATTTTTTCTCATATGCTAGCGAAAAGCTGTTAAATGAGCTTTTGCCTGTGCTTGATGATTTCGACAGGATCATGAAATCTTACGATGACAAACATGATGCGGAGGATTTCAAGAAAGGTGTTGATCTTGTTTATGCAAAATTTAAAAACACGCTTGAAAAACAGGGTTTGAAGGAAATGAATTCAGATGATAAACCTTTTGATGTTAATTTACATGAAGCAATTCTTCAGCAGCCTGTTGAAGAGGCTGAGGCGAACACAATTCTGCATACTGCTGAGAAGGGATACTTTATCAAAGATAAGGTTCTTAGACACGCCAAAGTAATTGTATCAACAAAACCGGAGCAGGAATGACAAAAAGGGACTATTACGAAGTTCTTGGTGTAAGTAAATCTTCTAGTGAAACAGAGATAAAAGCCTCATACAGAAAACTTGCCATGAAATATCATCCCGATAGAAATCCGGGTGATAAAGAAGCTGAAGAGAAATTTAAAGAAGCAGCCGAAGCATATGAAGTTTTGATGGAACCCAACAAACGTGCCAGGTATGACCAGTTCGGCCACGCTGGCATGAGAGGTACCGGATTTGATCAGGGATTCAGTAATGTAAACGATATTTTTACTCATTTCAGCGATATTTTTGGGGGCGGCAGTATTTTCGATGAAATTTTCGGCCAGGGAGGTTCAAGAAGACACAGCGGAAGGCACAAACAGCCTGGTATTCAGGGGAATGATTTAAAAATTACTCTAAGACTTTCACTCGAGGAAATTGCTGAGGGCGTTGAAAAAACTCTGAAAGTCAAAAGGTACGAAAAGTGTGTTCATTGCAGCGGCTCGGGAGCGAAAAGTTCAAGCGGAACAGCTGAATGTACTACTTGCCACGGCGGCGGCGAGGTAAGAACCGTATCCCGCTCAATGTTCGGACAATTTGTAAACATTCAGGTTTGCCCTTCATGTAATGGTGAAGGAAGAGTCATTAAGGAGAAATGCCATAATTGCACAGGAGAAGGCCGGGAAAGAAAAGAATCAACAATGAAAGTGAAAATTCCTGCAGGTGTCTCTACGGGCAATTATATTCCTTTAAGAGGCGAGGGTGATGCCGGAATTCGCGGCGGCGGCTCGGGTGACCTGATTGTTTTGATCGAAGAACAGGAGCATAAATATTTTGTCAGGGAAGAAGATGATATACACTATGACCTTACTATAAGCATAACAGATGCAGTGCTTGGTACTGAAGTAGAAGTTCCTGCTTTAACAGGAAATGTTGTATTGAAGATCGAATCCGGCACACAGCCCGGAAAAATTCTGCGGCTTAGAGATAAGGGTATCAGGCATCTGAATCATTCGGGCAGAGGAGATCAGCTTGTCCATATTAATGTTTACATTCCCAATAAACTGAGTTCTAAAGAAAAAGAAGTTTTTAAAGAGCTATCAAAATCAGAGCATATTAAGCCTAAATCTAAAGGCGGAGAAAACAGGTCTAAAGGATTTTTTAACAAAGTAAAAGAATCATTTTCATAATTTACAGCTATCCCCTATGAAGGGCTTAATAAACAAAACGGGTTTAACAAAAAAAGAATTGACGGTGATATCCTTCTTGCTTTTCACTTTCGCAGCCGGTTTGATCGTGAAGATCTCAGGGTGGCAAAAGCCCGGTGATCTTGATTATTCAGAAAGTGACAGCAGGTTTGAAGGACAGTTAAAAAAATCATTTAGGGAGCTTGAGCAAAATAAAGTAGATTCACTTAAGCAACAGAGACTTACTGAACTTAATCTGTTTACAGATAGTCTTAATCATTCATACGAAATTACAGATAAGAAAAATTCAACTAAACTGCCGGGCGGGAAGATAAACATCAACCTTGCATTAACAGGAGATCTTCAGCTGCTTCCAGGTATTGGCACGGTAATGGCTGAAAGAATAATTGAATACAGAGAAAAAAACGGCAGTTTCAGCAAGCCAGAGGATTTGATGAAAGTTAAAGGTATTGGGGAAAAGAAATTCGAAAAAATCAGGGATTATCTGATTGTTGAATAGCTTTTCCATAAATGATATCCGGTCCTGCTTCATTTAAATAATAAAAATAGAATTGATTGCCTGATTTATTACCCTTAATTTTGAATGAATTAATAAACTTTTTTTGAATAATTGAACAGATCACTTGGAATTGCCTTTTCGGCAAACAAAATTTATTTTACAGAACTGACCGGGGAAAAGAATAATACAAAGATCGATCATATTGAATTGGTAACAGTAGATTTTGACTTTGAAGATGAATTTTCAAAACATAAAAGCAGCCAGAAAGACCTTGCAAATATATCAAGCGAGATTGGAACTTATCTGACAAAACGAAATCTAAGCATACATAATGCCGCTCTTTCAATAAGTACTTCACAGGCATTCATGATCACATTGCCTATTGATTTTTCAGAAGGGAAGCAGTCAATAAATTCAAAAATATATTGGGAATTATCAAATTATTTCCCCGATAATTATAATGATTTTGTAATAAATACATACAGGTTAAACAAAGTTCTCCCGTGCAAAAATTCTGATGATTACCTGATCATTGCAGTTCAGAAAAATACAATTGAATTTATCAGGAGAATATTCAAGATATGTAACTTAGAGTTAAGCGTTGTGGATATTGACCACTTTTCGGCAGAGCATTCCTTCAGGAACTCTTATGCAGATAAGCTCCCCGGAAAAAATATCCTGTTTGCCGGATTGAAAAACGGCAGAGTAGATTACGGTTACATTGAAAATAAGAAATATAAGTTCTATTGTCATTCAAAGTACATCAGCGATAATGAATTCAACTTAAATCTTACAAGAAAGATAAAATTCCTTCACAATTCACAACCGGAGATCACGAGTATTGACAATATTTATTTTTATGGTGATGAAATCAGGGAAGATACTCTGGATGCGGTTAGAAAATTAGACATAGCACCTGTTGAAATAATTAATCCGTTTGAGGGTATTAATGCAACAGACCTGTTCCTTAAAAATAGTGAGCTTAGAAAGCACTCTTATAAATACTCTGCAAGCTGCGGAGCAGCTTTAAGAAACCTGGATAAAGCTTGAGGATTATTGCCGGCAAATACCGCTCCAGAAGAGTTTATACAGTTTCGCCGGTCAAGGGGGATTGTTTAAAAGATAATATAAGCGGTTTCCGCCCTACAACAGATAGAGCAAAAGAAACACTGTTTAATGTTTTGAATAATTTAATTGATTTCGATTCAATAAATTGCTTAGACCTCTTTGCCGGTTCAGGCTCTTTGGGTTTTGAAGCATTAAGCCGTGGAGCGGCAGGATGCGATTTCGTTGAAAATTCATTGAAGCAGGTAAAGAGTATTGAAAAAACTGCCCGTGAACTTGTATGTGAAGATAAGATAAATGTATATTACGAAGACGTTATGAAATTTTTGTTGGAATCCGGCGGAAGATATTACGATCTTGTGTTTGCAGACCCGCCATATTCTTACGAGAACTATGCTGATCTATCTACCGAGATCTTTAATCTGAAATTCAGCATTATGGTGCTTGAATACGGCAATTCAGGAAGTTTTATTTATAACTTAAAGGATTATGATATTATAGATAAAAAAGTGGGAGTAACCAATTTCAAAATATTTGTATCTAAAGACTGATGAAGAGAATAACTGCAATATACCCCGGCACATTTGATCCGGTGACACTCGGGCATCTGGATGTGTTAGAGAGAGCTTCTAAAATGTTTGATAAAGTAATAATTGCTGCATCCGAAGGATCTGCAAAATCTACATTGTTTACACTGCACGAAAGGCTGGAAATGCTGAGAAGCGTTACTGCAAAGTATAAGAATGTCAAGGCGGATAGCTTTAACGGGCTGCTGGTTCAATATGCTGAAAAGAAAAAAGCAAATGTGATCATCAGGGGATTGAGGGCAATATCAGACTTTGAGTATGAGTTTCAAATGGCTTTGACAAACAGAAAGATATCCCCTGAACTTGAAACAGTTTTCCTTATGCCAAATGAAAAATACTCTTATATAAGCTCAACTTTTGTGAGAGAGATCTCTAAATATAGTGGTGATGTAAGTGCATTTGTACCGGAATTGGTGAAGAAAAAACTGGCCATGAAATATAAAAAACAGACAAGAGATCAAAACTAAAGGTGCTTACGGAAGGTGCTTACGGAAGAATTTTGCAGATAACTCTATAACTTCTTCAAATGCCGGGGTTGTACCTTTAAATGGATGTTCAATTCCAAAAGTATGCCCGGTGTTATCTATTAAATGAAGCTCAGTAATAGATTTATCTGATGCGCTGAAAATTTTTTCTGCTTCAGTATATTTGACTGCAAGATCCTCTTTTCCATGAATTATCATTAACGGTATTTTTAACCCTGCAACAGCTTTCAAAATATTTAACTTATCCCTGTTGCTTTCTATGTCATCCAGAAATGATACATTCATTCTCATCATTTGGTTGGTTCGGGTGTTCGGTATTTCTATATAACCTGCCTGGCGCCATCTATTGACCTGTTCAGCAGTGTAACGGTTTACATCGGATACTGAAGCGAGGGTTAGAAGTGCTTTTATTCTGTTGTCGCCTGATGACTGCAGAATTACTGCTGCCCCGCCTCTTGAGTGTCCTATCAATCCAATTCTATTCTTATCAAGATTGTATTTTTCAGAATGATTGTAGAAGTAGCTGATAACGTTCTGTAGATCCTCTAATTCCTTTGAATGGGTGTTCTCAGCAAAAAGATCTAATCTATCAAATTCCAATGGATTTATGGAAGACACTCCGTTATGGGAAAAGTTGAAACTCACACAGGCAAAGTTGAATTCGGCTAATTTTTGCATATAGTACGGGAAACCACCCCAATCTTTGAAACCTTTAAAACCATGTGAGAATATTAATAGGGGTAGTAAGGATGCTCCTTCATCCTTAAAAAGATCAATCGAGATTTCTTGATCATTGGCAGATTCTAAGGACAGGCTTGTTTTCGTAATCATATGGTTTCTTAGTACTTTACAGCAGATAACCCAAATAATTTACTAATTTAATGTTAATTTTGCAATAGCCAAATCTATTAATTTGTATAACTTTTCACTTGACAAATAACACAAATTTTGATATAATGCACTATACAAAACACTATTTTTTTAATTAACTGGAGAAAACATGTCGAAGAGAAAACAATTACTTTTTCTTGCTGCGGTCTTAATTTCTGTGATTTCTGTCGGATTTTATGGATTAAGCAGTGATGGTGACCCTACCTCATCTTTTGCATCAAATACAAATTCAATTGCTGTTAATTCAAACAACTTACCGGATGCATTAGTTGGTGCATGGACATCCGGCGCTGCTATTACAACTATGGCCTATTTTGGTGGAAGTGATTCCTACACCAGGAATGATACTGGCTGGGTTTACCAGGTTGCAGGCAATACTCCTTCTGCTGCAGGAAATGTTGTGCAAAGGTATAACGTAAACACAAACGTTTATTCTACTATGGCTGTTCTGCCATATAATACTGTAGTAAATGGCTGTGCAGTTTTAAAGGATTCACTTTATACAATGGGTGGTTACTTAAACGGTTCAACTCCAACTACTAACTTCTACAAATATGATATTAATGCTAACACATGGATTGCAAGAGCTCCCATGCCGGGTGCTGCAGCTTTCTGTAAAGGTGTTGGTTACCAGGATAGCTTAATATATGTTGCAAGAGGTTATGACGGTTCAGCAGTTTCCGGAATAGTATATCTTTATAACTCCAATACAAATTCATGGAGAACATGTACCCCAATACCGGGCAATAGGTTTGGCGGAGCTTTTTCACGTTCAGGCGATACATTAGTGTATGTTGGAGGAGCAGATCTTTCTCTATTCTACAATACAACATACAGAGGCGTTATCAGCTCTTCTGATAGAAGCGTTATTACATGGACAACCGGTGCAACTTGCCCGGGTATTACTACAGGTATGTACAGAATGGATGCCCGTCCCTGGGGCTGCAAAGGTATTATATTGACAGGCGGAAGCACAAGTTCTGCTTTCACTTCAGTTTCAAATATGTGCTATGTTTACAGTCCCGGCGCTAATGTATGGACAGTACAGGCAAACAAAACAACTGCTTGGACAGCCGGACAGAGCGGCAGCGTACGTTTAGCTAATAATGTTTGGAAATTAGCATGTTTATCAGGCTATAGCGGCACAGCCACTATTGCCGGAACAGAAATATTTACAGATACTTTGTGCCCAGCACCGCCGGTAACTGCATGGTGTGAGGGCTTCACTGCTGTTACTTTCCCTCCAACCGGATGGACACTTACAGGCGCGGCTGCACTGTGGTCACGTAATGCAGTCAGCGGTTTTGGTGTCGGAGTAGGTTCTGCAAAAGCAGATTTCTACAATGTTGGTTCAGGAAGTCAGCAGTTGAATTCAATTGTAATGGGAACTCCAACAGCTGCAGGTGACTCATTAATATTCCAGAATGCTTATTGCACATTCACAACAGAAAATGATCAGCTGCAGATCCTGACTTCCACCAACGGTGGAACAACCTGGGTTCTGCTTACCACATTAAATGGCGGTGTTGCCGGTCAGTTAGTAACTGCTCCGCCTCAAACCGCTGCTTTTACTCCATCAGCAGCTCAGTGGAAATACCAGAGATTAGCATTACCGGTTGGAGTTAACAGGATCCAGTTCAATGCAATCACAGCTTTCGGAAACAACTTATACATTGATAGTATTTGTTATAAACCGAACGTAGTTGGAATTACCAATAATAACACTGTTGCTAAAGAATTCTCATTATCCCAGAACTATCCTAATCCATTCAATCCAACAACTAACATTAAGTTCGGATTACCGAGTGCAGGTAATGTTAAGCTTGTTGTGTTTGATGTACTAGGCAGAGAAGTTACAACTCTGGTTAATGAATACAAGACTTCAGGTATTTATACTGTTGATTTTGATGCTTCAATGTTATCAAGCGGTGTTTACTTCTACAGAATCGAATCAGGTGATTTTGTTCAGACTAAGAAAATGTTGCTGGTTAAGTAAGCATTACTTAACCTAAATCCCGATTTGTCGGGACTGATTGTAAAATAAGAATTATATTTGTGATGGTCTGAAATGACCTGATCAATTATGAAAAACCGGTCAAGGAATTGACCGGTTTTTTTATTTATATACTAAATACTAAGAGAAGTTTAAGAAAGTTAACAGAAGCTGTTTGTGTTGATATATTAATAATATGCTCAGAGTTGATTGCTTATTATCAAAAAACCGTTAAAACGGTTAGGAATTATTGATTCCAATAATACCCACGACTAAAGTCGTGGGCTATAATTGATAAATGGCTCAATAACTTATTATCAATATGATAAGTAAAAGTAAATTGGCATGTATTCGTGTAAGTCGTGGCGGAAGGGTTTTTGTATTCTGAAATTGTGAAATACTATCATTTCAGTAGTGGGGCATTTTGATAACGTAGGATTTGTCGGTAAATTAACAAAGGGCTCCCAATCTTCAGAAAATTAAGTTAAATTAATTTTCACACATTAAAAAGAAGAAAGGAGCCCCAAATGATACACGAAGATACGACAAAATATCAAAATTATGTAGGAATTGAATGGT
>JAIOIK010000112.1 GCA_019912545.1 Ignavibacteria bacterium | reverse complement strand
TAAGCAGAAGCTGTTGGAAATAGAATATTGTTCTGAAGATTGTGACCCCAAAAGACCAGCAAAAAAATGAATTTTTGTTGTAGGGTTATTATTGCACTTGTCTTTTTTGTTAATAGACATTCCTGCGAAAGCAGGAATCTTGCTTGATTAATGTAAGATTCCGCATCAAGTTCGGAATGACAATAGTGCGCAAATATAGAAATAACCCCATTACTATCATTTCGTTAATTCCTTTTTAAATTGATTATAACTTAAAATTTGCATAATCTTGCATTATATGAAATTCTATCCTGTGCTTTTAATTGTTGTTATCTGCTTATTTCAGAGTATTTTTGGACAAACAAACCCCTTTTATGCCACAAACTTCCTGAATACAAAACCTGAAAGCATAGTGTTTACTGACCCGTATGATTCTGTTTATGGTACTTGGAATTTTATAGCGCCGATGAACCAGCAATTACTGGGGGTCAATGCTTTTTACTGGAGTGGTAACGATAAAGTTTTCATCTGCGGAGGTTTGAACCAGTCGTCAGTTCCGCAAAATTCATGCTACTGGTATAACATTTCAGCGAATTCTTATGAAGCTGCTGCATCTCTTCCAATGGGCAGATGGTCGGGGAAGCTTGTGAGGGTGAAAGATTCACTCTATCTTATCGGGTCAGTTGATTCGACTTTTTCATCAGCCGACGGTTTGATCTATAAATACTCACTTACACAAAACACATGGGAGTTAAAGGATACTATGCCTCAGCCGTTCGTACATGAATCAGCGGTTTGTGTGGTCAAAGACAGCCTTATTGCCGTCATAGGCGGTTCTACGAATTCTTTTCTAAGCCCAACTAAGCTGGTAAGTATTTATGATCCATATACCGATATTTGGAGAAGTTCATCTTTGTTTCCTATTAACATTACTGCATCACATTCTGAGTGCGTAAATGTTCCCGATGATACTCTTTCGGTTATTTATACACTAGGAGGCTACTCATCCGGGAATGTTGACCAGGTTTATACAGGGGATATTGGTTTTAATGCTGCAGGTGATACTATTACAATTCTATGGGATATATATAGTATTTCTTTGCCATTTGATCAGGGTATCTACAGAGTTGCCGGTGCAAAGTGGAATGAGTACATGCTTTTCGGTCCCGGGGTGAATGGAAATACTCCGGTTAACCAGATATGGGGATTGAAATACGGAACGGATACTGTATGGAGAAAATTCTATCCGAATACTATTGATACATTAGCCAACATTTCCACATTTGGTGTGAAGAGTGGAGTTGACAGCAATTACTTTTTCCTTTTTGGCGGTTATAAAAATCTAACTGCAGTTAACACTGCTCAAAAATTTGCTTTTGCAACACCACCTCCGCCGATTGGAATTATCAATATAGCCGGCAGTATTCCGGAGAAATTTTATTTGCAGCAGAATTATCCTAACCCTTTTAACCCTGTAACAAAGATAAAATTTGAAGTCCCCGAAAATGTGAATGATAATATTATGATTTCTGTTTATGATGTTTTGGGAAGAGAAATTGCATTATTGGTAAATGAAAACCTGAAGCCGGGTATTTATGAAACGAGCTGGGATGCTATTGGAGTTTCCAGCGGGCTATATTTCTACAGGTTAATTGCAGGTGAATTGATAATAACCAGAAAAATGATTGTTTTAAAATAATAGAATTGACCATTGAAATTAGTGCTTTTTTTTGATATTTTGAAGTGTTACTATTGGACTGCTCATGTTTCATAATTTTTGACTTGATTATAAAGTGTCAGTATTTAATCTTTATATATTCAAAAAGTATCGCTTTAAATAACTATTTACAAACTAAATTCATATAGGGAGAAAAATATGAAAAAACTTTCAATTTTGTTCGTTCTGGTTGCAGCAACAGCATTATTAGGCTGGGGCTTCACATCAAATGATGGAAACCAGGATAGAGATGTTAACGTCAATGTCGATGTTACAAATGTCGTATTCGATCAGAATATACAGTACATTGCCGGCTACAATTCAGATAATCCGCTCGCTAACTTGTTTCTACAAGGTGAGCTTGTAAACTTTCCGGGCCAAGGGGCTGGTGGCAAAGATGTAAGCGCTATTACCACACCCGGAACATTATTTGGTTTCGGCGCTCAGGCTAACCTGGGTAACTGGATGGGAGATGATTTCGTTATTCCCGCAGGTCAGACATGGAAAATTGACTCAATTAAGTTCTTCAGTTATCAGACCGGTGGTACTATTGGAACTTCAACAATAACAGGATGCCGCATTGCAATCAGGAGTACCACAATAACCGGTGCTTTGGTAGCGGGTGATACTGCTGTTAACAGATTGCATAAAACATACTGGGAAGGAGCTTCTGCCCCGGGAATTTACAGAACGACCGGGACACCTCCTTATAACACCCAGACTACAAGACCTATCTATCATGTTGTTGATACAATAAATACAACTTTGGCTGCCGGGACTTATTGGGTAGAAGTGGGCTTTACGGGCTCTTTGACTTCAGGACCATGGGCTCCGCCAAGAACCATTTTGAATACTCCGCTTACCGGTAACGCTCAGCAAAGGATAGCTGGTGTATGGGCTCCTGCAATGGATGGTACAAGCCAGCAGGGTCTGCCTTTTATTATTTATGGTACTAATATAACCGGTATTACAAACAACAATACTGGTATTCCTTCTTCACATAGCCTGAAACAAAATTATCCGAATCCGTTCAACCCAAGCACAAAGATCTCTTTTGATCTTCCAAAACAGGATTTAGTGAAAATTTCTGTTTATGATATGTCAGGAAAAGAAGTTGAAACAATTTTAAACAGGGTAGTTGATGCAGGAAGCTTTACAGTTGATTTCAACGCATCAAAACTCTCAACCGGTGTTTATTTCTACAAAATGACAACAAGCAGTTTTGCATCAACCAAGAAAATGATTCTTGTTAAGTAAAATTCAATTCTTTCTTGATTAGCTTTACAAAAACCCGCTTAGAAATAAGCGGGTTTTTTGTTGCCATAACGTGTTTATAGCGATTAAAGTTAACCAATCCCCCTATTGCTACTAAACTCAAATCTACCTATTTTAAGCTAACTAAATTTGCCACATTGCAAATTGGAGGGGTTTATTATGAAAAAGTTCATTTCTTTCTTTTTCTTGCTTGCAGCAATGACATTGCTTAATACAACAAACTCGCAAGTAGCACAGCCTGATGAGTGGTGCGGTAGTTTTCCGAATCTACCGGGCGGCGGTGTGATCTGGGGACATGCATCATGTGTTTTAGGTGATACTTTATATGTAGCAGGAGGATCATCAACAGGAAGCCCATCAACTACCTTCTATAAGTACTCAATAAGCGGGAACAGCTGGACTATTGCAGCAGGCACGCCTACTGCTAAATCTGGTGGCGATCTTGTAACATGCGGGAATAAAATTTATTATATTGGCGGTGGAAGCATAACCATTTCTTTAGCAACGCCGGAGTGTTATGTTTATACGCCACTTAGCGGGAACTGGCAGCAAATAGCGGACATTCCAACTGCTGTAAGCGGCAATGTGGCCGAGAGCTATCAGGATAGCCTTATTTACTGTATGCTAGGCGGATGGCTTACATATGAGACTCTCATCCAGGTATATAATGTGAATTCTAATTCATGGTCACAGGCAACTCCAATTCCATCCGGAAATGGCAGAAGAAGCTTTGCAGGCGGTTTGACTGGTAATAAGCTTTTTGTATGTGCGGGATATGCAAACAGTCTTTTCAGAAATGATTTTTGGACAGGAACAATTAACCCTGCAAATCATTTACAAATAACATGGCAGCAAAAAACAAATATTGCCATTCCTACAAGCAGACCCGGGGGAGTTGGCATAATGGGGAAATTCTATGTTATTATGGGAGAGATCAGCGGAGGTTCGGCTAACGATTCTATAGCAATTTGGGATACAACTACATCTTTGTGGTCTTACAGAGATGGCAAACCTATAAGGACCAATAATCTTTCAGGATCGGTTTCAGCAAGTATTACATACTGCAACAACAGGCCGGGGGTTAAGATCTGGTGTGCAGGCGGCTCAATCCAGGGGCAAACGACAAGACCGCTTGATGTTTACGCAGATACGTGCCTGCTGAACTGTACCAATCCATTGACCGGCATAAATTTGAACAGCAATGTAACCGGCTTTAAATTGTCTCAGAATTACCCAAATCCTTTCAATCCGGTTACAAATATTTCATATGATATCCCACATAGCGGTTGGGTTAAGATTACAATCAGTGATATACTTGGCAAAGAGGCCGTAATTCTTGAAAATGAGTTCAAGTCTGCAGGAAAATTTGAATTAAGCTTTGACGGGACAGAATTTGCGAGCGGTGTTTACTTCTACAGGCTTGAAGTGAATGATGCTTCGACTTTACTCTTTTCAGAAGTAAAGAAAATGCTCCTAATTAAATAAAATATATACATTTACACTATTTTTTAAGTATTCTAATGTACTAACGTGATTACGTTATTGATGAATTCCTAGGTTATACATAAATTTAAGTAACCAAAAACGGGAGATCTCAGTTCATGAAGATTATCGTATTAATTTCAATACTATTGCTCAACCTTTTCAGTCTAAAATCCCAAAACCAGGATTTTGACGAGAATATGACAATAGGAAATGGTTATACTCCAGGATACTCTCCATTTACTATTACCGGCATTTGGTCATCATATCCAAATTCTCCTTTGTCAGTATCAAGATCATGTTGTGCTTACGTAGAAATTGGAGGTATTCCGTACTTATACCAGTTTGGCGGCGGAAATTCCACAAGCGAAATGAAAAGAGTTGCCCGCCTCAACCTGAATACAAACTCCTGGCAAAACAACTATTCAACGATGCCTCACCAGATTTCATCAGGTACGGCAATACCTGTCAATGGCGGTGCTGAAATTTATGTATTTGGAGGAAATAACTCTCCCGGAGTTCTTGGCAGAACATTGAAGTATGATGTTGCTTCTAACTCCTGGCAAACCAAGAGCGACATGCCGACAAAAATAACGGATGCTCTTGTTGTTAAGTACAGTGATCAATATATCTTTATAATAGGCGGCGGAGACGGATTCTTTGGATCATCAGCATTTAAAACAAATAAAGTTCAGTTATATAATGTCTCCAGCAATTCATACTCATACAAAAATGATTACCCGATATCCTGTGCTATGCTTGGTGGTGGTATTTACAGAGATACAATAATTGCAATAGGCGGATATACAACCGGCGGAGTGGCTACAGCTAACTGCTATAAAGGTGTAATAAATCCTTCAACATTAAATATTCAATGGCAAACAATGCCATCATATCCTGGCGGACCAATTACCAGAATGGCATCATACACAGCGGTAAAGAATACAGGTGTTGGGATTGTTGTTACAGGCGGCGCTCTGGGAGGCACTAATCCTACTGCTCGAACATACTTCTGGAATTTCTGCACACAGTCCTGGTTTTCCGGGCTGCCGGATAATTCTTTGGCAAGATCAAACTTTAAAGCCTGTGGAAAAGGATATGAAAAAGTTTACTTTGCATCCGGTTATACAAATACCGGCGTTGGAACAACCGAAGCGATAACATTTACCAATATTGACGGCCCTTGTATGAACATGGTTGGAACGGGAACAAATCAAAACTCAATCCCTTCAAAATTTGAACTGAAGCAAAATTATCCAAATCCTTTCAATCCATCAACAAAGATAAATTTTTCTCTTCCCTCAGGCGGTCTTGTTAAACTTGTTGTAAGTAATGTTGCAGGCAGGCAGATTCTGGAATTAACAAACAGATTATACCAGGCAGGGAATCATTCAGTTGATTTTAATGCTGAGAATCTATCAAGCGGAGTTTATTTCTATACGATAGTTGCCGGTGAGTTCACTGATACAAAAAAGATGTTGATGATTAAGTAATTAACTCATATGTGGAGTCTAAACACGGAGTCTAAAAAAACTATTTGTTTCCTGAATCATTCAAATAATTAATTGCCAAAAATGCCATAAAACCTGCCCCTACCGAAAGCGCTTTTTCATCAATATCAATTGTGGGAGTATGAATATCTGTAGTATTGCCAACTCCAATTCTATAAAAAGTGCCGGGCACTTTCTTTAAATAAAAAGCAAAATCTTCGGCTCCCATTATCCTTTCAGCTTTAAATAAATTACTTCTTCCGGAATATTTCTCAGCAGTCTTACGCGCAAACTCCGTTAATTTTATATCATTATTTAACTCTGGATAGCCGGGCGATATTGTGAATTTATATTTTGCTCCGGCAGCTGATGTAATTCCTTTAATGGTTCTATCAATTAACTTAAGTGACTTTTTGCGAAGTTTTTCGTTAAGAGTCCGGATAGTACCGCACATTTTTACCTCAGAAGGAATTATATTTGTTGCCGATCCGCCTTCAATTTTACCAATTGTTATCACAATAGGTTCATAAGGATCGGTATTTCGGGATACAACCGACTGCAAAGCAAGAATTACCTGTGAAGCCACTACAATTGGGTCAATAGATTTGTGAGGCTTTGCCCCGTGAGACTGCCTTCCATAAATTGTAATGTATAATTCATCCTGTGATGCAAAAGTTACCCCGGGACAGAATCCAAGGCTTCCTGCCGGCTTATCAACAATTATGTGCTGACCAAAAATCGCATCTACTCTCGGATTCTTAAGAACTCCATTTTTGATCAGGATCGATGCGCCTCCGGGGTTTTTTTCTTCGGCAGGCTGGAATATCAGTTTGACAGAGCCGTTTAATTCATTCTTTAACTCTTTCAGTATCTTAGCGGCACCATAAAGCATTGCAGTATGTGCGTCATGCCCGCAGGCATGCATTATTCCAATATTCTTGGATGTAAACGGAAGCCCGGTATTTTCCTGTATTGGAAGCGCATCAATATCAGCTCTCAGAGCAACACACTTACCGGGTTTATTCCTGATCAAACCTATTACACCTGTTTCAGAAATACTTTTTACCTTATCTATCTTTAATCTATTCAGCTTCTCAAAGATCAGTTTTGTCGTTTCATGTTCATTAAATGCAATCTCCGGATTTTGATGTATTTTTCTCCGAATGCTGATGATCTCATCTTCGTATTCGTCAGCAAGTGATTTTATTTTTGCCCGGATATCCATTTTAATAATCAATCCTTAAGCTTCCCCAAAATATACTTTCTCCAAACCTGGAGTTACTTTGCAGATAATCAAAATTTCTTCTTTGGTATCTGAGAGTAATATAATATTGACGTATTGGCTGCCAAACAAGTTCAGCTATAATGATATTTCTATCTACTCTTAATCCATTCAAAAATGTATTCTTTCTCAGGAAGTCGCCTTTTCCGTAGAGAATATCTGAACCGGCATTTACAAAATTTCCAAGGCTATCTGTATAGTTCTCACCGGTTCTTTGATGCTTGAAAGTTAACGCTAGATACAACCTGCTTCCAAAATTAAAACCAAGCCTCACAGCGTGTTCATCTGAATTAGGATTAAGTGAATGACCAATTGGCAGACCCCAGTTGGCGTATGAGTTGTTTATCTCCCTGTGAGAATATACGAATGGATCAAGCCTTGTATACTCGTAAGTCAAGCTTAAGTTCGGAAGTGTAAATGCATTTTGCCACATCAAGCCTGCCTGTAAACCAAATTTATTATCATTCCCAGCGGTAGAGTCGCTAGTAATAGTCCCGAAATTTATATCATCAGCAAGAATGGAACCCTGTATTGAGAGATTCTTTACCGGTGTAAACTGCATATCAAGTCCAAGCAGTGTATTGTTGGAATTCTTACCCGGGAGCTCTGTGTTAAGATCGGCAGAAGTCAAAAAGCTGATGGGATTAATGAAGGCAAAGTTGATAGGTATATTACTGTATATTACCATTTCATTGAAACCCAGCCTAAAAGTGTTATTGAAGAATGGCCCAAGCTCTAAGCGGTGGAATACAAAATACTTTGAAGAAAGCTGTACACCGGCTGAATCATTACCAACAATACTGGAATGAAAAAAGGAATACCTCACTTTTTTGTAATGCAAGTCAAGCTTCAGGAAATCAAAAGGCGCAGAGTTCTTGTTGGATAATATCACTTTATCAATGAAACCGGTACCGAAACTAAGCGCTTCACGTCCAACGGTTAACCCGATCCATTCTGATGCGGTGGAGTATCTTAAATATCCTTCATAACTATCAAAAGTTTTGTTTCCCTCGCTCACATATTTGCGGGTTGAATACAATATCGGGTCAACAAATGCAGTTTTTTGTGCGTCTTCAGATGTTCCTCCGAGCCTTGCTCCGTTTGAGAGTTTCAGATAATATCCAACTGAGTTAAATAATGTACCCCTGATCCTCGTGCCAAGCTGCCCAAGCAAAACATGAGGTTTACCGGAGGAATCACCATTCAATCCTATATAGCGGATCTCTCCGATGGCATCCCAGAAAAAAGATACATTTGAGTCAGTCGAAGAGTAAAGATATTTTTGTTTTTTATTTGAAAATAATTCGCCAATCCCTTTTTTTGAAAAGAAGTTCGATGATTTCTTTAATGTACCGTAAGCATCATACTCAAATTCTACAAGGTAGTGATCCAGCAGGGCTTTATCGGTTTTTGAAAGTTCAGTACGTTTTGTATTAATTTCAAGAAGCATTTTTGCCGCTTCTTTTCTTGAAACAGGGCTCATGGATGATGAGTAATCAGAAATTACTTTTTGAACAGACATTCTATCAAGATAATCATATACCGGATTACTTAATGGAACCAATTCCACTTGCGAGAAAGATATTCCTGAAGCAGTTAAGACCAGAAAGAAAACCAGAAAGTAATTTAGCTTACCCATGTTGTATTATTAGTTGTTTGAAGTGTTATTTTGCGATGCTTTTCATTTTTTCAAGGACTTCGAGAATAACATAATGAAATATAATTGAATGGACGCTTTCGGCTGTGCACATGTCATTAAGGGGAACATGTACTGTATGAGATGCCATTTCCCTTAGTTTGCCTCCGTCAAATCCAGTAACTCCAATTGTCTTTAAGCCATTGCTATTTGCCCACTCGATGGCTTTTATGATGTTAGGGCTGTTTCCTGAACCGCTAATCGCTATAACATAATCGCCTGATTTGGCAAATGTCCTTAACTGCTGTTCGAAAATGCTCTCGTAGCCTTCGTCATTACCCTGTGCAGTTATGAATGGCATATTATCTGTTAAGCTTAAAGCTTTGAGCCTCTTAGTCTGATCCTTAGAGCGGCGTGTTCCTTTAGCTAAATCTTGTGCCAGATGAGATGCATTTGCAGCACTCCCGCCATTGCCTATTACAAAAACAAATCTATCGTTTTTATAAGCTTCCATAAGCATGTCGATAAACGTTTCAATTTCATCACCATCAAGCGTATCTAACACACCGATCACTGATTTCTGATATTGTCTAAAATCCATAATTATTGAAATATTCCTTTCCTGATTTCACAAAAATCATCATAAATTATGTATTACTCAATGAAGAATGCAGAAAGGGGAAAATAATATTCATTTTATACGTTTAATAGATTTTCTTACAACATTAAGGTTTTTCATTGTTTTTTCTGCATAATCAAGTATATCTTCTATATCTGTTTGTGCTTTTAGGTATTCAATATATTCTTTTACGCTATCACTGGCTGCCCTTTTTGGGCTCCAGCCAAGCCCCTTTAATTTGGTTATATCAGAACATGCGTTCCTTGTATCGCCAAACCGGTACTCTCCTGTAATATTTGGCTTAATAGAGCTCTTTCCGAATTCTGCTGCAACTAACCCGGCAAATTCTTTTACTGTATATGAGATTCCTCCGCCAACATTAAATGCCTGGTAATCTGCTCTGTCATCTGTCATAGCAAGAATATTTGCATCAACAACATCATGTACATTTACAAAATCTCTTTGCATCAATCCATCTTCGTAAACAACCGGAGCTTTATCAAAGTAATAGCTTAAAGAAAATATCCTGCATGCACCGCTGTACATATTATAAAATGATTGCCTTGATCCCTGCACGATGGAATATCTCATAGCAACACTGGGAATATTGTACCGTACCCCAAAGTTGAGCGCCATTAATTCCTGGGAATACTTGGAAATTGCATATTGATTAGGAGGGGCTGCATAAGTTTCAGGTGTCCATACATATTCGAGCTTAATTCCGTCTTCATCTGTAAAATCCCACTGCCCTTTTTCAAGCTGCTGATTACTTCTGCGTTTTGGATAGTACAACTTGCCGGATGCAGAACGGTATATGCCTTCACCGGTAACAAATTGAGAAGATGCAACAATTATCTTTTTAATCGGCAGATTTTTGGCAACTGCGATTTCGTAGATCAAGGCAGTGCTTACAGAATTAACATGAAAAAAAGTTGAAAAATCCGGCAGGTAATCCTGGTATGCAGCAAGATGAAAGATGTATTCTACGTCATTCAATGCATTTTCAATTGTCTCACGGTCTCTTACATCGCCCAGGATAAACTCTGCTTCAGCGGGTACATAAGACGGCTTTCCTTTAAGGTGAACGGGTTTTTGAAGATTATCCAGTATCCGCACATCATAGCCAAGCTGTAAAAGCCTATCAACTGTATGTGACCCTATGAAGCCGGCTCCTCCTGTTACTAAAACTAATGACATATACTGCTTATCTTAAAATTACTTAATATCGTACCGGGTCTGATCAAATATAATTTTGCTGCCGAATTTTTCAAGAAGAAAAGGAAGTTCTCTGTATTTTCTTAAAGTTCTCCTCAAATTATCCTGTCTGTCTCTTTCACAATACACCAGCAGAAAACCACCGCCTCCGGCACCGGAAATTTTAGCCCCAAGTGCGCCGCCATCCATAGCTAAATTGTGCATTTTGTCAATTTCGCGGTTAGAGACATTTGATGCCAGCTGTTTTTTCATTTCCCAGTTAATTTTCAGGTTATCACCAATCCTGTTTATATCAAGACTGTTTAATCCGTCAAGTGAATCGAAGGCAAGTTCTTTTATCCTGTGGTGGAATTCAAGCTTTGATAGTATGTTATTGCTTTGCTCTTCAAGTATTGATGCAGCTTTACGGGTAACATCTGTAAAAAAAAGCAGCAGGTTTGAGCCAAGCTTCCTCTTGGGTTCGCTATCTATATTTATATCTTTAACTTCTACAGATTCATCTTTGCAGAACCTGAAAGCCTTTAAACCGCCGTATGCTGCAATATACTGATCCTGCTTACCTATGGGTCTTTTTAGGATTTTTATTTCTATCTCGCATGCTTCTTTAGCCAGCTGCTCAGATGTGACAAGAATTCCTCTGAATTGGTAAAATGCGTGCAGCAATCCAACAGTTAAACTGCTGGAAGAACCAAGTCCGGATCCTTCGGAAGGGATGTCTGCAAGCATCATGACCTCAAAGCCATGGTGCAATCCGGTTTTTTTGGCAGCTTCCCGTACAAGGTCATGTTGAATTTCATCTATTGAGTTTACGATCTCTTTTTTGGAATAATCAACATAGATAAGGTCATCAAATCTTTCTTTTATTACCACATAAATATACTTATCAATAGCAGTGCTTACAACTAAGCCTTCATGTGCAGAATAATAATTCGTTAGATCTGTCCCGCCTCCTGCGAGACTAATTCTAAGTGGAGTCTGTGAAATTATCATTTAGATTTCCGTTACGTAATTTAAGTTTTCCTGCTCTTTAATGTTCAGCAAATATTTATTTCCGTCTGAATCTGAAGCCTGTTTCTCTGAATCAAATATAAGTTTCTCCCCAGTCTTCGATATCCAGTACATTATTCTTGCCGGATTACCTGTAACCAGAGCAAAATCCGGTACGCTTTTGGTTACAACTGCTCCTGCGCCAATCATACAATACTTTCCTAATGTAATTCCGCACAAAATAGTAGCATTTGCCCCAACGCTGCAGCCTTTTTTCAATAAGGTTTTCAGAAAATTCCCACTATGCCTTTTACTTCTTGGGAACATATCGTTTGTGAAAACAGCGTTTGGCCCAAGGAACACATCATCTTCAACTTCAAGTCCCTCCCAAAGAGATATGCCATTTTTTATTGTGACACGGTTACCGATTCTCACACCGCTTTCAACAAAAACATAATCGCACAAATTGCAATCTTCCCCGATCTCAACATTTTTCAGTACATGAGCAAAAGCCCAAATCCTGGTTTTCGCCCCGATACTTGTAGACTCAACTATTGCATTTGGGTGGATAAAATACGCATTCTTTTCCATTTTCAGCTTTTGGTAAATGACTCGCTTGAGGTCTCAAGCAGCTTAACTACTTCAAGCCCGATAATCCCATTGTTAATAATTGGTTTATCGAACAATATGGCATTAATAAATTCCTGGCATTCAAGCCTAAGCGGTTCATGCTGTTCCAGTTGTATCAATGTAATTTCGCCTGAATTATATCCCAGGCTTGCCGAATCAGAAGCTTTATTTTTGATCCTGTTATCAACGCCTTTTCCATACAGTTTCAGTTTTCCATCAAGCGCGAGCATCTCATCGTACACAAGAGTTCCTTCAGTTCCAAATATCTGCATCAAACGCATTTTGTTTGATGACAGCCATCCAAGATGAATATGAGCGGTTATACCGCTTTTGAAACTAAGATCTATATGAGCATTATTTGTAAGTCTGTTTTTTGTTTTTGATCCAGGTTTGTTAGAAGTTCCAAAAGGATATTCATTCCTTGTAGAATTAACTTTCCATGGTGACTCTCCGAGCAAATGAAGTATTATGGAATAATCATGAGGGCCCAGGTCCCAGATTACATCAACTTCTGTTTCGGGAGGCCCCAAATTGATCCTGGTAGAAGTAATATGCAGTACTTTGCCAATAATCTTTTTCTTCAGCAGTTCTTTGATCTTCATTACTGCCGGAGCGAACTGGAAAACATGGCCAACAGCGAGTTTCTTTTCAAGCTTGCCTGATGTATACACCATCGATTCAGCTTCTTCTATGCTGAGGGCAAGCGGTTTTTCAACAAAAACGTGTTTTCCCAAAAACATTGCTTCTTCGGCAATTTCACGATGTGTTGTAACGGGTGTTGCAATTACAACTGCATTAATACCTTTGTCCTTCAATATCTCACGGTAGTCTTTTGTTGTTTCAACAACAGGGAATTCTTTCCTGATAAAATCCAGCCTGCCGGATTTCAAGTCGCTTACTTTCTTTACCCTGCAGCCGGGAATGCTGTGGAAATTTCTGACCAGCTTGGGTCCCCAATATCCGCATCCAATAACACCTACATTAATTGTTTTCTGAGTTGATTTGATTTTCTAAATTCCTCCCTTGCCAAAAACCATAACAGGTATGGTTTTGAAAAGTATTTTAAGATCAAGCCATAGAGACTGATTATCGGCATAATAAAGATCAAGCAAAACAGAATCGCTGAACGTAACATCTTCACGGTTTCTTGCTACTATCTGTGCAAGGCCTGTTATGCCCGGTATAACTTTATATTTCAGCTTATGCCAGTCTTTGAAATGTTCGTATTCATATGGCAGACACGGGCGCGGGCCAACCAGGCTCATATTCCCTTTAAATACATTGAATAACTGCGGCAGTTCATCAAGACTGAATTTCCTGAGAAGCCTTCCAACTGATGTTATCCTCGGGTCATTTACCAGCTTTTTATATCCTTTGTTAGCCGTGATGAGCTTTTCCAGGTGTAATTCGTGAACACTTGAGTCATTATTTTCCATCATAGTTCTGAATTTGAACCATTTGAATTTTTTCCCGTTTTTTCCTATAACATCAGTACTATAAAAAACCGGCCCTTTTGAACTTAACTTTATAGCAAGAGCAATTGATATCCAAACTGGAGCCAATAATAAGATCAGGAAGCCCGATGCAGCAATATCAAACTTCCGTTTGAATCTTTCAGAATACAAGGGTGACATTTTCGGAGAAACCGAAATAACCTTCAGGTCATGGTACTCTCCTTCATCAAGCTTAGCTGTGATTATATCAAAATGGTTTGATACAAGATTGACATGGCAGTTAGTTAATTTGCATTTTTCGATCAGATCAAGAAGGTTCTTGTTCTCTATACTCTGGATCGTTATAAAAATCTCATCGATTTCCTGCTCATCTACAATTCTATCAATATCTTTTGAAGTACCAAGTACCGGGATATGATTAATGCTCAGCCCTTGCTTTAGAGGATTGTCATCCAGGAAGGCAACCAGTTCTATGTGATAATGGGGCTTAACCGTCAGTAATTCTGCAAAAAACATCCCTAGATTGCCGGCGCCAATTGCAAGAACCCGCCTTGTAAGGAACTCTTTGATATTCCCGCCAACATAGTTTGCACGCAGGAACCGCCTCAAGATCAATACTCTGGATAAGAACAGCAGAGTGAATGCAGATGCAAAATAAATTATAACTTGCGTTCTTGAATCATGCAATGCTTCCTGAGTTTTAACTAAGAATATGGCGAGGATTATTAATATGCTGTTTATTAACAATCCTTTTAATATCAGGAGTGTCTGCTCGCCAACCTGCAGGAAATATTTGTGCTTGTATAGCTGGTAGTATCTGAAGATAGGAATTATGAGAAAAGCACCGAAAATAAAGATCAAGAGTTTTTCGATATATGAGGCCTCTGTAAAATACACGCTGATATCAGGGACAGTTAAATATAACGCCAGGATAAATGAAAGTGTTGTGCAGAAAATATCATTGACTGATATGATCAGCTTTTTTGCTCCCCACTTTTTTATGAATTCGTCCAGCATTTATTTGTAGAAAGCTTTAACTGTGTCGCAAACATATTCTACCATATCACCAGTCATCTCCGGGTACATCGGTATTGAAAGTATTTCACCAGCAAGTTTCTTCGCGACCGGGAAATCATCCGGAGTATATCCCATGTGAGAGTATGCCTTCTGCATATGAAGCGGGAGGGGATAGTGAAGCCCAGTTTGGATCCCTTTCTCATTGAGAAATTTAACCAGTTCCTCTCTTTTAGGAACACGAACAATATACAAATGATAAACCGGCTTGACGTGAACAGGATTATAAGGAGTAATAACTTCGCTTATTCCCAGATCAGCAAATGTCTTAGAGTATAAAGCTGCGATCCTTCTGCGGTTTTGGGTCCACTTTTCGATATACTTCAATTTAACGTTAAGCACACCGGCCTGGATCTCTTCCATTCTGAAATTATGTCCAATAATTTCATGTACATATTTTTCAGTTGAACCGTGCTGGCGGTATTTAAGCATGAAGTCAAAAAGCCTGTCATCATTTGTTGTGACTGCTCCGCCCTCGCCATATGCGCCAAGATTTTTGCCCGGGTAAAAACTAAATGTACCAATATCTCCCAGTCCGCCAATTTTTTGGTCTTTGTATTCTGCCAAGTGAGCCTGCGCGCAGTCTTCAATAACATATAGATTGTGATCATCTGCGATATCAAGAATCCGGTCCATTTCTGCCGGCTGTCCATACAAATGTACTGGTATGATTGCTTTAGTCTTGGAGGTAATTGCTGCATCAATTTTTGAAGGATCAATGTTATATGTTTGTTCATCATTATCCACAAAAACGGGTGTCGCACCGCATGCAGAAACACCTTCTGCGGTTGCAATAAATGTGTTTACAGGAACTATAACTTCGTCACCCGGGCCAATTCCGAGAGAGTGAACTGCTACATGGAGGGCATCTGTACCGGAGCTAAGAGCTATTGAATACTTAACATCATGAATTTTAGCGAAATCTTCCTCAAACTTCTTCGCTTTCTTTCCGCAAATATAAGCTGTGCTTTCAAGAACCTCATTAATCTCTTTTAATACTCCTTCTTTAATTCCCGAATATTGTGTTTTTAGATCCACAAACGGTACCTTCATCAAATCCTTGGCTTTCTATATAAAATATGTTTAATATTTTGCTTAAATTAAGCAAAATTTAAGACTTTTTGTATCCAATATACATGCACTATTAACGGTATTTATTCCCTAATATATTGTTATTAAAGATAATATACTAACTACTTTCCTTTTGACTTATTCAGAAATAAGGAAACAAGCACAGATAATGCCAGAATTGAAACTATTACGATTAAAGATATGAAGACCGGTATGTGCCACATCGGATTTATCATGGGTAAGAGCATTTTTACGCCTACATAACATAGGATAATTCCAACTCCTTTTTTGACAAACTCAAACTTATCTGCTATAGCCGCCAGCAGGAAGTACATTGAGCGCAGCCCGAGCACTGCCAGTATATTTGAAGAAAATACAATAAAAGGGTCGGTAGTTATGGCAAATATAGCGGGGATAGAATCCACGGCAAAGACGAGGTCGGTTGATTCAATTACAAGCAGACAGACAAAAAGCGGAGTGGCAAATTTCACACCGTCTTTTTTGATAAAGAACTTTTCACCGTGATAATCAGTTGTGACTTTATAAAACCGCTTGAAGAGCCTAAGTACCGGATTTTGTTCAGGGTGGATTTCTTTCTCTTTGCCAAATGCCATTTGGTAGCCTGAGTAAATAAGAATAGCCCCAAAAATAAAAAGGACAAAGCCAAAATTTGATACGAGAGCCGAGCCAAGCAAAATAAATATTCCACGAAGTATTATTACACCCACTATGCCCCAGTTCAGAACTCTGCGCTGGGCGTGGGAGGGGATCTTGAAATATTTAAATAAAACCAGAAACACAAAAAGATTATCTACACTAAGGGATTCCTCAATGATGTATCCGGTAAGGAACTCGATTGCTTTTTGCTGGCCAAGAAAATAATACACGCCGGCATTGAACACGAGTGCAATACCTATCCAGAATATAACCCATTTCAGAGCTTTTTTTGGAGACATCAGTCTATCCTGCTATAATATTTTGAAGGGGAAAAATTATTGAGCGTTATTTTCAAGTGGTGCGGAAAATTCAAAAGTATCCTTTTCTTTGTTCCATTTTAATAATGCATCATCTGAATTACTTTTGCCGTATTCATTTGCCATTACAATATTTATCTCTATCGGTTTTTTTGAAGAATCAAAACTTATTATATATCCATTCTTTGAATCGACCTGGCTGATTAGCTCACCCTTACTGTTGGATAGCTTATCTTCCATCTTCATAACTACTTTCCAGCCATCAGTTTCTTTTTGTATAAAACTTGCTTTCTGTATCCAGAAGCTGTTATCGGTTTTCTGTTTTACAATACCGGCAATTGCAGATGTCTTTCCGCTGGCAAGGAGATCGCCTTTAATTATCACCAAAGCGCCTTCCCCATATAGAGTTCGTGCAAACTGCGATTCCTCGTCGCTTACATTGCCTAAATTCGACTGATTTTGCTTATTACTTCCACAGGAAGAAATCAAAAAAACAGCAATAATCAGGAGAAAACCTTGAAAAATCTTCATTTTTTGCACTTTTATTATGAAATTTCTACTTCCTGCAAATATAGCGAAAGTAAAATACAGGTTAAAGGTAAAATCCTTGTATCGTTATGTTTTAAGTGCTAATTTTACATTAACTAACTTACCTGGATATGAAAAAAATACTCTTAATCCTAATCTCAATTTTCTCAATTGTTAATTGTAAATTATTATCCCAAAACGGCTGGCTCTGGCTAAGCCCATTACCGCAGGGAAATAGTTTGAGTAATGTATCTTATGTTGATGCGCAGACAGTTTATGTTTCAGGAAATCTGGGTACATTGATGAAATCTACTGATGGCGGCAACAGCTTTGATTTGGTTCCAACCGGATTGAGAGACAATCTTTATGTCACATTTATAAATGAACTGACCGGTTTTTCCTCTGCACATAACGGGATTTTTAGAACTCAAAATGGCGGTATTAATTGGCAGTATATTCCTGCGCCTGTGAATTCAATCGGACAAGTATTGTCAACGCCAACGACGGTTTTTTACTCAATGAGTAATTACAACAGAATATTCAAAAGTACAGATCTTGGTGAAACATGGAACGAGAGTCTTATACCATATATCAATACTTCATTAACTGCTTTTCATTTTGCAGATAGTCAAACAGGGTATGCAACTTGCCAAAGAACTGATCACTTTATGGCGCAATTTTATAAGACTTCTAATGGCGGTTTAACATGGGATACTATTAAGACAATTGTGAGTAGAACATTGGGCACAATTTGTTTTACTGATTCAATAACCGGATATGTAACTACTACAATTCCCGGCAGAATTCTGAAAACTACTAATGGATGCATAGGCTGGGATACTGTATTAAGCACAAGTACTTCTTCGGGATCTTTCAGATTTTTTAATCAGACAGAAGGATATTTTAGAGGCAGTAGTATATACCAAGTTACAACAAATGCGGGTATAAATTGGAGTCAATCAAATATTTATTCTCCCTTTTTCCCTTTTGATCTAAATCAGGGTTTGGGATTTAGAAGCAATTATCTTTATAACTTGATTTTTAAAACAACGAATTTTGGACAAAATTGGACTCAAATAACAACATCAGTTGTAGGTGACTTTTTAGATGTTACTTTCATTAATGAAAACACCGGCTTTGCAGTTGCCGATAACAGGATCCAAAAAACTACAAATGCCGGAATAGAGTGGGTTGAGTATTATTTGAATTTATCAGGCTTTGCTGCTGTTGAAAATATCATGTTCGTAAACGATAATACGGGTTACGCCGGTATAGATGGCGGCAGAATAGCCAAGACAACTAATTGCGGAATTAACTGGATAGTTTATGAAACCGGCTGTTATGACCATAACCACGGGATGTCATTTCCAAGTGCAGATACCGGTTATGCAGTTACTAAATATGGCTTTTATCTGAAGACTACTAATGGCGGAGTTACTTGGGTAAATTCCGGTCAAAGGGAAAATCAAGGGTATGGAGATGTATGTTTCGTAAATAATACAACTGGTTTTGCCGCGGGTGATTCAAGTCTAGGTAGTCTGGGGTTTGGATTAATCAGTGTGACAACAAACGGAGGTGAATCCTGGAAAATTTCAAGATTTGATTCCGTAGAATTCTTCTATGATGCATGTATTGCAACTCCAACAACATGGTTTGCGGCCGGCTCTCAATACTCTCCCACCAAGGGTGTTGTTCTTCGATCGACAGATGGAGGGGTATCATGGGGTAAATCATATTTCCCAAGTCATATTACAGCAATTACTTTTCCAAGCAGTATGTCCGGATATGCAAGTTCTCATGGCGGTTTAATCTTCAAGACGACGAATGGGGGAGATAGCTGGTTTCCTACAGAATGCATTGCCAGCTCTTCTTTGGATGGTTTATTTTTTATTAATGATAATACTGGTTATGGTGTAGGTTCCGGCGGGCGGATAATCAAAACAACTACCGGCGGCGGGAATTTTATCGGCATCCAGCCGATTAACAGCTCTATTCCGAAAGAGTTTAAGTTATCACAAAACTATCCAAATCCATTTAATCCAAATACTAAAATAAAATTTCAGCTTGTTAAAGGTGATCATGCGAAGCTTGTGATATACGATGTGTTGGGAAGAGAAATTTCTGTTTTGGTGAATGAAGAACTTAAGGCAGGTAATTATGAGGTGAACTGGAACGCTGCAAATTATCCAAGCGGAGTTTATTTTTATAGACTTGAGACTGGTGATTATTCAGAAACGAGGAAGATGGTACTGATTAAATAATCAATAATTTCAAATTACTTTTCTTGGAACAAGGGGCTAAAACCCCTTGTTTGTTTATATAAGATAGCATAACGCACATCTTTTTATTAAATAGAGGATGATTCTCAATTCTTCAATTCAGGCATCTCATTATTTCGCTTTTAATATTCATACATATTGAGTAACTTTGACAAAATAATTTAATATTTATGTCAGTAAAAATAGTTGAGCTTCACAGGGGTAGAAATACCAAATTGGAATATATTACCGATATTAAAGGCAAAAAGACAAAAGTTGTAATGCCAATTGGTGAATATGAAAACCTTCTTGAGGATTTGCATGATTTATCAGTAATTGCGCAAAGAAAAAAAGAGAATTTACTTACATTGGATAGCGTGCTAAACGGATTGAAAAAGGATGGCTCAATATAAGCTTTTATTTAAACAAAGTGCAAAAAAGGATTTAAGTAAACTACCCAAACAATTTCTTAAAAATGTTTTAAAGAGGTTAACAGGATTTGAAACGAACCCTTTCCCTCATGGTAATATTAAACTATCAGGTTCAAACGAATTCTACAGGATAAGAGTAGGAGATTTCAGAATAGTATACTCAGTTAATAACAAACTTAAAATTGTGATTGTTTGGTATGTAAGACACAGAAAAGATGTTTACAAAGTAATTTAACAGGTTAATTAAATATGGGACTTTTTGACAAGCTTAAACAGGGTTTAAAAAAAACCCACGAAAATATATTCAGTAAAATTGACCGTCTGGTTAACGCAAAGAGCGATATTGATGATGATTTCCTTGATAACCTCGAGGAAATATTCCTTAGCTCTGATGTTGGAGTAAACACTACAGAGGTAATAATTGATAACCTTAAGAAAAGGGTAAAAAAAGAACAGTACGAAAGAACTGACCAGCTTAAAGCAATAATTCGTGATGAACTTCAAAAAGTTTTCATAAGCTTGAGTGGCGAAGCGAAGGAACCTTTCAAAATATCTGCGAAACCGTATGTAATAATTGTAGTTGGTGTTAACGGTGTTGGTAAAACTACATCAATAGGAAAGCTTGCATACAATTATAAAAATGCCGGCCACTCAGTTCTTATCGGTGCGGCAGATACTTTCCGTGCTGCGGCAAACGAACAACTTGAAACATGGGCGAAACGTTCGGGTACGGAAATAATACAGCTTGCACAGGGCAGTGACCCAAGTGCAGTAGTTTACAATACAATTCAATCAGGCATAGCCAAAGGATATGATGTTGTTATTATTGATACTGCAGGCAGGCTGCATACAAAAACCAACCTCATGGAAGAGCTTAGCAAGATAAAACGCGTTATACAAAAACAAATGCCTGACGCACCACATGAAGTACTGCTTGTTATTGATGCAACTACCGGGCAGAACGGAATGGTTCAGGCAAGAGAGTTCAGTAATTCAATTAAACTTACCGGACTTATATTAACAAAACTCGATGGAACTGCAAAGGGCGGAATTGTATTGAAGATAAGCAATGAAATGAAAATTCCCGTAAATTATATAGGTGTTGGCGAGCAGATTGATGACCTGCAGGTATTTGATAAAGAAAGCTTTGTAAAAGCGCTGCTTGAGGACTAGTTTGGCAAACAACATTAAAATATTACCCCAGTACATTGCTAACAGAATTGCAGCCGGCGAAGTAGTTGGCAGGCCCGAGGCTGTTGTTAAGGAGCTTATTGAAAACTCAATTGATGCAGGTGCAGCAAATATTCAGTTAATTATCCGGGATGCAGGCAAAGCCCTGATACAGGTTATCGATAATGGTACAGGTATGAATGAAGATGATGCAATACTCAGTTTCCAAAGGCATGCTACCAGCAAAATCACAAACGCCGAAGATCTTGAAAATATTAAAACCCTTGGCTTCAGGGGTGAAGCGCTTGCATCAATTTCTGCTGTTGCACAGGTTGAACTCAAAACGAGAACTGCGGAATCAGAACTTGGGATACTAATAAAGAATCACGGCAGCGAAATTGTTGAACACTCCAGTGTCCAGGCAGAAAAAGGAACATCAATATCAGTCAGGAATCTGTTTTATAACACACCTGCCAGAAGGAGTTTCCTCAAAACGAATCAAACCGAATTCAGGCATATTTACGATACATTTGTAAGACTTGCCATTGCCAATCACGATAAGGCATTTACATTTTTTAATGAGGATGAACTGATATTTGAGATGGAACCCGGAAATTTGTTTGAGAGATTACGGCAAATATACGGACCGGAAATTGCAGGCAATTTAATTGAGGTTGACTATTCAAACGAACTTCTTTCACTTAAAGGATTTATTTCAAAGCCAAGCTTTACAAAGAAAAGTAAACAGGATCAATTGTTGTTTCTTAACAAACGATATATCGTGAATAAGGCGCTTTCTTATGCTGTGCATATGGCTTACGAGGACTTGATAGATAAAGGAGATTACCCGAATTTTTTCCTTTTCCTTGTGCTTGATCCGGCAAAATTTGATGTTAATGTTCACCCGTCCAAGCTTGAAGTTAAATTCGAGGAAGAGCGGGCGCTTTTCAGCTTTGTGAGAAAAGGTGTGTGGAATACACTTGAGAGAAATGACCTCATCATCAGCATGAAGATACCGGATTCAAATGAATCTATTTCGGGATTTAGTTCCCCGGGCAGCGGAGGCGCAAACATAATTCAATCAACAGCATTTACCGGCAGGAAAGAATCCGCATTCACTTTCAGGAAGCATGAAGACACAAACCTTCCATCCGGCGCGCAGATACATGAAATGTTCAGCGGGCAAAAAACAGATAATTCGGTTGTGGATGCTGGCAGCGTTCAGGATTCGCAGACTGATGTACTTTCAGGTATGCTGCACAAGGATGAAGATACAGATAGCCTGATCGGTAGAAGTGAGATTTGGCAGTTCCAGAAAAAGTATATAATGTATCAGTTGGATAGCACTTTAATGATCATAGATCAACATGCAGCCCATGAACGCATATTATATGAGCAGGCTTTAGACAGGCTAAACTCTAATGCCAACCTCTCTCAGCAATTACTAATGCCAATATATGTTGAGCTGAATCCGGTTGATTATGAAGTGTGCAAATCAATTGAAGAAGAACTCAGAGCTTTGGGATTTGACCTGGAGATCCAGTCAAAACGCAAAGTAAAGATAAAAGGAATACCCTCAGATGTTAAGATTGGCAATGAAGGGAAAATCCTTCAGGAACTGATTGACCAGTACAAAGAAAATGATGTTAAGCTGAATCTTGAAAAGAGGGATAACCTTGCAAAAACTTATGGCTGCAAGCATGCAATTAAGGCAGGTGATTATTTGACCGAAGATGAGATGCTGAATCTGATAGATAAACTGTTTTCTGTGAAGATGCCGTATGTTTGTCCACACGGCAGGCCCACTATTGTAAAGATCTCAATGGATGAGCTTGATAAAATGTTTGCAAGAACAGGTTTTTAAACAGAATATTTAATTTAATTCAGCTAAATTTACCTATTTAACCTTGCGGTAATTATGTCATTTCATTTTAGATTTGAAATTGGAAAATACTTTTATTAGCTTATTCTTAAATCAGATAAAAAAAAACACATTATTATGGATACAAATAAAATTAAAGAATTTACAGAAGCGATAACTATTGACCCCGAAATTATGAGTGGTGCGCCGGTTTTCAAGGGTACACGAGTGACAATCCAAACACTGTTCGATTATCTTGAAGAAGGCTATACATTAGATGATTTTGTAAAACATTTTGATTGGGTCAAAAAAGAGCATGCATTGGCAGTTTTGGAGCTAGCGAAAAATTCATTCGATTCGGCCAGGAAGATCAAAGAAATTTACTTAAAGTAAATTGAGAATAATTCTCGATGAAAATTTAGATCCTGAATTAGCTCCCGTTATTATTTCTGATAAAGTTGCATTCGAAGTTAATACGGTGAGAGAAATGGGATGGCTTGGGGTCAAAAATGGGAAGCTTTTGCAGAGTATAAACGAGAATGAATTCAATGTTCTTGTAACCATGGATAAAAATATCCGGCATCAGCAAAACCTTTCCGGTATAAGCACAAAAATAATTATCCTCAGAAGCTACAATAATAAACTTACTACGATCCAGGCTGCAATCCCCAAACTAATATCTACTTTGGAAGATATTTATTCCGGGAAACTTGAGTCACAGATAATTGAAATTAACTGCTGAAATAGAAAAATAAGTATTACAGTAATCCCGGCAATTCATCAATTGAATCCACCATGAATGCAATCCCTTTATGTTCCGGCTTCGAAAGATAGTCTTTCACCCATTTCGGAGTGTGCGGCTGCACTTTCTGGATAACTTTCAGATCTTTGAATCTCTTGTCGTTCAATCTCAAATATATCGGCAGCGCAAGATCTAATGAAAAAACATCCCCGATAACATAATGTGGCAATTCTTTCTGAAGTATTTTATAATATTTGCTTCTGCGGAGATTTACCTTAAATCTTTTTGTGATCTGGAGCTTTTCGGGGAGTTCGTTGAATTCTCTATCAATTACAAATTTCCTTGCATCGCCAATAGCATGAAGCCTTCCGCGCTTAATAGTTCTTTCATTTGTAACTATTTGCCCTGCTTTCCGGAACAGATGCTCAATTTTATCTGTTTTGGAATTTGATGCAACAATTATTTCAACCCCCATTGAGTTAAGCTTCTTAATAATTTCGCCTGCAGTATCGACGGGTTTTAATTTTCCTTCAAGCTTAAATTGCGTTGTAGATTTCATGAAGCAATCATTAGAAAACACAGCAAGTGACATCTTGTCTTTTTGTTCAACGGCAGCTTTGATCGTAGCAAGCTGCTGCTTGAAATTGGAATAACTTTTGCTGCTTGCGTTTTTTTCTATGTAATCAAATATTGCATTATTATCTCCAAAAGGATCTTCCTGGTAATATGCAGCTATCTCGCCATCATAATACCATCCGTAATCATATGGAGTTTTGTCCATCTCACTTCTGCATTGCTGCAAAATTTCATCAACCATAGCAGAAGATTCACCGGTTAATCCTGATATTCTTGTAAGGATAAAACGCCATACATATTCTGCTTCAACTTCCTGGTTTGTCCAAACGCCGTCAAAATCTGAAACTAATTTAGTTATAGCCATAATTTACTTTTAATAAATGCTTAAAACTGTTATTTTCGGGGATTAATTTTACAATTTAATACTATTCTTAGACTAATTTAATGCAAAAGTCCGGTTCAAAAAACGTTTCAGCAATTGTTATTGTTGCGGCCCTGGGTTACTTTGTGGATATATACGATCTGATCCTATTCAGCATAGTCAGGGTTTCGTCACTTAAATCTCTTGGTGTTACCGGTGATGCACTTCTTTCAGACGGGGTGCTGCTGCTGAATATGCAAATGGCAGGAATGCTGATAGGGGGAATAATATGGGGAGTGCTTGGTGATAAGCGCGGCAGAATATCAGTGTTGTTTGGTTCTATTATAATGTACTCAGTAGCCAATATACTTAACGGATTTGTAATGGATGTTCAGCAGTATGCAGTTCTAAGAGTAATTGCCGGGATCGGACTTGCAGGGGAACTTGGCGCGGGTATAACGCTGGTTAGTGAAGTTATGTCAAAAGAAGCGCGTGGCTACGGCACAACAATAGTCGCATCTGTCGGTATTCTAGGCGCTGTTGTGGCAGCCTTTGTAGCTGACTTGTTTGAGTGGAGAACTGCTTATTTTGTAGGGGGAGGGCTTGGTTTGCTGCTTCTGATATTAAGAATAGGCGTATATGAATCCGGAATGTTCAAAAACATTCAAAGTGAAAAGATTGCAAAGGGTCAGTTCCAGCACTTGTTCACAAGCTGGTCCAGGTTTACCAAGTACCTGAAATGCATAATGATCGGTGCTCCATTATGGTTTGTAGTTGGTGTGCTGATAACATTTTCAGATGCATTTGCAAAGGTTATGGGGGTTGAAGGAATTGCACCATCAAAATCAGTTATGTTTTGTTACATCGGGCTGGCTTTTGGCGATCTGTTAAGCGGATACCTGAGCCAATATTTTAAGACGCGAAAGAAGATCATATTTGCATTCATACTTTCTACGAATATACTAATTGTACTTTATCTCTTCTTCAACCATTTTGGTACATTCTATTTCTATACTATGTGTTTGCTTCTTGGGGTAAGCTGCGGATACTGGGCAGTTTTTGTTACTAATGCTTCGGAGCAATTCGGTACAAACTTAAGGGCAACAGTAACTACTACAGTTCCAAATTTCGTAAGGGGTTCAGTTGTTCCGTTAACACTGCTTTTCCAGTATCTAAAATCGCCCGTTGGCATAGTTTATGCGGCTGGAATTGTAGCAGCAATTGCTTTCATATTTGCATACATATCAGTTTCGAAGCTGGATGAAACTTATGGGAAAGACCTGGATTATATTGAAATGATATGAAACAATTAATCCGGCAGTAGCCGGATTTCACCCCGACAAGTCGGGGTTCAACAATTATCAATGAGAGATAAATATTATCATTTGATTATGCGTTTCAGGTTCAAACAATATGTTTTATTTTTGTTCAAATAAACACAATATGAAAAAGACTTTAGTAATTTTTATAATGTTTTTTACTTCAGGTATTTTTGCAGATTACTCTACTCCAAATACATCCAGGAATTGGAACCTTGATAGCCTTGTTGCATTTTCGGGAGGAGTTGTAACATTTTCCTCTGGTTCATACATGGTGAATCAAACGGTTAATGTGCTTAACTCTGATACTCTGAAGATACTTTCAAACTCAACCGTTAAATTGGCACAGAGTGTTTCTCTTAATATTACCGGTACATTGATCATTAATCCGCCGGATTCAATGAAGATCACTTCAATTGATACTAATTTGATTTTTCAGGAAGTAAGAATCGATAATAGTGTCGCCAGTTCGTTTAGGAAAATGATATTTGAGTATAGCTTTAACGGTCTGAGGATGCTCGATTGTAGTCCATTAATCGAAGGTTGTACTTTCCGGTATAACTGCAAAGGCAATGGTACAACTTCAACAGCCATTAGCTTGTTTAACTGCAATTCTGTTATTTCGAACAGTAAAATTTACAGAAATTATAGGGTTGGAATTGCAGGCGGATCGAACATTGCAAATGTGCCTCAAATCCTAAATAACCTGATCTATGAAAATGATCTCTCTAATGGAAATGTGCCGCAGATAAGTTTGGGTCAATCCGGAAACGGAACAGTTATTATCAGAGGAAATATGATCACAGGACTGGCAATCCTCAGCGGTGGTATTGCTGCTTTGCCGAGTGGAACACTCACTATTATAATTGAAAATAATACAATCAAGAAAAATCGGTATGGAATTTCATTAAACGGAAGTTGTAACGCAATTATCAGGAACAATATTATAGATAGTAACAATATTCAGGGCATACCGCTTCAGGGGGGCAGTGGTCTGAATTTCATCGGCTCAGGAGTAGCAGCAATCGTATCGAAGAACATAATTCGATGGAATTTGTGGGGAGTGACCCTTCAAAGCGGATCTTCATCTGTTTTTGGCGACCTTTCAAACCCGGATACTAATTATGTTGGGTTGAATTATATATTCTTTAATTCAAATAGCGGGAAGTTCTATGATTTTTATAATAGTACCCCCAGTCCGGTTAAAGCAGAAAATAATTTTTGGGGAACTGGCAATCTTGATAGTATCGAGGCTCACATTTGTCATCAGCCTGATAGCATAATATATGGTTTTGTGGATTATTTGCCGATTTTTATTCCTGTTGGTATTAATACTCAGTACTACGGAGTGCCAGTGAAATATCATTTGTACGAAGCATATCCGAATCCATTTAACCCTTCAACTAAGTTGAGGTTTGATGTACCTGAAACTGTGGCCAGAGATATAGATATTAACTTATCTGTTTTTGATGTTTCAGGTAAGCTGATTAGAACTATAGTAGAGCAGAAATTCCCTGCCGGGAGTTACCAATTTGATTTTGATGCAAGCGGGCTAGCAAGCGGAGTTTACTTCTACACTCTCAGCACACCATTTTTCACTGAATCCAAAAAGCTGGTTTTGTTAAAATAATCTTCGATTTGTTTCAATTTTAATGCCCCAAAGTGAGATATTTTTTTGGGCATTTACTCTTTATGACCATGATTTACTTTGTTGAATTAACAGTATGTTTTAGTTAATTTACTGACTTAGACTCCGGAAATAACTTAATAAAATAATATGAAACCGCGCAGAACTATTTTTACCTCAGCCCTCCTCTTAGTAACCATTGCCCTGGCTTTTTATGGATTTAGTACCATGGAAACTCAAAATACGGCACAGGAGAAATATTCACAAGTTAAGATCTTCGCATCCTCAGAACTGGATTTTCGCAGGCTTGAGACTGCTGGACTGGAACTTGATCATGTTGAAAGTTTTGAAGACCATGTTATTGCATGGCTATCAGCAACGGAAATCGAATCGCTGAAAAGGTCAGGTGTTGCTTACCAGGTAACGATTGATGACTGGATGCAATATTACAATGCTCTTCCTAAAATGACTGAGGCAGAAATGCGTGCCTCAATAGAACAATCAACAGATGCATACAGCGTAAGCCATTCAGTTTATGGCACAATGGGCGGCTATATGACTTATGCTGAAGTTGTAAATAAGCTGGATTCAATGCGCATACAATATCCCGGTCTTATTTCAACAAAGTTTTCAATTGGAAATACACATGAGAATAGGCAGATGTGGACAGTCAGGGTTTCAAACAGCCCTGATGCCCCGACAGGCAGGCCGGAGGTATGGTTTCATTCCCTCATACATGCACGTGAACCAATGAGCATGACCCAGAACATGTATTTCATTTATTGGCTGCTCGAAAATTATAATATTGATCCGCTTGCTACTTATATACTTCGCTATAGAGAGTTATATTTTACCCCGGTTTTTAACGCTGATGGTTATGTTTATAACCAGACAACAACTCCGGGTGGCGGCGGCATGTGGAGGATTAGCAGAAAACCATGTACGGGCGGAATAGGTGCCGACCTCAACAGGAATTACGGTCCATATGCTTTCTGGAATTTTGGCGGCCCCGGCGGCCCGGGATCAACTACAATATGCGGAGGAGAAACATTCCGCGGCGATCTTCCGTTTGATCAGATTGAGACACAGAATGCTTTGAATTTTGTTAATTCCAGGAATTTCAAAGGTTCCTTGAGTTATCATACATACGGGAATTATTTCATCAGACCCTGGGGACATTCAGGCGTTTCCACTCCGGATGAAAGTATTTTCCAGAATTTCTCAGCAGATATGGCGCTTCATAATCACTTTACAGTTGGAAGATCTCTTGAAACAGTAAACTATACAGTGAGGGGAACAACCGATGACTGGTATTATAGTGATTCAGGGCATACTAAGATGATCTCCATGACCCCTGAGGTGGGAACAGGCTCGGATGGTTTCTGGCCGGCTCAGAACAGGATTTTGCCTCTTGCACAATCAACTGTCTGGAGCAATATATATTTCTCTCTTGCCTCAGGCGGATATGTTTCGCCTGTTCAAACGCAGTTAAACAAAGTTTCATATTCACCCGGTGAAGCAGGCAGTTTCAAACTCCATTTTAAGAATAAAGGCTTAATTGATGCTCAGAATGTGAAGATAGATCTTGTTTCACAAAGTCCGCATTTGAACGTAAGTGCAGCAACATTTTCTTACAATTCAATAGCCACATTTTACCAGGATAGCCTAAGCTTCAATTTCAACGTACTCAACACTGCTCCGATAAACAACGGTCTCCCGATACTTGTAAGAATAAAACAGAATGACACAAGCATAATCCATCTGCAGAAGATCTATATTTGTGTGGGCGGCGGTGTAACTACACTTGCTGATAGCGCTGAAAACGGAATGGGTAACTGGACAGTAAGCGGCGGGGGCTGGAATGTAACGAACCTTCAGTCATACTCACCAAACAATTCATTTACAGAAAGCCCCGGAAATAATGTAAACTATCCAAACAGCACAAACAGGATGCTTACATTAACTGTTGCCAGAAATATTTCCGCTAATCCGGTTACGATCCTTACTTTTTATCACAAGTATGCAATTGATATAATGGATAATGCATATGTAGATGTTTCGAGCGATAACGGAACAACGTGGAGTTCAGCAAAATATTTTTATGGCATTCAAAGCGCATGGAAGCAGGAAGTACTGGATATAACGGATCTTGCCAATAAGTCAACTACAATGAAGATCAGGTTCACGCTAGTAAGCAACAAGAACACCGTAGCCGATGGCTGGTATGTTGATAATGTAAAGATCTCAAATTACCAGGATGTCTTAACTGGTGTTACCGGCATCGGAGAGATTCCGAATAGATTCTCTTTGAATCAGAATTATCCGAATCCGTTTAATCCATCAACAACTATTAAGTATCAGTTGCCTGAAAATTCATTTGTGAAATTGGCAATATTTGATGCTCTTGGCAGAGAAATCCAGACACTGGTAAATGAGAACAAACCGGCAGGAAATTATGAAATTTCATTTGACGGTTTGAATTTATCATCCGGAATTTACTTCTATAAAATTGAAGCCGGTAGTTTCCGGGATGTAAAGAAAATGATGTTGATAAAATAACACGAACAGCGTATTTTATTTAAATGAACCTGACATGTTTTCAAAACCTGTCAGGTTTTAATTTGTACTGTAACAAATTCATTATAACAAACTTTATAATAAGCTAATGAAGATCTTAAAACAAACAGCCCTGGTCTTAATTTTATCTGTAATCTCTTCTGCATCTATATTCTATTTCTTAGTTGATAATATTGAAACGGAGATTAAAACTGCCAATGGAACAAGCGGCAAAATCCCCGGTGCGCCTGCTGAAGACTGGTTCGAAAAACAGCGCGCATTTCCTTATAATGAAATTCCTGCTAACAAATACACTGAAGCTATAAGCTATGTAAAACAAATGCCTGCGTATTCACATGATAACCCTTTGCCGTGGGTGCTTGCCGGACCAACAAATATTGAAGGCAGGATTACTGCAATTGTCATTCATCCAACCAATCAGCAGATAGTTTATGCGGGTACTGCAAACGGTGGTATATGGAAATCAACCAATTTTTGCCAAAGCTGGGTAAGTGTATTTGATAACCAGAATACTTCATCAATCGGAGCGCTTGCAATAGATCCCGCTAATCCCAATATACTCTATTGCGGAACAGGAGAATCAAATTCACTGCGAAGTTATTACCCCGGTACAGGGATGTACAGATCAACGGACGCAGGAGCATCGTGGAGCTTCATTGGTTTGGGTGATGCGTATAGTTTTGGCAACATTGCTGTTAATCCTTTGAACACACAGGTATTATATGCTGCTGCGGTTGGTTCAACGCGAAGGAAAAATAATGAGCGCGGCATATACCGCTCAACAAACGGAGGAGTAACGTGGATACAATCATTATTCATTGCTGATTCTGTTGGTGCTATTGATGTTGCAGTAGATCCGGTAAATCCGAATAAAGTTTTTGCAGCAATGTGGGAAAGGCAGCGCAGGGAAGATTACATTAAATACGGCGGACCCATGACGGCATTATATGTATCAACCAATGCAGGTGTGAATTGGAGTGTAGTAAACGGCGGGTTTCCTTCAAATTCACCTGATATGGGAAGAATATCACTTGATATCTGCGCATCAAATCCGCTGATAATTTATGCGCTTACAGCTTATGCAAACGGTAATTCCAGAGGTTTGTATAAATCAATTGATGGGGGTACAAACTGGGTACTAATTAATGCATCCGTAGCAGGTTCATCAAATTATGCATGGTTCAACAGAATATGCAAAGTGAATCCCGCTGACCCCAATAATGTATATTGCGGCGGACTTAACATGGAAAGAAGTACCAACGGGGGTACATCATTTTCAACTATCGGAGCATCACATGTAGATCATCATGCCCAGGCATTTGCTCCTTCTAATCCGAGCTTTGTTGTAAACGGAAATGATGGCGGAATTGATTATTCAACTAGTGGCGGGGTAAGCTGGCTTGCCAGCAATTCACTTCCCATTACTCAATTTTATGCAGGTGAAATTGATAATAATAATCCTTCAACAATATTGGGCGGCGCTCAGGATAATGGTACAAACAGAACAACCGGCAGTCCAGGCGGTTGGCAAAGCATCCATGGGGGCGACGGTTTTTACTGCCTGGTTGACTATACAAATTCACAAAGAGTATATGCATCATCACAGACCGGGGGATTGGTGCGCTCAACAAACGGTGGAGCTGGTTTTTTAAGCGCAACATCAGGACTTGACCTGGCTTACACTAACTGGATGACACCCTATGTTATGGATAAATCAAATCCTTTAGTATTGTATTGCGGCACTTACAAGATCCACAGAACAACTAACGGAATGCAGAGCTGGACTGTCATAAGCCCTGACTTGGCAAACGCGCATGTGCAGAATCTTGGTACCATAACAACAGTTGATGTATCAGCTTCGAACCCGTCAGTGATATACTGCGGTACCGATGACGCGAATGTTTGGGTAACAACTAGCGGGGGGACGAACTGGACAAAAATAAATACTGGTCTTCCGTACAGGTGGGTAACAAGGGTTACAATTCACCCTGCACTTGCGAATGTTTGTTATGTTACACTTTCAGGCTACAAAACAGATTCAACAGGCGCACATGTATTTAAAACTACAAATTACGGCGCTTCATGGATTTCAATTTCATCTAATCTTCCTAATGCTCCTGTGAACGATCTGGTAATTGACCCTGTGCTAAACCAGACAATATATCTTGCTACGGATGTGGGGGTTATGTTAAGTACTAATGATGGCGGCTCATGGTCTCTTTTCAGCCAGGGGATTCCTTCGAGTGTGCCGTGCCATGACATTACAATTCACAACGGAACCAGAAAACTTGTTGTGTGGACTCACGGCAGGAGCGCATATTCAACTGATATGGTATTTGTTGGCGTCGAGCCTGGTAATAGTGAAATACCAACTGTGTTCAGGCTTTGGCAAAATTATCCCAATCCTTTTAATCCTGTTACAATAGTAAAGTATCAACTGCCAGAGGCAGGATTTGTGAAATTAGCAGTATTTGATGCTCTTGGCAAATTGATTAAGATACTGGTAAATGAGAACAAACCTTCAGGAAATTATGAAATTTCATTTGACGGTTTGAATATTTCATCCGGAATTTACTTTTATAAGATTGAAGCTGGAAGCTTCACAGATGTCAAGAAAATGATGCTGATAAAGTAGCGTCTTACTTTTGAAATACGCCTCCGGAGGGCTGTTAAAATAACGTAAATTTTTTGCCTGCCTCCGTAATTCGGAAATCCTGACCCATGAGTGATAGATTAAGTAATATCAATATTTTAGTGAGTAATTGAAAAGGGCATTTGATGTCCCTTTTCTAGTCGATTCAAATGGCTACCTTAAACCCGTTGTAAAACCCATCACGGGAATAGTTAATAACTGCTCTTCAATGAATATTGTTTTAGTAGCATTTATTTGGTAATTTATCAGTTAAATCAGCATTTACTCAATTATTTATAAAGAAAATGAAAAGGTATAAAAGCACTCTTTATACAGTATTTGCTTTATTTGCGCTCGGATTTATCTCTTATCTATCCATGAATGCATTTAATGTTTCTGAATCGACTGCTCCAGTTATTGAGCCGCAGCCAAAGGTTTCATTAATCAGAATATTTGCTAAGAATCAAGCAGATATAGGTAGAATGAATGATGCGGGATTATTTTTGGATCATGCTGAGTCTAAAATTGGATATTATATAGATACATGGCTTTCTGAGTATGAAATAGAATCATTAATAAAATCCGGGATATCTTATCAAGTTTTGGTTGATGACTGGCAGATTTATTATGACAGCCGCCCCAAAATGACACAGGGTGAAGTTGACGCGCAAATGCGACAAGTTTATGAAGAAGATAATATAACGCATTCAATCTTTGGATCAATGAATGGATATCTCAAATATGATGAAATGGTAGCCAAGTTAGATTCATTGAGACAGGAATACCCCCAGTTTATTTCTGCAAAGTTTTCCATTGGTACTACTTATGAAAATAGAACAATCTGGGCTGTTAGAATCACAAACGGGCCGGATGCGCCAACAGGTAGGCAGGAGGTTTTGTACCATGCCTTAATTCATGCACGTGAGCCGGAAAGCATGGAAGCGCAGCTTTATTATTTCTACTGGCTATTTGAAAACTATAATACAGAACATGTTGCCAGGTATATCCTGAACAACCGTGAAATATACTGGGTTCCTGTTTATAACGTTGACGGTTATGTTTATAACCAGACAACAAACCCAAACGGCGGCGGACAGTGGAGAACAAATAGGCATAATACAGGTAGTAATTGTGGTTACACTGATCCAAACAGGAACTATGGAATATACGAATTCTGGAATTCATCCAATAACGGTTCAAGTACTGACCAGTGTAGCGGGGGCCTTGGTACATACCGAGGATCGAGCCCGTTTTCAGAACTTGAAACACAGGCTATGAGAAATTTTGTGAACTCCAGAAATTTTAAGACATGTTTAGGCGCTCACACTTACGGAAATTTATTAATAAAGCCGTGGGCATGGAGTGATCCTCAGGTAACAACTGATGATGCAATATTTCAGCAATACTCACTTGATATGACTGATACAAGTAATTATGCAATAGGAACTGCAACACAAACAGTTGCGTACGCAGTTAGAGGGGGAGCTGATGATTGGTATTATAACGACTCCGGCCATACAAAGATAATAGCATTGACACCTGAAACCGGCAGTGTAACAGAGGGTTTTTGGCCGCCACAAAACAGGATTATTCCGTTAGCCCAGGGTATGCTGTTTACCAATCAGTATATAGCTATGGCGGCAGGAGCATTTACAAATCCGCTTTCAAAAACCTTCAGCAAATTAAACTACACTCAAAATGAAAGCGGGACATATAAAATTGTATTGAAAAACAAAGGTTTGCTTTCTGCTGCAAATGTAAAAATCGAATGGACGCCTATCAGTCCGCTTGTTTCAATTCCAACACAATCATTTACCAGAGCTAACATTAATTCATTTGTAAATGACAGCGTTACTTTTAGTTTTACTGTATCCGGTTCGGCACCCAATGGCTCGCTTTTAGCTACAACATTGAAGATAAAACAAAATGATACCAATACTGTGTACACTGAAGTTGTTTACGTTCCCGTCAACGGTACAGTCCTGCTTTTAGATAGCGCTGAAAACGGCACTTCAAACTGGACATTAGGACAGGGGTGGAATACTGTAACAACACAATTTCACAGCTCTACGCACTCGTTTACAGATAGCCCCACAGGTAATTATGCTAATAATGCCAACAACCCACTTACGTTGGCTAGTTCATTAAACGTTTCAAGCTATCAGAAATTGTTCTTAAGTTTTTGGCACAGGTTTGATACTGAAGCAAGATATGATTTCTGTATTGTTGAAGTATCTACAAATAATGGGACTTTGTGGACTGCTTTAAATACATACTCATATAATGGACATGCACGCGGTAATTGGCGCGAAAGATTTTATGACATAACATCCGCAGCAAATAACTCAAATGCTTTTAAAGTTCGATTCAGGCTATTGGCAGACGGTGGTGACGTTTACGATGGTTGGTATATAGATGATGTAAGAATAATTGGATATAGTATTGGGATAACCGGAATAACCAGTAGTAATAACAATATTCCAGGTAAATTCTTACTTGAACAAAACTATCCTAATCCTTTCAATCCTTTTACTTTGATAAAATACCAGGTCCCGGTTTCTACTAATGTAAAAATAACGGTATTTGATATTCTTGGTAAAAAAGTAGCTACACTTGTTGATCAGAAGAAAGAAGCAGGATTCCACGAAGTTGAATTCAGTGGTAAAAATCTGGCATCAGGATTATATATTTACAGAATTGAAGCCGGTGATTTTAGTGATGTAAAAAAGATGATGTTAGTTAAGTAATTTTTAGTTAAATTGTGGAATATAAAAAGCCTGCTGAATCTTCAGCAGGCTTGATTTTTTAATTTTGAAAAATAATAAAGTAATGAAAAAATTTATATTTACTATTTTATTTGCCTCAATACTTATAACAACTTTCCTGATTTTTAACAGCAATAAGAACGATGCATTTTCAAATGAAACTAATTCTGTTTTTGTACCGGAAAAGAGGTCTTGCGGTACTGTAGAGTATATGGAATCACTTTACAAAATGGATCCGGCTTACAGGCAGAGAATGATCGAACTTGAAAAATATGCTGAAAGTTATGCAAAGCAGTACGGTCACCAAAGGGATGCCAGCGGCATTATCACCATTCCTGTTGTTGTGCATGTAGTATGGAATACAGCGGCTCAGAACATTTCGGATGACCAGGTATTATCGCAAATAGATGTACTGAATAAGGATTTCAGGAGGCTTAATTCTGATACGACACTTACACCCCTGCCTTTCAAGCCGCTTGCAGCCGATTGCCAAATACAGTTTGCCATGGCAAGAAGGGATCCCGGTAATAATCCGACCTTGGGTATTACCAGAACTCAGACAAGCATAGCCTCATTTGGGCAAAGTAGTGCTGTGAAATTTACATCTCAGGGTGGCCATGACGCATGGGATAGAGATAAATATTTAAACTTTTGGTCATGCAATATTGGCGGCAGCATACTGGGGTATGCAACATTCCCGGGCGGAAGTGCATCTTTGGATGGTGTAGTAATTGGTTACAATTTTTTTGGAACAGTAGGGGCTGTTTCTCCTCCATTTAACAAAGGAAGAACAGCAACTCATGAAGTTGGCCATTGGTTATGGCTTTATCACATATGGGGGGATGACGGCGGTTCATGCGGCGGCTCTGATCTTGTTGGTGATACTCCGAACCAGGCTTTGGAATTCTACGGCTGTCCTTCTTATCCAACCACCGATGCATGTTCACCCAGCGCTCCAGGAGTTATGTTCATGAACTATATGGACTATACTGACGATGCCTGTATGAACTTATTCACTCAGGGCCAGCTAACAAGAATAAATGCAGCAATTGAAGGACCCAGATTACCTATACAAACTTCCAATGGACATGTAAATGTGAGTGGTACCCCGCTTTGCTCGTTTAAAGCTGATAGCTTATCAATAGAGTATGGCAACCAGGTTCATTTTTCAGATATTTCTGCAGGAATACCCACAGGCTGGCAATGGACTTTCACCGGAGGCACTCCTGCAAATTCAACGGTTCAGAACCCGGTTATTTCATACAGTACTCCCGGATTATATACCGTTAAACTCAGGATCAGCAATACATTTGGAAGTGATTCATTAACCAGAACCTCTTACATAAGGGTCAGGGGCGCCGGTATGAGTCCATTTAGCCTTATCTCGCCGGTGACTTTCACTAGAATAACCGTTTCCGGCAGTGATACATCAAAACTCAATTTTTCATGGACAAAAAGCTCAACTAATCCAACTGTAAATTATAAGATAAAACTCAGGAAGATCGGAAGCTCAACAGATTATTTCTTTACAAGCAATTTGGGCGGCCTTGATACGACGGCCGGCGTAAGGAAAAGCACTTTGGACTCACTTGCCGGAATTATGGGTACGACCGGTGATTCAGTAAGGTGCACCTGGCGCGCATGGTCATATAATGGTATTGATTCACTTTCATCATCAGGCTCCAATATTTTAACGCTTGTGAGGAGTACAATTGGCATACAGATAATTTCATCAGAAATACCGGCAAGCTTTAATCTGTATAATAATTATCCTAATCCATTCAATCCCGTTACCAGGATAAAGTTTGATATTCCTAATATTGCAGGAAATGATATAGTAAATCTTGCTGTATTTGATATTCTGGGCAAGCAGTCGGCTGTACTGGTAAATCAATACTTGAAAGCAGGAAAGTATGAAGCTGATTGGGATGCATCAAATTATCCAAGCGGAGTTTATTTTTACAGGATCTCAGCAGGAGAATATACTGACACAAGAAAAATGATCTTGATAAAATAATTGATATTAGCCGGGCTTTATCAATAGTGTAAGGCCCGGTTTTTAGTTTAACTTTGCCGCTGATTTGCCCTTCTTCAAGACATTTATTGTCTTTGATTATATTATGTCAAATGTTATTTTAACTTCATGAATTCACGAAATACAAATTTTATTTTGGTTATTTTGCTCATCCTTCTTGCGGGGTGTTCAGGGATCAGGGTAGAAAAGAGTATAAATGTTAGCCCAGAAGACTGGATAATGGCAGGCGGTTCAAGTTTGCAGCAAAATATTTCAGGCTACACACTGGAACCGCCTTTGAACCTGATGTGGGATTATAATATAGAGGGTGGAGTTGGCCCTGCCGGGATAACATCAACTGATGCCGTTGTTTTTGTGAATGCTTTACAGGGTGAAATGTTTACTTTTGACGTAGCAACAGGCGGGAAAATAGGAAACATTAAATTTCTGGGTAAAGATGCCAGTACAGCCCCTTTAGTATTAGGAAATGATGTTATTGTATCATTTGCAGGAGATAAAAAGTATTCACTTGTTTCATATGATCTATCAGAGGGAAATATAAACTGGAGAAAGAAATACGGAGACATCCAAACTTCTCCTATTCTGAAAAATGGATATGTTTATTTCGGCAGCCTGAACGGTAATTTGTACAAAGTTGATATTACAACGGGTCTTAAGAGCTGGAAATTCGATTCTAAAGCTCCGATACACTCAACTTGTGCAGTTGGTACAGAAAAAGTCATCTTTGGTAATGATGCAGGAACGCTTTATTGCCTGAATACAGCAACAGGTGATAAATTATGGGAATTTAAGACCGGCGGACCTGTTATATCAACTCCAATGATCAAAGATGGTTATGTGTTTATAGGAGGAGATGATTCCAACTACTGTGTTATTGGTTTAGATAGCGGAACTGCCAGGTGGAAGCAGAATATGCACTCTAAAATGATCTCGGGATCTGCTTTGTATCAAGATTCTAACGCGATTTTTGGATGCGTTGACGGAAGCATATATTCATTGAAGATTGAGGACGGAACGATCAATTGGAAATACTCCACTAAGGGAGCAATAATTTCTACACCGGTAGTATCCGGAAATCTTGTTTATTGTTCTTCATATGACGGGTTTATATATTCACTTGATGCTGATGACGGCAGATTATTGTGGAGCTATGAGCTTGAAAATAAGGTTAAAACCTCGCCGGTGATCTGGAAGGATTACCTTTTTGTGGCTGCAGATGAAATTGTTTATTGCTTTACAAGTAAGATCGTTGAAAAGAAAAAATAAAATATTAACATTTCTCGTTGTTATTTTTTGCACTTTTGCAATAAATGCGCAGGATGCTGATTCTTTAAGGATAGGTTACAGTTATGTAAACTCATTTCCTCAAAATGCAGAACTCTATCTGAACAATGAGAACATAGGCAATACGCCTTTGTTTTTTATGATAAGCGATTCTTTAAAAGGGAGTGATCTGCAGATAAAGCTTTCGCTAAAAGGATATTCAGATTGTTCCGAAACATTTATCGGAAATGAAAAAATAAACCGGACATATACTCTTGTTCCTCTACCCGGTACGAAATTAATAAACCCGGTTAAAGAAGATAAAAAGCCATACTTTGAAAGGCCGCGTAAACTAATCCCAATTGTACTTTCTTCACTAGTAACAATAGGAGCAGGAGTATCAGCGTTTTACTTCAAGAATCTTGCTACTGAAAACAGGGATAATTATGATATGTACGGAGACCCTTCTGCGCTCGACAGGAAAAAGAAGTATGATATTTTAAGCGGAGTTTCTCTAGTGGTATTTCAGCTAGGACTGGGTGCACTGGTGTATTATTTGCTGCTGGAGTGAACCTGATTCTTTCATATTAATATCATATTCTTCCAACTTTCATTAACAATTCCCATTTGACTTCTCTTTTACTGTTTTCAACTTTCCAGGCTTTGAGTATCTCTTCATAGATTAATTCCAGAGGATTACTGCCTTTATCTTTTATATAATATTGAGTTGCACTCCATGTATAAAGGTAATTCATATAATCCCCCAAATTCCGGTTTTTTGTTAGTATAAACACAGGAGTATCAATTCTTTCAAATGGAAATTCTATCGACTTTTCGAAATGTTCTGCTTTTCTGTTTTCTTCCGACCAGTATTTCCCAACTATGTTTTGGGAATAGTTCTTCACAATCTTATCAATTTCCTCATTAATTACACTATCTTTGTAAACCCAAACAGCAATTATTCCTCCCGGCTTCAGGATACGCCGAACTTCTTTATTAAATACTTTCAGATCTATCCAGTGAATTGCAGTTGCGACAGTGATAATATCAACGGATTTATCATCCAATCCACTGCTTTCCGCAAGTGCAGTCCTGTATCTTATTTTCGGATGTATTTCAGCGTGTTCGATCTGAGATGCGCTTCCATCTGTAGCAATGATCTCATCAAAGTAAGGCTCAAGACCTATTGCAGCCTGTCCGTTGCCGGTGGCGCAATCCCAGGCTGTATTATGGGCTGAACAAAGTGAACTTAGGTAATCAAATAATTCTGCAGGGTACTTAGGCCGGTGTTTAGAATACTCCTTTGCCTGTACGGAAAAGTGATCTTTAAATTTCACTATTTATAAGAAAAATGCTTTGAGATATATGGAAAACTTACATCGTACCTGTATTGTATGCTCATATGGCCGGCATTAAACTCTTTCTGAATGCATTTGATACCATTTTTCCTGAGCTTATCACAGTAAATTCTTTCACCGGCCTGCAGGTTGAATTCATCCTTTGTTCCGCAATCAACATATATCATCTTAAGCTTTCTGAGGTTTGTTTTATATTTTGAAACAAGTCTTACGGGATCAAACTTAAGCCACTTATTCCAAATTTCGGGAATAATTTCACCTGTTTCTATGTTGAATGGGAGGTCAAAATTATATTCTTTTCGTTTGGGATTGGGTGAGTAGCATGCAGACATGGCAATGATGTTAATAATATCATGAAAATCCCTTGGTTTTGGCTGATCGTAATTGATCTGCTGCTTAATGAAATTGGCTACAGCTTTATGCCCGCTGCCGTAATTCTGAATGCCGGTAATAAATTGCGGAAAATCCTTCATGTAACAATACTCAAATGCAGAATCACCCGAATGTGTTGCCATCAGTCCGAAAACATCAGGGTGTCTCATTGCAAGCCACATTGCTCCGTATCCACCGGAAGATTTACCTATTATGCATCGTGAAGCTGGTTTCTTTATTGTTCTGAGCTTGCTATCAATAAATGGGACAATTTCATTAACCATATAATTTTCATATCGTCCTGTGGCAGTGGAATTCACATACTGCGAGCCGCCGTATTTTGTAAAACAATCGGGCATTACCACGATCATTTCTTTGATTTTCTTTGTTTTAATAAGCCTATCAAGTCTTTGCTGAATATTTTCGGAAAATGCAGAGAGATTCATATTCATTGCGCCAAAACCGGTGAATCCAGCTATCAGGTAAACGACCGGATAATGTTTGGAAGAAGCGGCATAAGAAGGAGGGAGATATACAATTACATTTCTTACATAAGGATCTTTGAGCGGATTATCTTCTAAAACTTTACTTGTGTGAGTGAGAACTGCTACTTCACTTATCATATTGTTATATTTTTATTTTCCATTTATTAATTTCTTCGTAAGCTGCGTAATCAGTGAGATCAAAGTGTAAAGGAGTAATTGAAATATAATTATCATTTACAGCAGCAATATCATACTCCGTTGATTCATCCTTATATACCATTTTACCTGTAAGCCAGTAATAATCCCTGCCGTTGGGGTCTGCGCGTACATCGAAGGAATCTTCCCAGTATGATTTTCCCTGCTTGGTGATCTTTACACCTTTTATCTGGTTTGCCTCTGCATTAGGGATATTGATATTAAGTAAGGTCCCTTTGCTGATCTTGATCGAATCGTCTTCCCAAATCTGACGGATGACCTTAGAGGCGATCTTTGCCGGTTCCCTGAAATCAACTTTGCTGAATGTTGTCAATGAAACCGCAATTGATGGAATGCCAAGTATTGTGCCTTCTGTAGCCGCGGATACTGTTCCGGAATAAATGATATTGATAGCAGTATTTGCACCGTGGTTAATCCCCGAAACAACTAAGTCAAATTTCACATCTTTGAAAAAGAACAACACACCTATTTTAACTGCATCAGCGGGAGTGCCTTCGACAGCCATTCCGAATAATTCGCCATCTTTTAAGTGTTCATAAGCACGAAGGGGATAGAATATTGTAATCGAGTGCCCAACAGCACTTTGCTGACGGTAGGGAGCGCATACGTATACATTTGCAAATTTCTTAAGTTCTTCTACAAGTAACTGTAATCCCGGCGCTTCAATGCCGTCATCGTTAGAAACCAGTATGTTTGGTTTATTTTTCATTCGTGTAAAACCATCCAGATCTCATCTAAAAGTTTACTAATGTTCTCGCCGTTTACAGCCGAGATCTTTAACACAGGATATTTTTCTTTGCTTTTTCCTTTGTTGAACTTGATCTTATCAAGCTTCTTTTTTTCATCTTCTGTAAGAGTATCAATTTTAGAAAAACAAATAATCCTCGGTTTCTGCAGCAGTTCTTTATCGTAACCACCAAGCTCACTTATCAAAACATCATAATCTTCAAGTTTATTCTCTTTCTGAAGAATCTCAGATGCGTCCAACAGAAAAACAAGAACGCGCGTCCTTTCAATGTGTTTCAGAAATCTTATACCAAGACCTTTGCCCGTATGTGCGCCTTCAATAAGTCCAGGAATATCGGCAACTACAAAACTCTGATAATCTTTATATCTGACAATTCCTAAATTAGGCTGTAGTGTAGTAAATGGATAATCAGCAATTTTAGGTTTTGCTGCTGATATTTTTGAGATTAATGTTGATTTTCCTGCATTGGGAAGCCCAACAAGTCCAACATCAGCAATGAGTTTAAGTTCTAATTCAATATCAAGTTCCTGACCTTTAGTTCCTGTTTCTGCTTCCCTGGGAGCCTGATTGGTAGATGTTGCAAATCGCGCATTTCCGCGGCCGCCTTTACCTCCCTTTGCTGCTACGAATGAATCACCGTTTTCTACAAGGTCTGCAAGTATTGCTGAGGTCACAGCATCTTTGATAATACTCCCGCAAGGAACCCTGATGATTGAATCTTTCCCTGTCTTGCCGGTTTTATCGCCGCCCATTCCGTTTACGCCATTTTCGGCCTTGTATGTTCTCTTGTAGCGAAAATCGATCAGTGTTGCAAGGGAATTATCAGCCTTAAAAATGACATCTCCGCCATTTCCGCCATCGCCTCCGTTTGGGCCGCCTTTGGGAACATATTTTTCGCGTCTGAAGCTCACACAGCCTTTACCGCCATCGCCGCTTTTGATCTTTATCTTAGCGTTATCTATAAGCATTAAATTGCCTTGTTATCTTTGGTTTCAAAAAAGTCTTTTACATAGTGGCTTTGAATTATATCCACAAACTTCACGGCTTCTTCGGAAAAATAATCTACTTTGTTCTTTTCAAAAAGCTCTTCTACTTCAATGATTGCTTCGTTCCAGTTTTCTTTCTGCAGTAATCCTCTTACGGCGTGACTAAACATAAATTCATCTTTCTTAAACATCTGGCGTATTATCCTTTTCCTGTAAGATTCCTCACAGAAGAGGTCATCGATCGTGCGCTTCATTTTTTCGTCGTCTGTCAATTGAACAGGAGGCGTTATATCATTGAACTGTGAAGCAAACATCAGGTCATCTGAATATATTTCCTCATCAATTATAAGGCGGCTTTTCTCGATCTCAGGTAATTTCGATTCCTGCTCACGGATAATGGTAATATTAATTGCCGGGATCTCGGGTAGAATTTCATCTTCGGGGCGGAGGATCTTTTCAACTTCGCGGTTAGCAGTTTCTTTGTTTATCAGATCTGTTTTAGCCTTTGAAACGATCTCTTTAATGAACTGGTCACTTACTCCGATATCGTTGTGCTTCCTGGGTGATTTAATTGTATCCGGATCCATTAATTCAATTGCTTCCTGGATGAATATCTCGCTGCTGAAAAAACTATCAACCCGTTTTTTTATCTCCATGTAGCCTTTATCCTGGAAATACACTGAAAGTATCTTCCTTGGGAGTTTGATATTTATTGGATTGTTATCTCCCAGGTCATGAAAAAAATAATAAAGCAGCTTTACCAGATTCAGACGGTGTGAGTCGCTGCCTTCAAATGATATTTCTTCGTATATTTTCTTGTTTACCTCATTTATAAGATGTTCAATCTGGTTGTATGAAACAACTTCCAGATCATTAAAATCAATAAAATCCAAGATCTGCGTTAAATAATACCCATAGAACTGAAAAAATCTTAACCGCTGTTTTACATAGTGAACGGGTCTTGTTTCAACATCTGCAAATACGAATTTCAGGATCGTATTCTTAGGCTTGATAATATAATTTATGTTAAAGATTATAGCTTTGTTAAGGATTTCCCTAAAGTCTTTTTTATCAATGGGCAGATTATGATTAGGAATGTAATACTCAAGGAAACTTATAATATAGGGTGGAAGCGAAGAGCCATTTATCTGCCTGAGTGAAATTCTGCCTGCCGGAAATTCGAGCAGAGCAAGATAGTCGCTGAATTTTCTTTTTGCGAAATCCTGAAACATTCTTTTTTGTTGCTGCCTCTCTGGCAGGCCTTTAAAATCGAAGGCCGTTTATTATAATTCCCTGTTTGATAGCTCTTTCTTAAGCTGTGAAATATGCCAAGTGATGTTAATTTCTTTCGGACACGACTCGACACAGTTAAAAATTGTATGGCATCTCCAAATCCCGTCAGGAGTATCTATAATATCCAGCCGCTCATCAGCAGCTTCATCACGGGTATCAAATACAAACCTGTACGCTTTAAGCAGCGCAGCGGGGCCTATGTAATTATCATTTGTCCAGGTAGAAGGGCAGCTTGTTGTACAGCATGCGCACAGGATACACTTTGCCGATTCGAAAAGCTTCTCTGCATCTGCGTTTGATTGCAGTCTTTCGCTATCTCCTGTAGTGGGCGAATTATTGATAAGGTAGGGCTTAACGGCTTTATACTTATCATAAAAATCTGTCATATCAAGGATAAGATCTTTAATAATAGGTAGTGAAGGAAGAGGCTCGATAGTAATTGTTTTTTTTGTATCCAGAACCTTAAGCAAAGTTGAGCAAGCAAGATAGTTTTTCCCGTTGATCCTCATGCCATCCGAGCCGCAAACTCCGTGTGCGCATGAGCGCCTGAATGCAAGGCTGCCGTCATGCTCCCACTTGATCTTATGCAAACAGTCCAATACGGTCATGTTTTCAGATGCTTCAAACCTGTACTGCTCATAATGAGGTTCTTTGTCTTTTTCGGGGTTATATCTTAGAATCTTAAATGTAACTTGCATTTTAGATCGTTTATTAATTTATCTTAAATTGTTTTGACCTATGACCATTTACATGATCAGTATTTTCTTTCCATTGGTTGAAACTGCGTTACAACAACCGGTTTGTAACCGATCTTCGGATCGCCGCCTGTTGTATTCTTCCAAATGAAAGAATGTTTCATCCAGCCGGCATCATCACGTTTAGGAAAATCTACCCTTGTGTGCGCGCCGCGGGATTCGGTTCGGTTAAGCGCGCTTTCATTAATGCTTTCTGCAATATCAAGCAGGTTACCAAGCTCAATTGTTTCAATAAGATCGGTATTAAATACTTTGCTCTTATCCAGAATAGTTATACTGCAGTATCTTTGCTGTAATTCTTTGATCTTCACTTTCATTTGTTCAAGATCAGCCTGGTTGCGGAATATCCCGCATTTATCCATCATGTTTTCCTGAAGCTCCCTGCGTATGACTGAGATCTTTTCATTTCCGGTTTGCACAAGCAGTTTGTTCATCAATTCCCTGGTTTTATCAGCCGGGTCAGTATTGAATGTATGCTCTTCTGCTGTTTTTAAGTACTCGGAGATCTTCTTTCCTCCGCGCCTGCCAAATACCACAATATCTAAAAGTGAATTTGTACCCAGCCTGTTTCCTCCGTGGACAGATACACATGCGCATTCACCCGCCGCATAAAATCCTTTGATTTTATTACCGCTGTTATCTGCGAGAACTTCAGTATCAAAATTTGTAGGGATGCCGCCCATAGCGTAATGAGCAGTAGGCTGTATCGGAACGCACTCTTTTGTAGGCTCAACTCCGAGATAAGTTCTTGCAAAGCCGGTGATTTCAGGGATCTTTTCATCAATAACTTTCTTGCCAAGGTGGGTTAAGTCAAGATCAATGTAATAAGTTCCGTCGCTTCCAAGTATTCCTCTTCCTGCGCGAATTTCAGAAATAATTGCTCTTGAAACCATATCACGCGGAGCAAGGTCCTTAACCGTGGGCGCATAAACTTCCATGAAAGGCTCATGCTTATTGTTCCTTAGTATTCCGCCTTCGCCTCTTGCTGCTTCGGATACTAATATTCCAAGCCTCCACAGGCCAGTTGGGTGGAACTGGAAAAATTCCATATCTTCAAGAGGCAAACCTGCATTATATACCAGCGCACATCCGTCACCCGTTCCAACATGTGCGTTTGAAGTTATCCTGAATACTCTTCCATAACCGCCGGTTGCAAACATAATGGCTTTTGCCTGGAAAGTATGAATTTCAGAAGTAGCCATATCGATCGCAGTCAAACCTTTGCAAATGCCATCTTCAATGATAAGATCGGTAATGAAATATTCAGAGAAAAAGTTAACATTATTTTTAATACAATTCTCATACAAAGTTTGGAGCATAACATGGCCGGTCCTATCAGCAGAATAGCATGCGCGTTTCACTGAATGCCTCTTTGAATTCGGGTCATTAGGATCGTCAGGTTTGGTATGTCCGCCAAACATGCGCTGTGCGATTTTGCCTTCTTTAGTGCGCGAAAAAGGCATGCCCATGTGTTCAAGTTCAATAATTGCCCTTGGAGCATCCTGGCACATTATTTCTATTGCGTCCTGGTCGCCAAGATAGTCCGATCCCTTTACGGTATCAAATGCATGGTTAAGCCATGAATCTTCTTCTTCATTGGATAATGCTGCGCAAACGCCGCCCTGCGCAGTTCCTGTATGAGAGCGTGTCGGGAATACTTTAGATATTACTGCACAGGAATATTCTTTGGGGATCTCAACTGCAGCGCGCAAGCCAGCTCCGCCTGCCCCTACAATTACAACATCAAATTTATGTATCATTATTAGTAGAAATTATTAATTTATTTCCCTTAATGCTTTAAGCAGATCAGCTTTCTTTTTGTTCTCTTCTGGTGTATAAGTATAAATACTTTTCAGATCCATGAAATACAGCATAGCATCAAACTTCTTACGCTCTTTTACAGCTATCATTCCTAGATAGTAAGGAATATCCAGGTAGTAGGTTGAGCCATATGCAGACATTTCTTTATCATAAGCCTTTTCAATATAATTTTTCGCTGTTTTGTAATCTTTGTATTTATTAAAATATATCGCACCTATCTGTATGTATGCCTGGGTGTAAGAGGGGTCACGCTTCAGTACTCTTTTATATTCCTTTATAGCTTTACTGTTTTTGCCCATACTTTCGTAAATGTTCCCGATCTGGTAACGCAGGTAAATATCGGAAGTATCTTTTAAAGACATCTTTTCATAGAACTCAAGCGCTTTCTTATATTCTTTTGATGAAGTATAAGCATTTGCAAGGCTTGATGACAACAGGCTTAGTAGACTATCTGACTGAAATCTTGCTTTGATTGTGTCATAAAGATTTTCAGCCTTGTTAAAGTTCTCGCAATAAACATACAGGTCCATCATTTCGCGGTAAACACTGAATGAATCAGGAGCTATATCGATGCACTTAAAATAAAATGTTTCTGCTTTGGCAAAATTATTTCTGGCAACGGAATCCTGTTTTACAACAAATGTATCAAGGGTTTTCATCGTATCCTTTTGCTTAACGTAATACCAGTTATATGTAGCCTCTGATTTAAAGTTGTTTGCCAGGCGAAGATTTGAGAAATATAGGCTTTCCGCGCGTTTCCTTTTTGATTCTTCGTTACTATCAATATTTGCAAGGTCAACGGAATTCATGAAATACACAAAACTGTTTATTGCAAGCGCGAAATTTAAATTTCCGTAACCCGTATATGTATATGTAGTTATACCGATAACTTCACCTTTGCGGTTGAAAAGCGCTCCGCCTGAGTTGCCGGGTGAGATCGCTGCAGTTATCTGTATTACCTTATCGAAGCTCTTTTCAATTGGCGCATAAGTAACCGGATCGGTAAAAGAAACTTTCTCATTATCCCGGATACCCGCAATGATACCCTGCGAAATTGTGTATTCATAGCCAAGCGGACTGCCAATTGCGAATACTTCCTGTCCTACCTTTAATACATCTGAATTGGCAAATCTGATTGTAGGAAATTTCGTACCATTTGCATTTTTTATGCGAAGGATAGCCATATCATTCTTTTCATCAATAAGCAGCATCTCAGCATCATAAAACGTGCCGTCGCTTGTTTTGATAAGCAGGCTATCGATGCCATCAACAACGTGATAATTAGTCCCAATCAGGCCGTCTTCGGTAAAAATAAAGCCGCTGCCGTTTAAAAGATTAGTATCAATTGTTGTAAAGCTGGAATATGAATAGTAGTTGTTGGTGTGATACCATATTGAAATAAGGGCAGGCTTATTCATTTCAATTATCTGCTCGGCGTTGAAGTTGGAATCCACGAGCATCTTATTTGACTGCTGGAAATCGTTTTTTTTATCCTGTGCCGCTACGCTTAGAGAAAGCGCAAATACTATCAATAAAATGAGATTTTTGATCAAATGATTCTTATTTTCCTTTTCTACTTATTTATTCTGCTCAGATAATTTTCTAACACCAATTTTCACAGGCCGCCTAAAATCAAAAGCTATCTCAATCTGTTACTCAACACTCAAAACACTCAACACACTCAATTCACTCTATACACTCAACACACTCGTTACTTACCAGCCCATTTTGGTTTACGCTTTTCAACAAATGCGTTCATGCCTTCTTTCATATCATCAGAAGCGAAGAGGAGATAAAATGCTTTGCGCTCGTATTCAAGTCCGCCTTCGATAGTTGTATCAAATGCCTTCATTATTGCGTCCTTCGCTATTTGCAGAGCGATGGGCGGCATTGAGGCAATTTCTTTTGCAAGCGCCTGCGCTTCTTCAAGAAAAACCTCATCATCAACAACACGGCTTACAAGCCCGGCTTCAAACATTTCGAGGGCCGTGTAATTTCTGCCGGTAAGTATCATTTCCATTGCTCGCGCCTTGCCTATTGCTCTTGTCAATCTCTGTGTCCCGCCTGCGCCCGGAATGATGCCGAGCTTAATTTCCGGCTGACCAAATCTGGTGGATTCTGCTGCGACTATCATATCACACGCCATAGATAGCTCACACCCGCCGCCAAGCACAAAGCCTGATGTTGCGGCAATGATTGGCTTTTTGATCTTGCGGATGCTATCCCAAACGGCAAACTGATCGCGAACGTGCATATCGATTGCGCTTTGGGTTGCCATTTCCTTAATATCCGCGCCAGCGGCAAAAGCTTTAGCATTTCCGGTAATAATTATGCAGCCAATATCATCAGACTTATCAAAATCGCGCAGGGCACTTAAAAGCTCGCCCATTAATTCAATATTAAGGGCATTCAAAACATCAGGGCGGTTGAACTGTATCTGCCCGACTTTTAATCCTTTTGGATTTTCGAGTCTTGTTACTAATATGTTTTTGTAGTCCATAGGTATGTTGAGCAAAGCGAAATCCCGAATTAACCGGGAAAATTATTGCGTTTTGCTTATTTAATTAGCAAAAATAAAGAAAATGAGGGATAATTACAATATAAATAAGGATATTTCAGGTATTTTGCAGGCTTTATGGGTTTTTCTTCTTATAAAACTCAGAATTCTTTATTTTTTCCTCATCACCAATTTCCAGTATATCAAGTTTTCCAAGAAACTGCTCCGAAGGAGCCACTTCGTGGCACATTTGCGCCTTCCTTTATCTCAACACCGCCTTTGATTGTTACATTTGAGCTTTTGCCAAACACAACATTCGCGCCTTTGCCTATTATCACTTTTGGCTTACTCCCGGCAGGTTCGCTTACACGGTAAACTGTAGAGCAGTAATTACACTTAATTTTACTATCACCAAGCTCTTCAAAATCATGTGAGCCGCATTGAGTACATTCGATTTTTTTCAGGTCCATTGAGTTTTCCAGTTATGTTCAGTTTGTTAGTGACTACACGTCACTCTATTATCAAAGCTTTTTCGCGTTTGCTGAAATTGCGCCAGATGATCGCGCCGAAAATTATTGCTCCGCCGAGTATTGAATATATTGACGGAGCCTCGCCGATACCGATAAATACCCATATCGGATTGAACATTGCTTCAAGCGTGGCGATTATCATGGATTCAGTTGCCGAAACATACTTGATGCCTTCATTGAATATAATATAACTTACACCAATTTGAATTGCACCCATGTAAAGCAGGATGAGCCCCTGCGAGAGGTCTAAATGAAAATTTGGGAATATTATACACCCGGCAATAATTGCAACAAGCGCGTTTCCGGTAATGACATTATTTATGGTGCTGTCCGTCTTCTGCTTAACACGCTTGTATTTTATCAGCAGGCTGAACATTGCGAAACAAATTCCCGAGGCAATGGCTATCAGGTTGCCGTAAATATTCCCGATCTCAAGTTTCCCGAAAAAGAAGAGCAGCATTCCGCCAATACAGATAAGTACTGTGATAATGTTCTTAGGCTCGAATTTTGTTTTCATAAGCAGGGGTTCCAGTACAACTAGGTACATGGGAGCCGTGAACTGGAGGAATATTGCATTTGCAGCAGTCGTCATTTTTGTTGCAATCACAAAAAGTATCAGAATACCGGCATAAAAAATAGCTGCAAAATTTGAGACTTTATCGAATTCAAATTTTACTTTCTGTTTCCTAAGAAGGCATATAACATAGATAGTTATAGCAGCAACAACAGAGCGGAAAAATGATATCTGGAAAGCATTTATGGAAAGGTATTTAATGAAGAAGCCGCTTGTACTCCACAAAAATGCTGTGAATGAAATATATATCAAACCTTTGCGGTGCGGCGGAATGGTAACTGGCATGGTGCAATATCCGCTTAAATAAATAGTAATTCAATGAATTTTAATCTATAATAAAAAAAGACGGGTCACCGACCCGTCTCTACAAATAAAATAAACTGAATTTTACATTTTCACACCCGCCATATCTACAACAAGAGGGGAAAAAAATAGTGAGTCAGGATTTGCCCTGTGATTATTCCAATCATCAAGTATCGCTTTACCGGTTTCTTCTGAAAGTATGTTCTTTTCTACTATAAATGGAACATGCTGAGTAATAAACAAGTGATGCCATTCAAATACTCCGCTGCCCGGACTGCCCGCCAGTGTGTTAGGTCTGTATTCTACAAGCTTTAGACCTTGTTCTTTAAATATCCCGGGAATACGCGCTGCAATACGAAGATCACCGCCGGTAGATTTCCAGTATTCTTCCACAGCTGGGGAAAGCTTTTCATATGAGCCGCCGCGGGGATAAAGATTCAATCCGTGAAATGCATAATCCTGAAGTGCTAAAACCCCACCCGGTTTTAAAGCAGTAGTTAATTTACGGACAAATAATTCCGGGTCAGGTACAAATCCGATGACCCACCTTGCGAAAATGAGATCATAATAATTCTGCGGAAGTTCTGCGCCTTCAGCAGTTCTTAAAATGAATTTAGTATTGTTCCATTTTTTTTCTTCTGAATAATTCCGGAAGTGATCGAGATACATTTTTGAAGGCTCCAGGGCAGTAACTTCGCCGTTTTCACCAACACGATTTCTCAGATCTATTGTAACGAAACCCGGACCTGAACCGGCATCAAGAACTTTCATTCCTTCACCAATTTTCAGACGGTCAAAGAATGATTTGGTGAGATCCCTCCATACGCTGTGCTGAAACTCCAGCCGATCTAATTCAAACTGATTGACTCCAAGTAAATAATCTTTTTCGCTGCTCATGTGTGTTTAAGTTTTTTAACAAATATAATTTAATAGTTATTCAACAATCTACGGATAAATTGACATGCAATTCAATCAAAAAAAAAGAGCGAACAAAAGTGTTCGCCCTTAAAAATGTGAAAATTAAATTTCTTATTACTTAATCAACAGTCCCGATAAATCGGGATTATTTATTAAGTGAATATCATCACTTAATAAGCAACATCTTCTTCGTATCAACAAATGCACCGGCTTCTATCCTGTAGAAATATACTCCGCTTGCCATGTTTGTACCGTCAAACTTAGCATCATAGGTTCCTGCCTGTTTCAGTTCGTTAACAAGCACGCCAACTTCTCTTCCAAGCAGGTCATACATTGTTATTTTTACTATTGAATTCTTAGGCAGACCGTACTTAATAGTTGTTGAGGGATTAAACGGATTCGGATAATTCTGATTCAGGTAGAATCTATTTGGTATCTCGATAGTTGTAGTTACACCCAAAACTGTGGAATAGGTCAAAACCAAACACCATGCATTCAAGCTACCCTGGTCAGCACCAGCGCTGTCATATATAGAAAGTACCCAGCTGCCATTGGGATTACCACCATTATAAACGGTCATCGGGCTGGAAGGCTTAAATGTACCTGTGAACGGAGCTGTTCCGGTTGAAATTGAATTGGCTGCTGCATCATCTAAAACAGTGTTTACAAAGTTATCGCCTCCCCCGCCCACTCTGCCAATAATTCTTACATTTTGGTTTGCCGGAGACTTTAACCAGAATGCAAGGTCGCCGTCATACGTGTGAGAAACGTTGTCTATTCTTACTACCATTTTGCTTATTAATGCATTTGGTATGTTAATATTGACAGTATCCTGTGTTACCTGGTTATCCAGAATTGGCTTAACAACGTTTCTGCACAATACTGTTGTGGAACTTCTTTTGAACGTTATATTATAAATCTGTGCAGATGAAAGTGAATCGTTCAGCGAATAAGCATAGACTCTATATTGCCCTGTAATTGAGTCACCCTGATTTAAACCAAGCAATACAAGCAAACCATCAATATAACCGCTAGTGAGGGATAGGTTTGTATCCGCTCCGCCATTGCCGGATGCGATCCTGAACTTAGTATTTGAAGGAACTGAAAAGTTAGGAGAAGCAAAATGCCATTTATATGTAGCTCCAACACCTGAGCGCGACCATGTAGAACTGATCAGTGAATTATCACCAGCCGTCGTTACAATAGTTGCGTTATTGACCGGAGTTACAAGATTAAAAGCAGTTAATGCAGGTACTCCTCTTGTTAATGTTAAAGTCCTTGGGCCGTTTGCGGATTTTAATGAATCATACAAAGGTGCATTATTCCTGAAGCTCCATGTATCCCACGATCCGGCAAGTGAGCCTCCCTGTGCAACGCCAAGACCTGCTAAGTAAGCATCCAGCTGGCCTGAAGTAACATTCAATACATTTGTAAAGAGCGGAATAGTGATCTGTCTGTTGGTAGCATTTGGTGATCCGAATATCCATTTATAGGTTGCACCGCTGGAAGCAGTATCCCAATTAAAAGTATTTACAGTTGTTGAGCCGGGCAGTGTTGTAATAGTTAAGCCAGCCCCAGGATTAGTTAGATTGAATGCGTTCAACGGTCCTGCAAGCGGATCATAACCATCAATAAATTGTGCGCCTGTGTTTATGGAATCCAGCCAGTATTTTGCCTGTGTTGAAGGGGTAGTTCCATAATCCCACGATAGAGAAAACTTTCCATATAGATCATTCAAGCTGCCAACCGGTGCAAAACAGTATGATGCGCCGCCATGAAGCTGCCCTACGAACCGTTTATCCTGATTGTAGATAGGTGAACCTGAAGAACCGCCTTCTGTAATTGGAACCTGTCCTCCCGAGATTGCAGTCCAAGTTACAAACCAGTGGGAATTTGCAGGTGTTCCGCTCCATGTACCGTTAGTAAAGGGCACTCCAGAAAATGATATCTTTTTTATATCGCCATCAGGATGATGTATTCCCGAACCTGATGAGGGAGCAATATCTCTTCTATCCCAACCAGCATAATAAACATTGTAAGATGCAGGTGGTTTGCTTGAAAGCCTCATTAATGTAAAATCGGATGCTGAGTTATTTGCCAATAGTGTAGCACCTGAAATTGTGAATGTCAGAGGGCCATCTACGTTTGGCGTGCAAGTTGCACTTTGATACTGAAACATAAAAACCCAGGTAGATACACTTGTTCCGCAGTGATTTGCAGACATAAAAAACGGAGTCCCGTCGTTCCTTGTATTATTAATAAGCGAACCGCTGCACCATCTTGTGCCTCCAACAATTATCATTGCTGCTGATCTTATCTGATTGCGCCAAGGATCACCCTCAGGGCAGACAACGTTCCTGTTGCAGGAGCCTGAAGTTCCAAAATCATCAGTGATTAACGTACCGAACATATCTCTATAAGCGTGTGTCACGCTTGATAGCTGAAGTTCTGCGGGAATTCTTGAACCGGCGGGTTCGTTGTATTCAAGTATGATGTAATCGCCCTTTACAGGAGCAGTTGAAAAAACTCTTTCGGGCAGATTATTCTGTTCAGTAAAAGCCCCGAGAACCATTTTTCTATCGGAAGAGTAAACATAAAATGACGCCCCTGGCGGCATGAAGAATTTGTTAAATATTAAATTGATAGAAAATGCACCGGGTGATTTAATCCCAAGCTGCCATACCTTGTTTCCGTTATCCAGCGTTTTCCATGTACCGGAGTTATTGAAGCCAAGATTAACCTCAAACAGATTTCCGAATCTTGGCGGAATATCCTTATAAGCGGATTCTAATCTATCCTGCTCCAATAGCAAGTTAACATCAAATGAAGGCATTGTAACTGTCGGAAACTGATTTTCCATATTATAGCTAAAGCTATATGGCGTACCCGCAACACTTATCTGTGCATTCAGGCTGCCGGAGACCGAAAAAATAAATAAAGAAAAGAGAACTACTAAAAATGATTTCATAGTTATGTATTTAAATTGAATAAAGTTCTGTATAATTTATTGATTATTTCTATTTAATAAGTACAAGTTTTTTTGTAATGGTAAGATCACCCGCACTTAAAGTATAGTAATATACTCCCGAAGAATAGTTTTTACTATCCCAATTTATTTCATAAGTACCTGATTTTAGATAATTATTAAGGAGTTCCTCCGATTTTTTCCCCAAAATATCATAAATAACAAGTGTTACGAGTGTTGAATTATTTCTGTCTAATGCCGGAACATCAAATTTTATGGTTGTTGCTGGATTAAAAGGATTTGGATAGTTTTGATATAGTCTGAATTCTGCCGGTAAATTATGGTTAATAGTAATACCATTTATTAATGGCCTGAGCTGAACATTTAGAGTTGTTACAGAATCATTCTTCACAGATATTCCGGAAATTGTTTTACTATTATATCCGGGGCATGTGAACATTAAATTGTAATTCCCCTGAATTGCCATACGGTAATATTTCCCGAAAAGGCTATCTGAATATACCTCAGAGCTATCAATATCAAATCCTACTGCAGTAACCTTAGCCTTCAGAGGCAGGCCAGTAACAGAATCAGTTATAGCTCCGTTTACTCCGTACAATGACTGTTCAATGTAATTCAGCAAAGACCTATAGTTATAATTCCACAGTGCCGGAAGTTGTGTTGGCGGCAGAAGTTTTGTTGATGAGATCTCAATAGTACTTTCTCTGCCATGCCTGTAATAGATCATGTAATCCTGCCTGCAACCTCTAACATAATACCATGCATAACCGTTAGTGATGCCGTTATCAAGATCATTCATATATCCGGGTGCACAATAGGCATGAACTGTATCGGCATATTTTCTTGAAACCCGGACCCACCAGTTATTGTCGGCAGCCAGCCTTTGCCAGCAATCCCACGGATAATTTACAACCTCGGCTCCTCCGTGAAAATTAGCAGAAAGCCTGAAATAATTTTGGGAGGCAATGTTCATAAATACCTGCGTTTCAGTTTGTAATGGCTGGCTGTTTACGCCATCAACTCCCGGAAAATTGCGGTTAAGGTCGTAGCCGTTAGCATTATTCCTTGTGGCACCGTTCACCGTGCTGTTACCTCCATGGTACGTACCATCAGGGTTTGCAAGCGGATTTATCCAAATCTCAATTCCATTTACAAGACTGGATACAGATTGGATTGCAGTATAATTGCTGAGAAGATAATCTATCAGCCTGAGCATTAAAACATAGCCTGTCGTTTCATCTCCATGCATAGATGAAGTATACATGAATTTCGGTTCCGCCTCTTGAGTACTTACATTATCAGAAATTACAGCAAAGAGGATTTGCCTGCCCTGGATGGTTGTACCTGCATTTACTATCCTGCACAGGTTGGGATATGTTGCCGCAAACTGGTTCATCATAGCAACATAAGCTTCGTAAGTTGGGTATGCATCCCATTCCATAATATTGCTCTCACCGGTTCCATCAAACATTTTCAGGTCAAAATCAACATCACCGGGATGCGGCAGTACTTTGAATGGAATGGAATAATTCAGAAATTTACTGAATTCATCCTTGTTTGCATAAGCAAATACCAGGTGACCATCAACGTTATCAATAGAAATAACATTTGATAGTTCATTTATCCTTGCTTTATCAAAAACCTCAAATGAAAAATAAACTTCTCCCTTGCTAAGGAGATATACTTGCGCTTTTTGTTTTTCAGCAGGTAAATCCTGAGTATTTGTAGAATAAGGATAGCTGATGATTACAACAAATAAAACCAATATGAGCTTTTTCATAGTACAATTAGTTATAAAATTGCAGTATAACTATACAAAATACTCAATTGGTTAAAGGTTTTCCTATGATATTGTTCATTAAATTACATGATATATGTATGCAAGGAAATAGCGGTTTTTAATGAAAAAAACAGCAAAAAGAGATCGGAATTGTATAAATTCTGAATATTGCGTACTTATTCTAAAATTCTGCGCTAACTCCTATTGTTGGTAAAATGCCAAGGTTTTTACTAGTTTCAATTTCACGCTTGAATGGATTCCACTCATACCTGAATACATTCTGCTTGTTGTATATATTTTGTATGTCTATGTATGTTGTTAGAGTCCAGGCACTGAATATGAATCTCTTTTCTGCCCTTACATCAAGCCTATGATAGACGGGCAGAATTTCTGAATTATAAAGGTCATAATCAATGCTGCCATCTGCCGGATTGATCGGTGTATATGGACGCCCTCCGGCAATACGGAATTTTGCACTCAACTCCCATGTCTTGCCTAATTTGTACCCGCCATTTATGTTTAAAACATACCTGTTATCCCAATCAGAGCGTCTTTTAATTCCGTCATAAGCCTTATACTTTACGTCACTATAAGAAAAGCTAACTGTACCGTAGAAATTCTTTGTCAATGACTTCTGCAGGAAGATCTCAAATCCTTTTGCATTCCCTGTTCCTTCACTTCTGAGTTCCTCGAGACCAAATGTATTCTGGTCTTCAAAACCGCTGTTGTTTGCCAAAATGAGATAAGGTCTCTTTTTACTGACCGGGTAATTCCTGTAATCTTTATAATATCCTTCAACTGTCAGCCTTGTGCTTTCGTCAAGAAGGTACTCAATGCCTGCAATATAATGGTCAGCCCTGATATCCCGGAGATCTTTATTGGCTTGAGATCCAACAATCCAAATGTTAGAAGGTGATTGGTAAAAAATACCGTATGCAAGGTTAACTGAAAATACAGGCGTAATAGTAATAGCAAGGCTTGTCCTTGGTGAGATATAACTTTTTTTATTTATAAGATCAAAATAATCATATCTTAAACCTGCTGTAAGCTTAAGTCTTTTCATGAAACTCTGCACAATTTCTGCATAAACAAATGCTTTGTAGGTATTGATATTTTCAACAATAGTTACTGCTGGTAACACCAGGTTGTTACCTGTATTCGGATCAATATAGTATAGTGTATCAGCTTTTTTATCAATATTATAATTCAGCTTTAATCGTTTTCCTGCTCCGCCAAACGAAACAAAAGTGGTGCTGCTTAAACTGTTGCTGTAATCAAGCTTAAGCTGAATGTCGCTTTCTTTGGAATCATTACGGAACACTTCTGTGAAGTTACTATCTCTTTGTGAAAAATTATAGTTAGAATAATTCCTCGCGACAGAAGTTACCAAAAATGAATTTTTATTTAAAAGGGTTTTCCACAATATTCCTGCGGAATAACTGTTCTGATTATTTGAAAGTATTGTCAGGTTATTTTGTTTATTCTCTTCAGTATCGTTGTTGAATCTTACTTTATCAAGCGCGCCGAAGGAGTTAAACTCAATGAAATTTCTATTGTTGAGTTTAAAATCCGCTTTAGCCTGGAAGTCAGTATATTCCGGCACAAATGAAAATCCCGCAGCATTAAAGATAAGATCCAGGTAACTTCTTCTTGCTGAAATTAACCAGCTTGAGCGGTTTTTCTTTGAAATTGGTCCTTCAAAATTTGCGCCGAAACCTGTTCCGCTTAAATTTATTTTGCCAAAGAATTTTTCGTAGCTTCCTGCTCTTTGTTCAATTTCTACAACAGATGAAAGTTTATCTCCGTATTTTGCACTGAATCCGCCTGTGAAAAAGTTTACATTCCTCACAAAATCAAGATTAAGAATGCTTATAGGACCGCCGGTTGCACCCTGTGAACCGAAATGATTTATATTATTCACTTCAAAACCATCAACAATAAATAAATTTTCTGAAGGAGAGCCGCCCCTTACGACAAGATCATTTCTTCCGTCAGATGTTAGTGAGATCCCTGGCAGTGATTGTATAACTCTTCCTATATCTTCGAGTCCGCCCGGAAAGCGCCTTATCTCCTCAAATGTAAGTGATTTAAATGAGGTAACAACATCATTTGGTTTTTGAAAGCGTGAATCTTCGATTACAACCTCTTCGGTAGATACCCCCTGAAGCTCAATCACAAGCTCACGCTCAATTCCTGTAGTGATGACAACATCTGTCTGGATAAATGACTGGTATGAAACCGATGTAAACTCTACCTGGTAAGTGCCAACAGGTATTCCCGTTATCCTGAAACTGCCGTCTTCTTTGGTTTTTGCCGTTAGTTCAGTACCCAGGACCCGGATATTGATATCCTTAAGCAAAGACTGAGAGCTTTTATCAATTGCAATTCCCGTTAAGATTCCTTTTTGCTGGGAAAGGGTCATAGAAACTGAAAGAATCAGCAGTAAAACAGTAATTATTCTTTTCATTAATGAGCGATTTGATTTTTGTCAGATACAATGATAACTAAAGGGTTAATGCAAAAGTTCCTTAAAAAAAACTCGCAAATGTACTTTTATTACATTCTGCGATTGTTTGAAGTTTTAAGGAAGGCTGCAAGTATAATATGCTTTCAGACAAAGAAACTTGCGAAAGTCATAGCAAAATATTGACCAAAATTCTTTCTGCTCATTTCCTATTTTGCAGGCAGGGATTTCTGTTTAAGTAATTCTCACTTTATCATCAACATTTTTTTTGTTTCAGTAATATCATCAGCAATAAGCATATAAAAATACACTCCGCTTGAGAGTCTTGATCCGTCAAAATCATTTTCATATTCCCCCGGATTCAACTGCTGATCTACAATTGTTTCAATCTCTTTTCCCAACAGATCAAAAATCACGATCTTGACCTGTGAAGATTTCGGAATGCTGAATTTTATCTTTGTTACAGGATTGAACGGATTGGGATAATTCTGTGAGAGTGAAAACCTTTCTGGTATTACATCAGAAATCATGGTAATTCCAATTGTTGTTGTTCCCTGTTTCAGAATTATTTTATCGTCAGGATCAAATTTCAATGAATCAGGCTGCTTATTAAAATCAAAAGTAAATGATTGGTTGTTTGTATTGTTAAATACATTCAGCAAAGTATCGGTTGAATCGGTAAAATGTACCTTAATTTCAACAGGCATTTTGTGAAAAGGAGTATTTAACTGAATTTGTTTTGCAACAAAGTTAACTCTCCAGTTACCGCCGCCCAGGTTTATGAAAAAAACATTATTCTGGTAAACAGGGTGGTTAGGCTGCTTTACCCATTCATTAATGAACCATGAATAATCCTGTCCTGTAACCTGGTTAATCTTTGCGGTAAAATCATCTGTCACAGCATTTTTAAATGTGAAATTAGTATCGGTTACGTAACTGTGTATAACATCAAAAAATACACTGTCTCCCAATACGTTTCTAAGCATATAAAGAACGCAGGAACCTTTTGCGTACATCAACGGATAATATAGAAGTGTCCACAAATTAGGGGGTTCGTTATCAATCCATTCAGGATTGTATATAGGCCTGCCATTATTACCCGTGAAATAACTCTGCGCCTTTAGATCCATTGCATTCTTATACTCATTAACCCCCAGAAGATGTTCATACCATAAGGCCTCGCAATATGTTGCAAACCCTTCGTTCAGCCAAACATCGGCCCATGTTCCGCATGTAATCAGATCACCAAACCAATGATGTGAAAATTCATGGCCAGCTCCCCAAAGTACCCATGTTCCGGGAACCATAGTTATAAGGGTTTGATTTTCCATGCATCCGTTCGCCTGCATATCGGAGCTTGCAAAACCAATTTTCTCAAACGGATACTCTCCGAATCTGGATGAATAAAAATCAACCAGTATATTCATGGAATCTCTCACATTTGTATATGTTTCGCCCGGTTTTGGATAATACCGGATCGGAATGCTATCTAATGGATTGGATAGTTTTGGCCAATATCTGATCTCAAGATTATAATCAGTGCTTCCTGCAATTGTGATTAAGTATGTGGACATCGGGTCACGGCTTACCCAATGATAATAAATTGTATCCCCGGAGCGGATAGAATCCCTTAGCAGGCCATTTGAACCAAGCAATACATTTGAAGGTACCTTCACTGTTATATCCGTAGTCGCTTTATCCGATGGCTTATCCCAGCACGGGAACCACTTCCGGGCACCCTGATGCTCACAATCTGTATATACCAGCCCGTTATTGACGTGAAAAGCAGAATCATAAATGTTTTTATGCCTATAATAAATTTCTAAGTCAACTATCTCACCCGGATTATAATAGCGGTTGAGTACAACAGATAGAATATTGGATGAGTGAGATATATTCAGAAGAGAATAATTCAAAAGCCTTACGGAATCAACGAAAAGTGAATTATTTATTGCGTTTAGTTTAATGGAATTAATAACTGAATCGACTCTGAGAGTGATTAATTCATAAGCAGAAAAACTTTTTGGAAACGGTGATTTGAAACAGTCATATACGTTCAACTGCAGTTTGTAATTCAATACATCGTATGAATGTTTTATGTTCCCGGCAAATGTATTGCTCATGCCGGATAAAAGTACTTTCTGAAAGTTCGCATTATTGAAGGTTTTCAGATCCTGGCTGTTTGAAATTTGGGCTGATAGAAGTACCACACAGACTATTAAAAAAGCTTTGAATAGTTTATTCATTTTACAAATACCATCCGTTTAGTTTCACTGAATGTTATTGTTGTTATATTTAAAAAACACACACCACTTGTATATTTGCTGCCATCCCAGTCCACTTCATATGTGCACGGCTGTAATTGTTCGTTTAAAAGAACATCAACTTCTCTACCGAGTAAGTCTTATTGATAAATATTTGATCATTTTACGAGAATCATTTTTCTGGTCTCAGTAAACTCTGAAGTTATGAGCCGATAGAAATATATCCCGCTCGAGAGTCCTGCTGATTCAAACTCAGTTTCATAAACTCCTGCATTAAGATTTTGATCTGCCAAAGTGCTTACTTGTTTGCCTATGGAATTATAAACTATGAGTTTGGCATAAGTTGATCTTGGAATGCTGAATTTGATCTTTGTCACCGGATTAAATGGATTCGGATAATTCTGCTCCAGAGAAAATTTTTGCGGAATTTCATTTGAAACCGGCTGAATACCGATAGTAGAAGAATACCTGATAGTAATAAAATCTGTATTGTTTGCATTATCACTTCCGCCTGTTACGTACACATTCCCCGCATTATCAACTGCAAGAGCATTACCGCTATCGAATTCATTACCCGGGCCATTATAAGTCACAAGCCATTGCTGCACGCCTGAGGAGTTATATCCAATTGTTACACAGTTTTGTGCGTTGCCGGTTCCGTCGCCAACTATTCCTGTTACATAAACATTCCCTGTTGGGTCAACTGCAACCCAGTTGCAGTAATCATTGCTTGCGCCGCCTCCATTATATCTTGCTACCCACAATTCCTGTCCGCTGTTATCATACTTTATAGTACAATAATCATCACCGGCACCGATATCTGCACTGTTGCCGGTCACATAAACATTACCTGAATTATCCAAAATTATGTTAAAAGATTCATCGTACCCATCCGGACCGTCATATCTGGATACCCACTGCTGCAGCCCGCTATTATTATATTTTATCGTGCAGTAATCCATATCTGTACCATTTCCCATGCTGTAACCAGTGACGTATAAGTTTCCGCTTGCGTCAATAGCATTCGAAGACGGGAAATCTTCTCCATTGCCCGGTCCGTTATAAGTTACCGTCCAAACCTGGTTACCGGAAGCGTCGTATTTAATTGTGACAAAATCCTGATCTGTAGTTGTACCGGTTGCCGCACAGGTAACGTAGCTGTTACCGGAATTATCGATCTGTATGGAATTACCATAATCATCATTATTCCCAGTTCCATTGAATCTCTTTACCCACTGTTCAGCACCTGCAGAATTATACTTTATCGTACAGGCATCATCTCCGGTCGCGCCGCCATTACTGTATCCTGTAATGTAAACATTTCCGCTGTTATCAACCTGAAGAGAATAAACTTCATCTATTGCATTTCCCGGGCCGTTATAACGCGCCGCCCACTGCTGAGCGCCGGAAGAATTATATTTAACTACACAATAATCCAGGTTTGAACCTGTGCCTGTGCTTGCACCGCTTACATAAACATTCCCTGCATTATCAACTTTTACCAGATACGCATCATCAGCGCCATTACCGGGGCCGTTGTACCGGGCAGACCAGAGTAATGCTCCTGCCTGGGAATATTTTACAACCGCAAAATCTATATCAGAACCGGAACCGGTGCTTGCGCCGGCTGTATAAACATTTCCGGCACCATCTACAAAGAGCGATGTTGCTTCATCATAATTGTTGCCCGTTCCGTTATAGCGCTGCTCCCATATAGTTGATACTTGAGAGAACAATACAGAACAATTCAAGGCTAATAATATTATTAAGTTTTTTATCATTATAGTTTATATTTTTAAATAGAGCTTTTTCATTTATTATATAATATTGAAAAGGATATTAATTGATTTGTATTCATTGGTTATTAAAGCTGATTATTACCAAAACTTATCAAAAAATAGATTATTATGCAATAGTAAATTTATAAAGAAGCCAGATTTTGGACGAAATTATGGATTTCTACTAGCTTTTCAGGGGAGTTTTCTGCCTGGGAGAGTTTAAACTGAATCGATACGGATTTTTTGCTTTGCTTAACCCGTGAAGTGTTGTTAAGCGCTGTACTCATGTAATTAAGTACTTTTTCAAAATAACCGCTTGTGAATACACTTTCATTATTTACGTCAAAATAAAGCTCGGCAATATTTCCATTAATGATGAGTTTTTCAAAACCCATTTCAGATAAACGAAGTTTGATCTCGATGTGTTTAATTAGTGAGAGTAATTCCGAGGGAAGCTTGCCGAATCTGTCGCCCAGTTCTGCAGTTACTTCACCAAGTTCTTCGAATGACTTGATAGCAGAGAGTCTTTGATAAATTTCAAGTCTCGTATTTTCATCATCTATGTAGCTTTCGGGGATAAGCATGCTAATATCTGATTCAAGCGTAACGGGAGCGAATTTTTTGGTTTTGGTTTTAGTTCTCGGCGCAATATCGGCTATAATAGCGCCAAGCTCAGACTCTTTAAGTTCACTAACAGCCTCGTCAAGTATCTGCATATACATATCAAATCCGATTTCGGAAATAAATCCGCTTTGCTCTTTGCCAAGCAGATTTCCTGCTCCGCGTATTTCAAGGTCTTTTAAAGCGAGGTTGAGCCCTGAACCAAGCTCCGTAAATTCTTCAAGCGCGTGGAGCCTGCGTACAGCCTGGCGGGTTAACGAGCTTTGCGGAGGAGTGATGAGATATGCAAATGATTTCAGGTTTGACCTTCCTACACGCCCTCTTAATTGGTAAAGCTCTGCCAGCCCGAAATTATCAGCGCGGTTTATAAAAATGGTATTCACGCTTGGTATATCCAGCCCGGACTCAATTATTTTAGTGCAAAGAAGTACGTTCGATTTTTTCTCAAGGAAGCGCATCATGACATTTTCAAGCTGTGCAGGTGTCATCTGGCCGTGAGCGATGGCAACTTTTGCAAAAGGCACTAAGTCTTCAATAATAGAAGCAAGTTCATCCAGCTTTGCAATTTTATCATTCACAAAATAGACCTGGCCGCCACGCTGCAATTCGCGAATTATAGCATCGGAAATAATTTTCCTATCGAAATTTATTATCTCCGTATGAATTGGCTGTCTGTTCTTTGGTGGTGTATTAATGATAGATAGATCTCTTGCTCCAAGCAGCGAAAAATTCAGTGTGCGCGGAATTGGCGTAGCAGTGAGTGTTAGCACATCAACATTTTCGCGCATGAACTTAAGTTTTTCTTTTGCTTTTACGCCAAATCTCTGCTCTTCATCAACTATCAGCAGGCCAAGATCCTTAAATTTAACATCTTTCGAAAGCAGCCTGTGAGTGCCGATAATAATGTTGATGCTCCCCTTATCCAGCTTTTCAAGTATTACCTTTTGTTCCTTTTTGGATTTGAAGCGTGATAAATGGTCAACTTCAACAGCCCAGTTAGAAAGCCTGTCTTTGAAAGTATTATAATGCTGTTCTGCAAGAATTGTTGTTGGCACAAGCACTCCAACCTGTTTATTATCAGAAACTGCTTTAAATGCCGCTCGGACTGCTACCTCTGTTTTCCCGAACCCTACATCGCCGCATACAAGCCTATCCATCGGGTGCTCGGTTTCCATATCGCTCTTGACCGCTTCGGTCGCTGAGATCTGGTCAGGGGTATCCTCATAAATAAAGCTCGCTTCAAGCTCTTTCTGCCAAATAGAGTCTGGGGAGAATCTAAACCCTTTAAGTGATTTTCTTTTTGAGTACAGCAGGATAAGGTCTTTGGCAATATCCTGAATCTTCTTCTTTGTGCGCTGTTTGATCTTTTCCCACTCACTGCCGCCAAGTTTGTTGAGTTTTGGAGTAACGCCTTCCTGGGCGGAATACTTCTTTATAAGATTGATCGAATTCAGGTTAACAAATACAGTATCGTTATCTTTATATAAGAGCTTTACTGCTTCCTGCTCCATTCCGCCCGTTGTGATCTTTCTTAATCCGGCATATTTCCCGATCCCGTAATTTTGATGAACCATGAAATCCCCGTAATTTACCGATGCAAGCTCTTTAAATGTAATACCGCTGAATTTGCGTTTTCTTTTTGCAGGTCGGAAATACCTTCCGAAAACTTCATGCTCGGTGTAAACAGCGATCTTTTCTGAAGGTAGCACAAATCCTTCGTGTAATGAGCTATCGATGTATTTTATTCTGCGCGAAATTTCCTCACCTGTCAGATCTTCGATCAGTTCACTTGTACGCTTTACCTGGTAATCATCGGTGCAGGCAAAATAAATATTAAAGTTCTCTGTGGTAAGCTCTTTAAGGTTTTCTGAAAGCAATTTGGTATTTGACCTGAAGGCAGGCTGTGACTTTGAATCGAATACAATTTCTTTGATACGCTTTTTTTGTTCAATTGTTAATGATTCAGACTTAACCAGCGGAAACCCTGAAAAATAAGATCTTGGGAAATTAAAAATTGATCTATATATACTTTCATGCTCATGCATTATCAGGTCGGGTTCATCCAGCAGAAATAAGGTTTCGGGTTTGATATAATCGATCAGTCTTTCCGTTGAGCCTTGAAGCTCTTCGGCTGTATCAATAGAAGGAAGTATCTCTGCCACTTCCAATTGTGAGATCGAGCGCTGAGTTGTAAGATCAAATTCCCTTATTGATTCAATAGTATCCCCGAAGAATTCAACTCTTACCGGCTGCCTCAAATTTTCAGGGTAAATATCTATTATACCGCCGCGAACAGCGTAGTCATTTTCTTCTTCAACAATTCTTTTTTTTGTGAAGTTGAACGTGTTAAGCTTGCCTATGAGTTCTTCGAAACTCTGGTCGTTATCTTTCTTCAGGGTAATGATATTCTTTTTAAAGGTCTCTTCAGTCAGTATCCTTTTTTCAAGGGCAGCAGGGCTTGTTAAGAGTATATAGCTTTCTTCAAGAGAGAGTTTCTTGAGCGTTGTGGATAGCGGAGTGATATCTGACTCATATTCTTCTTCAAACTCACCCAGATACAGTGATGCAGCATATTCATGGAGTAAAAGATTTACATCATCTTTAAGCTTGAAAAGCCTGCCTGTATCATTAGAGCAAATTATTATCTTCTTTCGGGGGCCGTAAATTGCAGATACTATGAAGCTGTTTAACGAACCCCTGATGCCGGTGAAGAAAAGATCTTCACAGTTGTTTGAACAGGCTTCCTTAAGCTTATCTGAAGAATATATTCTTTTTGTCAGATCTTTTAACAAAATGTATCAGCAAGTGTTATAAATTCGTCAACAGAAAGGCTTTCAGCCCTCCTGTTAAAATCAAAACCATTGGCGGAGGCATTAAGATCTATCTCAAGTGATTTAAGTGAATTCCTCAAAGTCTTCCTGCGCTGTGAAAATGCTGTTTTAACAAATTTCCTGAAGAATTCGATATTCTTAATGTTGTTTTCCTTGGAAATACCGAAATCAAAATAAATTATTCTTGAATCTACCTTAGGCTTTGGATAAAAACAATTCTTTGAAACCTTGAACTTCAATTCAGGCTTACTGAATGCCTGCAATAGTACCGAAGGTATTCCATATTCTTTTGAGTTCGGATTTGCTGCAATCCTTAGGGCAACTTCTTCCTGTATCATAAGCTGTGCATCTGTTATACAGTTTCTGCTATCCATAAGTTTGAATACTATTGGAGTTGTGATGTTATATGGTATATTGCCAATGAACCTTACTTTGTTTCCATCACACGCATGAGTTATCTGATAGTCCATAAAATCCACGTTGAGAAATTCTGCTGAGGGAAAATATTGCTGCAATAATCGGAAGTTGTTACTATCCAGCTCAATGCCTGTATAATTTTTTGTTCGCTCTAAAACATATTTAGTGATCGCCCCCTGTCCCGGCCCTATCTCGATCACGTGATCTGTAGTATGTATATTAAATGTATCAACAATACTTTTGCAGATGTTATTATCAACAAGGTAATTTTGTCCGAGCGATTTTTTAGGGTAGATCTTTTTTTCTGTCAATTCAGTTCTTGCGGTTTCACTAATTTATAGGTGTTAATGTTAACAATTCATATCTTTTATCCAGCATTTCTATCTCGCTTGATGTATTTGTCTTATACTCTCCATAGAGCCACATCTTTGCCTGGTCGCTGTAGTTATCGTTCACAGGCTGGCCGGATTGCCCTGTGGAATTAATTGATAGAGGATGCTCTATTGCCGAAAGGCTGACTATTCTTCTCATAGATGCGCCAATTACAACTGAGAATTTGCCGTCTTCTATTACTTCATTAAAACTGAATTCTGTATTGTTAACAGTTGTCTGGTCCCCGCCAATTTCATATGGACCAATATTGAAGGTTTTATCCAATGCATCAACAAGTCCAAGCGGATGGCGGAATTTAACATTATGGATCTGACCCCAGTGCCAGGTATTAATATCCTGGTTTGTGAATTTCAGCTTCAGAAATTCAATTGCCTGCTCAAGGCTTCTTCTTAAAATTTCGTTCTTATATTCTTTTTGTGATGTGTTGACATTATCAAACCAGGGGTTATCACTTTGATTTAAAATGAGCTCAAGTGAGCGGTAAGGAATGTTCTGTACGATCAAAAAGTCCCTAAATACATCTTTCCCCAGTTCATCTTCATAAATGTTTTTTAAGAGGTAAACCAAAAATGTATTGTAAACAGATGCAATTGATTCACCGGCCTTCATTTCGCCATTCCAGGATCTGAATCTATCCACACACCACTTTATATTGTCGTCACTTACAGATAGGCTGTCATAAGCCATGATCAGGTGACGTGAAAGGTTCGCTGCGTAAGGTGACTCAATGTTATTCTGAAGAAGCCTGAAATCATCCATATCGAACAAACTGCGTGACCTCAGGAAATTGCTGATCCTGTTAAACCTGGAATCAGATTCCCATAAATATGAAATGTAGAATTTTTCCTGCGCTTTTTCTTTTGAATTATCTGCAGCGATCCAGCTAAACGGATTTGTATTTGCGGTAACTATGTAGCCTTCTTTTGGATTATAAACTGAAGGCATTTTTTCGAAATCAATGAATCCCGTCCAGTCTAAATCTGCATCTGATGGATAAACATAACTGTTATTATCCAAAGTTTTTCTTATTGGTATTTTTCCGGCAGCCTGGTATCCGATATTCCCGTAAACATCTGCATATGTAAAATTCTGTGCCGGCGCGCCGAAATTCTTCAGTGCATTTTCGAATTCATCCCAATTCTTTGCCGTATTAATACCATAAAAGCAATTCAACTCATCGCTTAATTCATATCCCGTCCATCTGAGGGTCATTAGCTTATCTTCATACGGGTCATTGCTTTTCGGTTGAAAATCTGCGAAGCCCCTTATGTTTAAGTCTGAAACAACAGGACCAATTTTAGTAAGCCTTACAACATATTCTGTTTCCAGAGAGTCCTTTACATATATTTTCTCCTTGATCGAGTCCAGTTCATAGGATTTATTTTCATAAACATACTTATTGCCTGCAGAGTCTCTGTTGAGTATGATAAAATCGTTATCATCGTTCATCAAATTCGTTAAGCCCCATGCAATAAATTTATTATTGCCAATTACAACCGAAGGCACTCCGGGAAAGCTCATTCCCTGAACATCAAGTTCGCCTCCCTTTATATATATCTCATACCAGCGGGAAGGCGCCTGCAAGGCAAGGTGAGGATCATTTGCAAGGATCGGTTTTCCGGTTATTGATTTTTGTGAAGAGACTACCCAGGAGTTACTTCCGATATGAGAACCTTCAAGCCCAAGGAATTTCCTGTAACTTTCATTAATTTCAAAAATGCCTTTTCCAAGTGCAGCAAACATTCGAAATTGTTCTGTGCTTCCTGTTTCTTTTCTTTTGGTTTCTATGGAATCACTTTCTTCAGTTTCAGACGGAGAATTTTTAAAAATTGTAATATTGGAATCAGGAAATATCTCAGAGGTTTTTTCGAGTCCCGTTTTATTAACAAGTTCGCCGATAATATAATCAGTGTACCATGCAATGTTTAAATCCCATGCCATCATACGGGCAAGCATAAGCGAGTGTTCGGGTTTCCACGGTTCGGGACGGTAATTCAATGCATCAAACTCAACCGGCAGATTATCATAATGTGTTTCGATAAATTTATTTACTCCAAGAGTGTAAGCCGTTAACATCTGTTTGGATTTCGGGCTTATATTATTATACCAGTTGTATGCAAACCTATGAATCCCTATCGTTCTGAACATTTTGTCGAAGTTCATTGTACCTGATCCGAAGATCTCGGAAAGCCTGCCTTCGGCAACCCTGCGGGTAAGATCCATTTGCCAAAGCCTGTCTCTTGCATGCAGATATCCCTGGGTAAAGAACGCATCGTCTTCATCTTTTGCCAATACGTGCGGCACGCCATATTTATCGAAATAGACCTTTACGGGCGATTTGATGCCTGAAACAGCTATTTCACCAGTGGTAGGATAAAAGGATTTTTGCGACAAATTATTGAAAAGTAAGCCCAAAATAAGGATTGAGGGTATGACAATTACCAATAAACCAAGAAACGTTTTAGCGAATTTATTCATTTAAATATATACTAATATAACCATATTAGATTTGAACTTAAATTGTTATTTTAAGGTACTATATAAACTATCAAAAATAACCGGTATAAAATGAAAAAAGCAGTTTTCTTGGTTGCCCTCTTTGTATTTACCTCTTCGGTATTCAGCCAGCTAAATTTTGAAAAAGGTACAGTCAGCGAAGTACTTGCAAAAGCCAAAGCTGAAAACAAGGTTGTTATGGTTGATGTAATGACTGACTGGTGTGTTTGGTGCGTTGAGCTTGATAACCTGGTTTATTCAAGGCCGGATGTTTATGATTATGCCAATACCAAGCAGATCAATTATAAGATAGATGCTGAAAAAGGTGAAGGAATTGCCTTTAAAGAGAAGTATAAAGTGGAAGGTTATCCGACAATTTTATTCATAGATGGAGATGGCAATGAGGTTGAAAGGATTTACGGTTATTATCCTGCACCCCAGTTCAAAGAAATGATGGTTGATTACAGCCAGAAGAAAAATACTTTTACTGAGCTGAAGACAACGCTAGAAAAAGATCCTTCAAATATTGAAGCTAATTTCAAGATCGCAGATAAGCTGATAACAATGGATAAGACTGACGAAGCTAAGAATAATTATAATAAGATAATTGAAATTGACCCCGATAACACCTACGGCAGAACAGATGATGCAAAATATATGATTGCTGAACTTTCTGATACTGCAGTTGTTTTGGCAAATCTGGAGAAGTTTGTTGCCGAAAACCCCAATAGCAATGTGTTAAAAGATGCTTATACAAGCATTGGTGAGAGGTATAATACCAACAAAGCTGATATTGCAACTGCAGAAAAATGGTTCAAAGAAGCTTTAAGCAAATTCCCGAATGACGAGCAGGTAAGGATAGCTTACGGCAGATTCCTGAACTCACAGGCTAGAACAATAGGTAAGAATGAAAAATCGACGAACGAGGATATTATGCGCGGATTAAGTATCCTTGAAATGTCTTTGCCATATGTAAAGGGCTCAACCGCAGAGGCAGCAAACTATTACTGGCAATCAGTGTTTTATTTCAACCTGAAAGATTATTCGAAATCACTGGAAGCTATTGATAATGCTGTAAAAATATTTGATGCAAAGCTTTATAAGGAGCAGAAAGAAAAAGTAGAAAAACAGCTTAGTTCAAAATAAATACCAATTAATTGAGAAGGGTAATATCTGTCTTTTTTAAAGCCCTCGGTTTTATTGTTCTTTTTTTTGTTACATTCGCTCTGGTTAACAGCGCGATGGATATTTACAATAATTTTGCTTACGATAGAGCAATACTCAGGAATTCACCGTATGGTTATATTCCGCTTTTAAATGATCCTAATGATTATCATAATGCAAGCGCTAAGGTAAAAGGCGGAGATTTTGTCTATGTTGAAAACTGGGAATCTGCTGATAACGGGCAGGTTGTGTTTGCAAAGGTAAGATCCAAATTTAACACAGGTTATGTTAACAAAAGGCTTTTGGTAGAAGCAAACATAAATGTTATGCCGATATTTTCGGTTATGCTTTTAAGCCTGATGCTGCTTTTTATACTTAAGAGAATTTATAAGAAATATACTATATAATATATTGTATTCAGCAAAAATAAAGGTTACACTTAGAAGATCTATTCTTGATCCCCAGGGAAAAGCTGTTGAGCATTCATTCCAGTCACTTGGTTATGATAAGATCAAAGATACAAGAATAGGGAAGTTCATAGAGCTAAAGATCGATGCATCTTCCGAAACAGAAGCAAAAAAAATGACCGATGAAGTATGCGGCAAGTTACTTGCAAATCCCGTTATGGAAGATTATGAGTATGAGATCACCAGCCTGAACGGAGATAAATGACAAAAGCAAAGTTTGGTGTAATTGTTTTCCCCGGCTCTAATTGCGATCATGATGCATATAATACTTTAAAACATGTCTTAGAACAGGATACTGAATACCTGTGGCATAAAGATTCTTCAATTGGCAACAGAAACGTTTTGATAGTGCCGGGCGGATTTTCATACGGTGATTATTTAAGATGCGGAGCAATTGCAAGGTTTTCTAGCGTCATGAAAGAAGTTGTAAGATTTGCAGAGAGCGGCGGCATTGTGATGGGAATATGCAATGGGTTCCAGATATTATGCGAAGCGGGTTTGCTTCCCGGGGCGCTCCTCAGGAACGAGAATCTTAAGTTTGTATGCCGCAATGTTACTTTGAATGTTGAAAACAAAAAGTCGATTTTTACAGGAACATTTAATGGTGTGCCGAATAAAGACCGGATAGTTTTACCGGTTGCACATGGTGACGGAAATTATATCTGTGATGAAAATACGCTTAGTGAACTTGAATCAAACGGGCAGATATTATTCCGTTATGAAGATAACCCTAATGGTTCACTAAAGAACATCGCCGGTATCGTCAATAAAAAAGGCAATGTTCTTGGTATGATGCCTCACCCGGAAAGATACAGCGATGACATTTTAGGCGGTCACGATGGCAGGTACATATTTGAAAGCGTGATAAATTATCTGAATTAATCAAAACTTTTAAGAAATATGTTCGGTACTTTAGAAACTGCAGTCATAATGTTTGTAGTTATAATTACAGCATATTGCGCAGTTAAACTTATAGTTAAGATTTTTAATTAATAAATGTTCTCAATATGAGAGCGGGGAGTAAGAAATGTTCGGATTAGGGACACAGGAAATAATTCTGATATGTATCGTAATTCTGGTTTTATTTGGAGCTAAGAAAATACCCGATCTGATGAGCGGGCTTGGCAAAGGAATAAGAGAATTCAAAAAAGCTTCAAAAGATATTGAAACAGAGATTACCAGCGCGCCAACAGAGGAGAAAAAGCAGAGCTGATCTATGTATAATGATTATTCTGCTTTACGTTCCGGTCTGGATGCAGGTAAGACTTCTGTTTTAGAAGCCGTAAAGTATTATTTGGACAATATTAAAAAAGGAAAGCATTTGAATGCTTTCCTTTCTGTTTTTGAAGAAGAATCACTTGCCAGGGCAGCAGAAATTGACCTGAAATTAAAAAACAAAAGTGCAGGTAAACTTGCAGGCATGGTCATTGCAGTGAAGGATGTACTATCTATTAAGAGCAGGACTTTAACATGCGGTTCTAAAATATTACAGAATTTTGAGCCATTATACACAGCAACGGCTGTTAAGCGATTAATAGATGAAGATGCAATAATAATCGGCAAAACAAATTGTGATGAGTTTGCAATGGGTTCATCCAACGAGAATTCAGCCTATGGTATAGTCAAAAACCCTGTTGATAATACAAGAGTGCCCGGCGGATCTTCAGGTGGCAGTGCAGTTGCAGTAGCCGCAGGTATGTGCATGGTCTCTCTTGGTACTGATACAGGCGGCTCTATCAGGCAGCCGGCAGCGCTTTGCGGAATAGTTGGCCTAAAGCCTACTTATGGCAGAATTTCAAGAAAGGGGCTCACTGCCTTTGCCTCTTCATTCGATTGCATCGGGCCGTTTGCAAAAAATATTGCCGATGCTGCTTTAGTTCTTGAAGTGATGGCCGGCCATGATAATGGAGACTCTACTTCTGCGGAAAATGATGTCAATGATTACAGTCATAACTTTGAATTTAGGGACAAATTAACAATTGGTATCGTACCGGATCTGTTTGAAGAAGGATTGCAGGACGAAATCAGATTACAGATCAAAGAAGTAATTAAGAAACTTGCATCAGACGGATTTGTGATAAAGAATATCAGTCTCCCAAACCTTAAATATTCAATCCAGGCGTACTATATATTAACTACAGCGGAAGCATCCAGCAACCTTGCCAGGTATGACGGAGCCAGGTATGGTGTAAGAGCTTCTTCATATAACGACCTTGAAGAAATGTATGTAAATTCAAGAACTGAGGGATTTGGAGCGGAAGTAAAGCGCAGGATAATGCTTGGTACATATGTACTTTCGGCGGGTTATTATGATGCATATTACAGGAAAGCTCAGAAAGTAAGGCGTCTGATCAAAAATGATTTTGTAAAGGCATTCAAAGATGTTGATCTTATTATTACCCCAACTACTCCAACAACAGCTTTTAAGATAGGTGAAAAGACCGATGATCCGCTGGAGATGTACCTGAATGATGTTTATACAACATCATCAAACCTTTCGGGAAACCCGGCTTTAAGCATACCAATTGGCTTTGATAATGAAAAACTTCCCGTTGGATTGCAGATCATCGGCAGGGATTTTGATGAAGTATCAGTCTTAAAACTTGGGAATTATATTATGCGTAATTGTTAACAAGAAATTCTTCGTAATCGGCAATGCTGATCTCTATCTTCTTTTTCAACTGCATGTAAATAACTTCCTTCTGGTCTCCCAAATACCATTCTTTGCTCTTCTTCATTTTCAGGTTCTTCATAAAATCCCCATCCAGTATACTCTTTACTTTACTCATATCATCAGGATTATTAAGAACGATCGCTCTTATTATACATTTGCCGGTAAAAAACACATAATCAATTTTGAAATCGATTGAAATGTTTTGAAGCGCTTTTATAGCTTTGGAAATCTGTTCTTTGGTCATAAGTGCAAATTTACTCAATTGATTCCATACTTTAAAGTGGATAATGTTTCTATATTCCACTTCCCCAAGATCGGTCAATAAATTAAAATGAATGACTAATTTATTAATTAATAGTTTATTATAATTGAACTTTATGAGCGGAAAACTGAAAATAACAGGTATTGGCGGAAGTCTGGAGCAAAATTCTTCAACCCTTGCCATATTAAAGTCTGCAATGGCAGAAATTTCAGCAATTGGCGCGGAAACGGTGATTATTGATATTAAAGAAGTGAGTTTTCCGCTGTGCAGTTTTTCCAAAGGCATCAAGCCTGATATATCCGCAGTCGATGATATGCTTAACATTATCAGTTCGTCGGATGGTTTTGTTTTCGCCTCGCCGGAATATCATGGAACCGTAAGTGCCGCATTCAAGAATGTTATTGATTATTTCGAATTCCTTTCGGATAGAACACCTCCTTATCTAACGGGAAAACCTGTTGGACTCATTGCGGCAGCCGGAGCCGAAAATGCAGGTTTTGGCACACTTGAAACTATGATAAATATTGTTCACAGTTTAAGGGGGATCGTCGCGCCTTCAAGTCTTGCCATAGGCTCAGCAAATAAACTTGTGCATGCAGATGGCAGTATCAATGAAGACCCTCTTAAAAGGAAACTCAAACGTCTTGCAGAAGAAGTGTATTTTTTATCATCGAAACTGAAATCATAATCTAAAATAATACAGAATGCTCAACAAGTACAGTTCCCGAAGAATTACTATAGCTGCAATACCGCTTTTTCTGTTCTTCCTGATTGCCTCCGGTGCGCTATTACAGGAGAGTAAAAAGGATTCCCTGAAAGTAAATTCGATTACCGAAAAAAAAGCAAGCGAAGAAACTCCTGTTGAGGAAGAACCATCCGGGCCTGCTGATACTGTGAAGATTGGGGCTTATATTTTTTCTTTGTATGACCTCGATTTTCCCGGACGTAAGCTTAATATTGATTTTTACTTATGGTACAACGCCTCAAGAGACAGCATTGATATGCTGGAATACCTTGAAGTAATGAATGCAACTGAATATAACAAATCGGGGGAAACCAGTGAGAAAAGAGGGAAGAACCTGTACCAGACCGTAAGGATCAATAGCACAATAAAGGAAGAATGGGATGTGTCTCACTTTCCTTTTGACAGGCAGAAGATCGAGATATATATTGAAGATTTTGACAAAGATAATTCGAAACTGGTTTTTGTTGCGGATACAATCGCAAGCAGAATTGACAAAAATGTTCATATTGATGGCTGGGAGATTAAAGATTTCGGTATCAAAGTACTTGATCATGTTTATGAAACAAATTATGGTGACCCGAATATTCCCATTAATGAATTTTCATCCTATTCAAGGGCAGTGATCTTCTTCACAATTGAAAGAGAAGGCAATGGGCTTTTCTTTAAGCTGTTTATTGGCCTTTTCATTTCTGTGCTGATATCACTTCTTACTTTCTTCATTAATCCGCTTGATCTTGATCCCAGGTTTGGCTTATCGGTAGGCGCGATTTTTGCCGCCATTGCAAGCCAATATGTTATTTCATCTACATTGCCTCAGAATGAGAGCCTTACGCTGGTTGATATTCTGCATGATATTTCATTTATCTATATATTCTTATGCATTCTGATTTCAACAATTTCTCTTAATTTCATGAAGAATGGGAAAGAAAAGAAATCACAAGCTCTTGATAGGTACAGCCTGTTTATTTTTGCCGGATCATATTTTGTTCTTATTATATATTTTGTTTTAAGGGCAGTTAACTGAAAATTATCGCCGGAACATATGACATCTCGCAGGGACTTTTTGAAATCATCAGCTCTTCTGGCAGCGGGCACACTTATACTGCCCGGCGCTGTTAGCATTAATTCGATTGGAAAACCAAAGGTAATTATTATTGGCGCAGGATTTGCAGGACTTGCAGCGGCATACCGCCTTAAGCAAAGGGGGTGTGAGGTTACCATACTTGAAAGCAGGGGCAGGATTGGAGGAAGGGTATTCTCTCACACAATCGATAAGGACGAAGACCTTGTGATAGAACTTGGTGCGGATTGGGTTGGTGCATCGCATGAAAGAATTCTTGCTCTTAGCGGTGAACTGGGGCTTGAACTTATGAATTATCAGTTCGATTCTCATTTGATTTATGCAGGGCAGTATTATCCAAAAGGAGCGTGGGATTATTCCAGCGATTGGAAAACCAAGTTTGCAAAGATAATGACAGAATATGACAAACTTACAGATCTGGACAAGCAAAAACTTGATAAAATGGATTGGTGGCGTTATCTTGTTAATAATGGTATAAGTGAGCGCGATCTTCAGATCAGGGAATTGTTTGATAGTACAGATTTTGGTGAAAGTATCAGGCATGTTTCTGCTTATGCTGCAATGGCAGAATATGCCGAATCCAGCGAGAAAAATGAGATGGACTTTAAGATCAAAGGAGGGAACAGCAGGCTTCCGGAGAAGCTTGCAGAAAAAATCGGTGCGGATAACATTTTGCTTGGCCATAAAGTAGTTGAAGTACAGCAGCTGGATGGAACAGTTTCTGTAATTTGCAATAACGGAAAAACTTTTTCCGGTGATAACCTCATATGCACAACTCCAACATATTCTTTAAGCAGGATCAGCTGGAAACCCGGTCTTCCGGAGGAAAAAATTGATGCTATCAATGCTTTGCAATATGCCAGAATCAGTAAACATGCAATTTTGTTTGATGAAAGATTCTGGAATGATGAATCGTTTGATATGGTCACAGATGTTTACGGACATTATTTCTATCATGGCACAAAGAACCAGCCGGGTAAAAAGGGCGCGTTGATTTCATACACAATTGGAGATAAAGCAGATGTTGTAAGCAGGCAAAATGATGAATTTAAGATTAATATGATATCAGACTCGCTTAGGGCTGGGTTTGGCGATGTTAAGAACAAAGTAGTTAAGCAGATCAGCTATTATTGGGGAACAAACCAGACTTCAAAAGGTGCTTATGCTTTGTATGGAAAAGGGCAGTGGTATACAGTTATGCCGATACTAAAGAAGAAATTCCTAAGCACTTATTTTGCAGGTGAACATTTATCTGACTGGCAGGGTTTCATGGAAGGCGCAATAATTACTGGTGAGGAAGCTGCAGATGAAATAGCGGGTTAGTTTATCTCACATCGTCAAAACTTTTCACAAACTTCAGCACTTCTTCATCAATTTGGCTGATGGGTTTGCCTGTTACTTTCTCAAGCTGGCTGATTCCGGTTTTGTCTCCAGTGTATGTATCCCTGAAGTGTTTATAAAAGTCAACTAATAAGCCCTTTTGCTGAAGGTACATTAACAGGTATCTTGACTGCGCATAATAGAAAGATGATCTCTTACCGTACAGTTCGTTATCATCTGTCTGCATTAATGTTTCAAGCCCGGCATAAGTATTCTCTTTCAAAGCTCTTCTTAGCGGTATTATCCTGAAACTGAAATCGCCAATTAGAACCCCGTTTCTAAATGTTGACTTCTCATTTAATGAAGCAAATCCTTCATCAAACCAGGAAGGCATATCCGGGAAATCTCTTTTTGTGAATTTGTGTGTAACCTCATGTGAGATACTGCCTTTCCAGTTTACGTATCTTATTGCAATCGTATTTTTGGAAATTTTAAAGAATCCGTATGGAGAAATATCACTTTCTTCAATATTGAAATTGCTCAATACAAATGTTTTGTATTTTTCAAAATCTGAGAAAAGAAATATTGGTGTAACATCAACGGGTGTTTTAGAAACGAAATTCGATTCCATAGAGCTGATAGTGTTCCTTATATCATTATCTATGAGCGAATAGGTTAATTCTTCACCAAGATCTGAAATTATAACAAAATACCTGAACCGGGTAACAGATGCATTTTCAGGCATCACTTTGGAATAGTTCTCAAGTGCAGAATTATAATCAAGCCCGTAAGTAATTTCCTCAATTGACGAAAGGTCTTTTTTTACATCGTTTTGGAGTATAAGGGAATCCCCTTTTGATTCATTTTTGGATATAGCTCCTGTATCCGAGCATCCCCCGACTAATATCGATAAAATGATGAATATTATAATAATTATTGCCTTTGTCATTAATACTAATACTTGGTTTGAATTAATAACAATTTCAAACCATATTTAATTTCAACATACTGAATTTATTATGAAAGCTAAAATTTTGGTATTATGTACGGGTAACTCATGCAGAAGTCAAATGGCTGAAGGATTTTTTAAGAGTTTTGATAGTGAACTGGACGTGTATTCTGCCGGGACCAGGCCGGAAAAGGAAGTAAATCCTTATGCAGTTGAAGTAATGAAAGAGACCGGTATTGATATTTCAGCACAGTTTCCGCAAAATGTAAATGAATTCACCGGTGATTCATTTGATTACGTGATAACTGTTTGTGATAATGCAAAAGAAGTTTGCCCGGTATTTACGGGTGAAGTTAAAAACCGGTTGCATATCGGATTTGATGATCCTGCTGATGCAATCGGGTCTAAAGAGGAAATCCTGAAAGTTTATCGGCGGGTGAGGGATGAAATAAGATCAGAGTTCATCCGGTTTTATGATGGTATAAAATGAATGCTTTAGTTTAGTTTTGAGTTCTCTTTTGAGGAGAATCCTATTTTGAACGAAGTTCCAACGTGATTATCCATAGAAATTGTGCCGTCTATTTGCCCGACCAAAGTATTCACGAGCTGTAAACCAAGAGACTTCGTATCTCTATAATTAATGTCTTTCGGGAAGCCTATTCCATTATCCTGTACTGTAATATGATATTCATTATTGTTAAATGAATTTACTCCTACATTAATTATACCTTTTCTTTCAACCGGGAACGCATACTTAAGTGAATTCGAAATAAGCTCATTAATTATCAAACCGCACGGGATTGCCAAATCAATACTTAAGAATACATTATCCGAACTGACATTTAACTCCACACTGTTTGAGGTTGTTCTGAATGAATTCAGCAGGTGAACCGAAAGTTGTTTGAGATATTCAGAAAAATCGATCTTTGAATAATCTTTTGACTGGTATAGCTTCTGATGTACCAGCGCCATAGATTTCACTCTGTTCTGGCTATCTGTTAAGATATCAAGTGTGTGAGAATCGCTCACATATCCCGATTGCAGTTTTAGCAAACTGGATACAACCTGAAGGTTATTTTTGACCCTGTGATGAATTTCCTTTAACAGCAGTTCTTTTTCCTTTAATGACTGGCTGATTTTTTGTTCATATAGCTTTCTTTCCGTAACATCAATCAGCACTCCTGATAAGTATTCCTGTCCGTCATCTGCTTTAACTTTGAACATATGGTCTTCGATCCAGACATATCCGCCGGATTTCTTTTCCAGCCGGAATTCCATTATCTGGATACCTTCTTCGTTTACCTTGTGCCAGTTCTGGAGAGAACTCTTCACGTTGACAAGGTCATCCGGATGCATGATTTTGCCAAAGAAGTATTTTTCGGAAATTATATCTCCCGGCTGATAACCGATCATTTCGGCTATATTTTCTGAAACAAAGTCTCTTCCCTCACCGGACTGGTAAACAACAACTTTTGGCAGGTTTTTCAAAACAGCTGCGAACTTGGTTTCAGTATCGTGTATCTTCTGTTTCGTCTTTTTCTGCTGTGTAATATCGATCATGATTCCCGAAAAATAAGTCTTACCATTTTCCGGTTTCACCTCAAACATATGGTCTTCAAGCCAGACAATCTCGTCTTTCCTGTTCCTTACCCTGATTTCATTACTTAATACTCCGGCTGAGCCGTTCTTCTTCCACTCGTCAACCCTTCTGTCATATTTTATGATATCTTCCTTAAGCATAAGATTGCTGAACAGATCTTTGTTATTCATGAATTCATCTGAGGAATAACCCAGAATATCCAGGATATTTTCGGAAACAAAATTTATATCCTCTCCGTATTCATAAATGGTGACTATGAGAAGGTTATTCAATATAGCGGAAAGTCTTGCCTGCGTTTGTTTTAATATGTGTTCAGATTCTTTTCTTTTTGTTATATCAACAACCTGCGCTATGATCTGGTGCGGGCTGCCGGTATTATTCTTTAATACATTTAAATGAAGTTCAGTCAGGACTGTACTTCCGTTTTTATGAATGTATCTTTTTTCGAAGTTGAAATTAGTCACATGCCCCAATTTTGCCTTTGCTGTAATTTCTTCATCCAGTTTTTTATCTTCGGGATGTGAAATCTCCTCAAAGGTCATAGTCATCAGTTCTTCTTTTGTATATCCAACAATTTCGCAATACGCTTTGTTAACTTTTATGTAGTTATTTTCAAAGTCTGTTAATGCCATACCAATTGGGGCGTTATCAAAGATCAATTGAAGCTGTTTTTCACTTTCCATCAGGGCTATTTCGGCCCTTTTCTGAACGGTTATATCACGCCCGACTGTCTGGTATTCAACTATTTCACCGGAATCATCAAAGAGTGCCTTATCAGTCCATTTCAGCCATCTTATCTCACCATCCGGCAATATAACCCTGTGAACAAAAGTACCAACAGGTTTATCTTTTGTAAGTTGTTTGAAGAACGCTGTAAATCTATCCAGATCGTCAGGAGGCATTTGAGGAATGTAAGTTTTCCCGATCAATTCTCTTTTATCTTTTTCGAAGAATCTGCAGTAAACATCGTTCACATATGTAAAAGTACCATCGGGTCTCCACCTGGTTATCATTTCGGATTGCTGTTCAACCAGGGTTTTATACATTTCTTTATTCTGCATCAGCTCAAACTCGGTTTGCTTGCGCTGTGTCATATCAATTAATACTCCTTGCAAACATTCAGGTTCGCCGTTCTTTAAATTGACTGTGGCGATATCTTTAAGCCATTTTACCGAACCATCTGAGGCTATCATTCTGTATTCATATTCGTGAGCTTTGTGCTGCTTAGTATGGTATCTACCGAATTCTGATGCCCACATACGGTCATCGGGATGCAGATGATCATACCAAAAACCAATTGTAAACCAGGAATTGTAACTGTATCCAAGTATTGATTCAGCCATTCTGCTTACATATATATACCTATTTTCGGAAAGATCAAATTCGTAGGTAATAATATTCAGGCCCTCGATCAGGTCTCTGAAGCGATCTTTCTGTGCTGACGGAAATTCTATCAATTGCTAATTCTATCCAGGTTTTAGAATTGTACTTGTTAATAAAATATATATATAAAATATAATAAAGTAATTAACGTAATAAGGGGATAAAAAGAAATATTAAATAGCGGATTTACAATAACTTAAAATTGGCATTTGATTCTATTTCAATTTGAAACTAAAAGGTACTGTAACCCAGACTTTCACAGGCTTGTTGCTTTGCAGGCCGGGGGTAAAATTAAGGTTCATAGCCTTATCTTTTACTTCGTCGTAAAATGCATCGGGACCGGTAAGTGAGCCGATTTTCAGTACGCTACCATCAGCTCCAACAAGTACTTTTACGGTTACCTTACCTTCCAGGCCAATTTCCTGTGCAAGCGTTGGGTAATTCATCATTGACTTAACCTGGCTTAGATTAATACATTCAGGAATAACATCTACTTCGCTCAAAGTGTAAACATCTTTTACTGGATCCTGTGGTAATTTGTCGATCTTATCGGTGATAATTGTATTATCAATTTTTATATCATTTGTGTTTGCAATAACAACACTATCACCTTCTCTTGAAACATTTCCTGTTATGTTATCTAGCTGGTCCTGTGTTTTAAGAACAACATCATCAGCAATGTCTTTCCTTACCGGAATTGGCTGAAGCGAGGAAAGGTCTTTTACTTTCTGAACAACTTCATCCTGTTTAACCGGAGGTATCTCGGTCTCATCTAAAGATGGAGGAGCTTCAAGCTCAACAAATCTTATTACTTCCCTGTTGTTTTTGGGAATATCTTTAGCTTTAGCTTCATTCAAGTAAGCAAAGATCATATATGATGCAACAAGAGCTATATGTATTGTTACAGCTACAATGAATCCCTTCATTGTAAAGCCTTGTGAAAGCTTCTTTAATTCGGGAGCGCCGTAACCGTCATTATTGATGAGAATTATATTGTCATTCATGTTATAATCCTCCTTTCTTAAGGGTTATACTCCGCAGTGTAAATATTGTTCCTTTATAACCGGAATTCAGAGAAGGGTGAAAAATTGAGTTTATTTCTTCAAATTCTTTAAAAAAGTGTAAATTTCATCTTGTGACCGGATTGAAACAATATCATCATTTACAATATACTGGTTAGTTTGTTTTTCATCGATTAAGCGTGCTTTCACATTATCCCTTAGTTTAATTTCGATTATGTCTTTTACCATTTTCTTGAGTATCGGGTCATAAATCGGGAAGGCAACTTCTATCCGGCGGCTCAAATTACGTTTCATCCAATCTGCCGATGATAAAAAGATCTTTTCATCACCAGCATTATGGAAAATATAGACACGGTCATGCTCAAGGAATTTATCAACAATGCTGATACCGGAAATATTCTCACTCATATCCTTTGCACCGGGGATCAAACAGCAGATTCCGCGAACTATCATTTTTACTTTTACACCGGCAGCGCCGGCTTCATATAATTTCTTAATTATCCTCTCATCTTCAAGGCTGTTTACTTTAATAGTTATGGCCGCCGATATTCCACTTTTTGCATTTTCGATTTCTTTTTCTATTAAACCCTCAAACCCCTGCCGCATACCGAATTGGGCAACCAGTAGGTGTTTGAATTCATACCCTGTCTTTTTACCTTCAAGATATTCAAACACTCTTTCAGCTTCGTAAGTCAATTCTTCGTTTGCAGTAAAAAAACCATAGTCTGTATAAAGCCGGGCTGTTTTTTCATTAAAGTTACCGGTGGATAAATAAGCATAGTTTCTCGGGGTGCCTGATTCCATTCTTGTAATCAGCGCCATTTTAGAGTGAACTTTCAAACCGGGCAGGCTGTACAGAACCTTGACGCCTGCTTTCTGCATCTCCTCAGCGCTTTTGATGTTTATCTCTTCATCAAACCTTGCCTTAATTTCTACAAATGCTGTAACATCTTTGCCGCGATGCGCAGCTTTTATGAGCGAGTTTACAATTTTCGATTCTCTGGCTACCCTGTATTGAGTAATCCTGATAGAAGTTACTTTAGGGTCTTTGGCTGCCTCTTCAATCGCGTTTACAACATATTCATACGAATGAAATGGAAAATAAAGCAAGTGGTCCTTCTTTTTAGCTGCGGAAAACATCGAAGAATACGAATCAAGTTCTTTGCTCTTTAAGGGCTTAAGTTCAGGATAGTTAAGTGATTTTACTCCCGGGTTCGGAAAGTCAAAAAAATCACTGAAATTATGATATCTTGCACCCGGGTAAACATCTTCATCGCTTAACAGCAAAGCTTCCTTCAGGTAATTCAGGTAAGATACAGGCATGTCCTTGTCATACAGGAATCTGCTTGGCGCCCCACTGGAGCGTTTTGCGAGGCTCTTCTTAATTTTCTCAAGCAGGTTGCCTGTGAATTCATCTTCAATATAAAGTTCAGCATCGCGGGTAAGCTTTACCGAGTATGACTCATGAATATTATAACCGTAGAATATCTGCGGCAAAAAAAGCCTGATGATATCGTCTAGAAAAATGATAAAGTTATCATTTCCAATTTTCGGAAGCAGTATAAACCTGTTAATATGATTTGTAGGTATTTCTACAATTGCATATTTATATCTTTTTCTCTTCATGGTTTTTATTGTGCCTGTAGAGTGCTTCTCAGAAAGTTTTACTGCGAGGTAAAGCCTCTGATTTCTTAAAAAGGGTGTTATCTTCTTCATAGCAACTATCATAGGCATAATATGCGGAACTACCTGTTCATTAAAGATTTCGGATACAAATTCTTTTTGTCCGGATGTCAATTGATTCTGGTCAACTATGTATATGTTATTCCTTTCAAGTTCAGGGCGGATGTTGTTAACATATATATTTCCATACTCCTCCTGAAGCTTTACCACATTCCTGTAAATTTTGTCAAGAAGCTTGGTTACATCAAACTTGAGCTCTTTTTGAGATTTCTTTTTTAATACTTCAAGAGCGCGAAGAGATGCAACACGAACGCGGAAAAACTCATCTAGATTCGATGAAAAAATTGCAAGAAATTTGATCCTGTCATAAATTGGCACAGAGGGGTCTTTTGCTTCCTGTAAAACCCTGTGGTTAAACGAAAGCCAGCTTAACTCTCTGTTAAAAAACTTGTATTCCATATAATTTTTACAGCCTTATCTTAAAATGTTCTTTGGAAATTCGAAATAGATCAGCTTACCTTTAGTGTACAGTACATCTTTCCAGTCACCTGAATCGAATTTTATCTTAACTATGCCGCAGGTCGGTATGCTTTGAATATCAGAATTGCTTATGAAATTCGCAAAATCTGTTATTCCGTAATTGTGACTAACAAGCATAAGCTGCTTTACTTTATTATCAACCTGCGATATGACGCTCAGGAAATCATCAATACCCGCCATATAAAGCCTTTTATCCTTCAAGATTCCGGCAGTATCATACCCGGTTGCTGAAGCAACCCTTTTTGCAGTACTCAAAGCCCTTTTTGCGGTACTTGAAATTATTAGGTCCGGGACATCTCCTTTTTCCGCAAGAAATCGCCCTATATGGGGCGCATCATTTTTGCCCCTTTTGTTAAGTGGTCTTTTAATGTCTTCCTGAAGCAGGTCTTCCCAGCTTGATTTGGCATGCCTTAAAAGAAAAAGTGTGTGCATTGGCTTTAGATAGACAAAAATAATCAAATAATATATTAATATCAGTGTTTATCTATACTCGTTTCGTTAAATTTGTGTTAATATGACCTCAGAATTGTTAAAGAAATTCAGAACTCCTCTTGCGCTGCTTACCGCTGTTCTCTTTTTGGGAACATTTGGGTATTGGCACATCGGGGGAGGCAAATACTCACTTATTGATTGCCTCTATATGACAGTTATTACAATCCTTACAATAGGCTACGGAGAGATTATTGACCTTACTTATAACTCAACCGGGAGATTGTTTACGATCCTAATTGCTTTTACAGGGATAGGGACAGCAACATATATTATTTCAACTTTCACTGCGTTAATTGTTGAAGGGCAGCTTAAAGAAACATTTAAGAAAAGAAGAATGAAAAAAGTAATAAACAAACTTGAAAATCATTACATCATTTGTGGTGCAGGCAGGGTTGGCTCAGTAATTTTGAATGAATTATATTTAACAGACAGGACCTGCGTTGTAATTGATAAAGATGAAGAGATTATTCAAATTGTCTCAGAGAAATATCCTAAAGTCATTACATTAATCGGAGATGCGGATATTGAAGAAGTGCTCGAAAATGCAGGGATTAAAACAGCAAAAGGCATCTTTGCTGCAACAGGAGATGATAATCAGAACCTTGTTATCAGTTTAACGGCAAAATATATAAACCCTTCAATAAAGGTTGTTGCAAGATGCCTCGAAGCTGCAAACCAACAGAAGATGGTGAAAGCCGGAGCAGACAGTGTAATTACAGAGAATTATATTGCCGGTATGAGAATGGCCTCTGAAATGACAAGGCCGGCAGTTGTCGGATTTCTTGACAGGCTTTTAACAGATAAGGATAAAAATCTCAGAGTAGAAGAAGTATCATTGCATAAAAAGCATGCCGGCAAAAAACTTAATGAGCTGGAATTACATAAATATCCGAATACTCTTGTACTTGCCGCAGTCACAGATGACGAATGGACTTATAATCCCAAGATGGATCATCTAATTTCAGAAAATTGTAAAATAATAGTAATTACTAACCCAAAAGAACGCATGATGTTGAAAGAATTATACCAGACAGAGCAGTAACGTTCTGAATTGCTCAGCTTTGCTTAGATTTGATCCATTCTATTATGTTCTTCTCCAGAAGCTTCAGAGGTATAGCGCCATTTCTTAACAGAACATCATGAAATTCCTTTACATCAAACTTTTCTCCAAGCTTAGTTTCGGCAAGTTTCCGAAGTTCCTTTATTTTTAATTCACCCATTTTATAGGCAAGCGCCTGCCCCGGCCAGGATATATACCTGTCAATTTCAGACTGAATGTCCTGCTCTGAATTTGGAGTATTTTTCTTCATGAACTCATATGCCTCTTCGCGGGTCCACATTTTTTCATGTATGCCTGTATCTACAACAAGCCTGCATGCGCGCCACATTTCAAATGTCAATGCGCCGTATTTCTGGTAAATGTCGTCATACATTCCTGTTTCGTAACCTAGATGCTCAGCATACAGTCCCCAGCCTTCTACAAATGCAGTTACAGAATAATCTCTGCGGAATTTTGGCAGACCTTTAAGTTCCTGCGACAAAGATATCTGCAAATGATGACCCGGAACTGCTTCGTGTAGAGCCAATGCTGTCATGGTATATATAGGCCTTGCCTTCAGATTATATGTATTCACATAAAAATATCCGGGGCGTGAACGGTCTTCAGGGGCGGAGTAATAATAAGCTGCGGGAGCTGATTTTGCCCGAAATTCCTCCATTTCAAACAGGTCATAGCTAACTTCCGGTAAATGAGAGAAAAGATCGGGTAATTTAGAATCCATTTTTTTCAGAATTGCCCTGAAGCCATTCAAAAGATCATTTTTATCTTTGTAATAGAACTGATCATCTGTTTTCAGGAAAGTGTTGAACTCATCAAGGCTTCCTTTGAAGCCAATGCTGTCTTTGAGTTTCTCCATCTCACCGCGTAGTCGTGTAACTTCATTCATCCCTATTGTGTGGATCTCATCCGCAGTTGAATCAAGCGTTGTATAATATTTAACGGAATTTTCATATCTTTCTTTTCCATCCGGCAATGACCAAATGCCCGCTTCATTCCTGCATTTAGGGAGGTATTCATTCTTCACAAATTCATGCAGTTTATTGTATGCAGGATTTACATTTGTTTCTATAATATCAATCAATTCTGAAGAAACTTTTTCTTTTTCCTCAACGCTCAGTTTATTTTCTTTCTTATATATTGAATAAAAAACAGATTCTTCAGGCTTTACATTCATTATACTTTCCATCTGCGGAAGGGTCTGCTCAATAATAAAAGAAGGCGGCATTAAGCCAATTGCCATACCTTTTTTCATGTTATCAATTACATCGTTAACCTGCTTTTCAAAGCCGCGCAGGCGTTTGAAGTACTTCTGAAAATCCTCATAAACTGAGTGCGGCTGATAGTTGACGATCTGCGGGAAACCAATATGTATGCCGCCTTGCTGACCGATTGGAGTGTAATGCCAGTGGAATTTTTCTCCCTCAAGGCTTATGTCCAGGCTTCTTTTGAACAGGTCATAGTTGAGTTTGTTTTCATTTGATAAGGAATTGTAATCAATGTTTAAGAGATCTTTGAGGAAAGTGCGCGTCTGAGCATAGCCTTCTATTGTGGCATAATCTGACTGGTCAGAAAGCAGGTCGTCGAAGCGGTGATCTCCTTCGTAAGTAGCTCCTTCAGGGTACGATCTGAGATTGTATTCGTCGTATACGGAAAAAAGATCCCATAGCTGTTTATTTGCATCCTGTGCTTCTGATGTTATTGTGGCCATAATTAATGCGAATAGAGTGATTGTTAAGATCTTCATATCTTTAACATTTGATTATATGTTTAAATAAATTCTTTACTCTTTCAAAAAAACTCTTATATCAATTGTTTCCCATGTAGTCTGGTCTCCGATAATGTAATCGATAAAATCTCTGGAGCGCTTGAATTCATCTCCTTCTTTCCTGTATTTACTGTAAATCGGAATGCTCGTACAATTGTTGACTGTATCTTTGTAATCTTTCACCTGTTTGATACCCGGAATTGACTCAATTTCCTTAAGAGTTACATCATCATCAACAAAAGGGGAGCCCTCTAAGTAGCTGCACCATACAATAAGGACTTTGTTATTGTTATTCACGTTACTTTGCGAAAGTAACGTGAATCTTTTCCCGCCCGTTTGAGATTCATCAAGGGCATTTGCAAGCTGGTGCATGTTTGAAATCAATTTATAACCGGGATAATTCTTATCAGTGTAACTAACTATATCTTCTGATACTTTCTCAATCTCAAACTTATTGTGATAAGGAGTTGAATACGGACCCAATATAAACATGATGAATACAAATATCAGCATAATAGATGATCTGACAATGTTATTCCTTAAAATCTTCCACAACAAGCTGATTCCTATTACTGAAACTATCCCCAATGCAGGGCCAACAACTGCAACATATCTTAACTGGCCAATGCTGCAGGTCAGGTTCAGCCCCTTTAATGCAAGGAGAGTCTGTACTGTAATGCCTGCTAGAACTATAACTACTAGTATGTAAAGATCCTTAAATTCTCTTTTCATCAGCACTGCAATAGTACCGCAAATGAAAAAAAATGTCTGCAATACTCCATAGATCTTCGCCGAATGAAGGAAATAGTAATACCAGTCAACACCGGCATCAATCTTCAGAAGCCTTGAGTGCAGGGTCATATCATAAAAAAACTGTATCGGATTGAGCGTAATCGCAGTGGTATAAAGGTACCATAATAACGGACCCGCAAAAAACCAGGGCAGAACCCGCCAATTCTTCTGATACGCATATATTAGAAGATAAATTCCGGCAACATAATAATACTCCGTCCGAAAAATAAAAATCAGCGAAGAGATAATTAGTACATGAACGGGCTTATTCTTTAAGTAATAATAAAATGAGAGTACAATTAAGAAGGCCGCAGGTAATTCTGCGAGAGTTGTGTATGATACATTGAAAAGTACAGGCTGAAAGCCTATAATAGGAATAACCCACTCAGCATATTTAACACTTTTCTGCTTTAAGATCCTGTAAGCAATAAATATTGTGACTATGAACAGAAGCGCTGAGGTGATCTGTACGCCTTTCAAGCCAAATTGTGCAGGCAGGGAGAACAGCAAAACTCTTCCCATTCTATGCCATGCCCCGATGCTCTGTCCAATAGATTCTAAGTAATGCCTGTTGTAGTTAAAATGACTTGAATCATCGATGAAGTAAAAGCCGTCTGAATTAATAATCCATACTGCCTGTACAGCTATGAGCAGAAGCCAGAAGAAGTAAGTTCGTATTTTTGAGTTATCGTAAATAGAATTAATTTAAATGTATTACATAATATGGAAAAATGCGGGAATAAACAGGAATTAAGAGCTAGCGACCGGAGTCGAACCGGTGGCCTGCGCATTACGAATGCGCTGCTCTACCAACTGAGCTACGCTAGCTTTCTTGCAAATTTTACAAAAATATCGAATTTAAGGGTTTTATTCAATGCAGATGAATGTATGCAAAACTACTGCCAATACATGGTACCAAGATTAGTATTAAATATGAGAATGTCTCTTGCTAAACTTATTGTCTTTAAATTGTGAGGTCAGGTATTTACCTGACGTGCGTCAGATGAATATCTGACGCCACAACAAAGCCATATGAAAATAACCAACTACAAAACTACTTTATCAGTACCATTTTCCTTGTTTCGATGTAATCTTCAGTCTCAAGCCTGTAAAAATATGCTGCACTTGGAAGCTCTGAAGCATCAAAATCAGCTTTGTAAGAACCTGCATTAAGCACTCCCGCAAAAATTGTTCTTACAAGTCTGCCATTAACATCAAAAACTTTTAGACTTAGATTTCCTCTTTTGGGGATATCAAAATTAATGTAAGTAACCGGGTTAAACGGATTTGGATAATTCTGTTTCAATTTGAATTCTTCAGGTATAGTTGTACTTATCGTTGAAATACCGATCGTTTCAGTGTAATGAGAAATGCTGCCTTCATCAGTGACACCCCATCCGGTTAAAGTTGAAACAGCATTATCATTAGCAACAGTAACAAAGCCCATATGATTATAATTTTCCTGGTTTGGTTGGGAGTACTGAACTGCAAAGCTGGTTCCGGTATTTGTAGATACACATATCTTGAACCCCGATGAATAAAATAAGTATCCTGATGAATTTACAAAAGAAAAGAAATCACCGGAATTAGGATAATTTATCTGTACTGTCCAGTTTAAGCCTCCGTTCAAAGTCCTGTATGGTACCTGCCCTCCGGCAAACCCGATCTGATCATTAATAAAAGTAATTGAAAAAACATTGCTGCTTTGAGTTGCGCTGGATGTCCAGAAAGCCCCGGAATTTGTGCTTCGCATAATTGCAGCGGCATTAGTGCCAAACCAAATTGTAATAGGACCTCCAACACCAATACGCTTTACATGAAGTGCATTCGGCCATGCTAAATCATCTACATCAAATGAAGCAGGCCTTGTTACATTAACGCTATCCCACGAAGCTCCCGCATTTGTAGTCCTGATAATAAACCACTTTTTCTCACTCGGATTGCCATAAACATAACCAGTCTGACTATCAACAAATTCAATATCTTTAAGGCTTGTACTTGGCCTTGTAAATTTCTGTACCCAATTCAAGCCTGCATCTGTTGTCTTAAATACTTTTCCGGCACCGGCGACTGAACAAACAACATAAGCAGTATCCTGGCTGGTTGCAAATATTCCGTACATATTATTACTTAAAAACAGTGCGCTGCCTCTTGGTATCCATGTTGCACCACTTGTTGAAGTACAAAGTACAGTTCCCTGGTCTCCGCATACCCATGCTATAGTGCTGCTATAAGCAAAAACTGAGTAAAGCTCTGGAGTCCCTACCGGCGGCGACTGTTCAACCCATACCTGGGATAATGCACCCATTGATTGTACACAAAAAAGCGATATTATGAGTATTTTTTTCATTTTCTATTGAAGTTGGTAATTTTAACGAATTAAATTTTTGATTACAATGATATTAAAAAAAATACCGGTCAGTGTAAATGACCGGTAATTAGGGATAATACTATTTAGAAACCAAACCCAAATCCTGCACTTACTGAGTTTGTTTTCCCGAAACTGTAATCACTATTAATGTTTACAGGTCCAAGCTTAATGTTCAAACCAACTATTGCCTTAATTTTGTTTTCGTTTTCATAATTCACTGAATGTGATAAATTCTGGTAATTCAGCTTAAGGCTGGCACTTGTTTTTTCATATTGTACACCTGTGTAGAAAGTGAATACGCTTAGCTCTTTGCTGAACTGAAGATTCACTGCCATTGATGAAGCATTTACAAATTCACTGTTTTTGGAGTCATTTATTGATATCCTGTTGTATGCAAATCCAATTGCTCCGTCTATTGGACTGTTCTTGAAGTGGCTTGTGAATCCGTGTTTTATTCCAATTCCCCATGTGCCAACTGAACCGTATTTACCAAGCGATATTGTGGGCATAAATCTTGCTGAAACTTCTGTGCTGTACAAAGAACCGATCTGTACCTGCGGAACTGCCATTGGCATCATACTGAAGGTCCTGTTGGCGTCTTTCACAACCGGGTTATCGCAATTTATATAAGATGCGCTGCCTTTAATCCCAAAGTAGAAGCTGAAGCCCTTTTTAACTTTTGCTGAATGGAATAGCCCTGAGTTCATGCTTGTACTTAATGCGTCCGCGTATGGCTGTAATACTGTGGCATCCTGTGTTGCAACAAAATTCTGGACAATTCCCTCAAGACTGTTGTTATCCTGTGATTTTAATATTCCGTAGGGAAAAAGAACTGACATAGTTACGATAACTGCTGTTAAAACGATTCTTGCTGCTTTGAAAGTTACATTGTTTGAGTTTTTCATTTTTTTGCTTTCTTTTAAGTTTGTTTAGAATTGAATAATTAAATTCTATACAAAGATATTTGGAAAGCTTATGAAAGCTCTTACAAGTTTCTTACAGTAAAAAGTATTGAAAAACGAACGAAATCAACATTTCTTAGCTTTATGCTAACCAATGATATTATTAGTTGTAAAAGTACGTTACGTTGTGGCGTCAGATATTCAACTGATGCACATCAGGTGAATACCTGAGGTAACTTTGAAAAGTAGAGACTAAGCCAGAAATATTGTGGTTTGTGGAATAATTTTTGTGTCTTAAATCAGGGTTTAATTGAGATTCTGATAATGTACTCTATTGATCCTTATCCAGGATTTCGCGAACCTGGTCCATAATCTTTTTAGAAGGCTTCTCGCCATACTCTTCTTCATAATTCTTAAGTAATTGTGAAAATTTTTTCTTTGCCATGTTATGATTCCCAATTGCAGAATACGCTTCTATTAATGCAAGTGATGCTTCTTCATGCAGCTTATCAACCTGCAAAAGCTTTTCTGTGAAAATGATAAGTTCATCAAAATTCTTGTTTTTATGGAGTAATTCTATCAAAACCTCACATATTTCGATGTATTTATGCTCTAATACTGTTCTCATTTCTTCGATCCACTCATCATAATATCCGGGAAGGAACTCACCTTTATAGAGCTCACATGCCAGTTTCGCATTTTCTATCTTCCTGCTTACATCAGTTTCGGGAGATTTAACTATACTATATAGCCGGTTAAACTCCTGAACATCAGTCTTATAGATATACTCACTTGACATATATAGTATCTTATCTTCGTAATTCAGATAATTTAGTGAAAAATCGGGTACAGGTTCTGCACTTTTGGCACTTTTAGTTTTCTTTAAAGGTTTTTCAACTGCAGTATGAACTTTCAACACCGGTTTCAATGCACCGCGGATATTTGTAATTGCCTGGTGAAACACATTTTCTGCGCTGCTTGCAGAGAGTTCATTGAAAAGCAGACCAAGGACTTTATCTTTATTGATCTTTATGCCCTGGTTAACAAGCAAATAGATCAGCAGCAATTTACTTTTCTTTCTTATCCATTTTTCGTCTGAAACAGGATTACCCCTTACATACAATTCTATTCCCCCGAGAGTATTAAGCTGTATATCCCACGAACTTATTGAATCTGAATTATTCCTTTTAATGCACTCTGTTGAGAGCCACATGAATGAATTTCTTTCGACAAAAATATCATATATCTTAGTAATATACTTTTTATGAAGGTTATTGCTCAGAGCAAGGTCAAACAGGTACCGCATCTGAAGAAAATGCTGAACCAAAAATGAATTGTACTGTTTTTCTGAAGCAGTTTTTAAGCAGCTATCAAGATACTGCAGTGATGTGCTGAATAAACCTTTCCTGAAATAATAATCTGCAAGATGAAACTGAATCTGAGAAGTGCTGTATAACGAAGAATCTTCATAGGATTTCAGAGTTTCCAGAAATATTTTCTCTATTTCTGGATCTGCTGTTTGCATTTTTTCCAGCATTGCTATATGTGAATTCAATTCAATATTAAGATATTCATCTTTCGGATCCTTTGAAATTCCGGCTAGCTCAAGATAAGTTTTGGCTTTGTCATGATCATTTATGAGCATGTATGCTTCGCAAATATACAGGTAGTGAAGCGTAAAATATGAACTGACCTTATTTTTCTTATCAAGGTTAACAAGACCCAATAAATGCTTTATGGCAGATTCATAATCCCCGGTTTCAAACGAAAGAAGTGCAGTTAACCTCATGAAATCACGCTCAAAAACCGGGCCTTTATATTGTTCACGGATCTTCGCGGCCTCATCGTAAAATTCCTTTGCTTTGGCATATTGAGCGCTCCACCCGAAACTTAGAACAAGGTTATTGATAGTCTGAAACTTCTTATAGATATTCCTTTCGCGCTTTGCAGTACTTTCAAAGTAATGCTGTGATTTTATGAAATCACCCTTATTCAAATAGATCCTGCCATAAAGTCCGTATATATCGGTTATTGCCTGTTCAAGTTCATTTTCTTCTGCTATTAAAATGCCTTCATCCAAAAGCTTAATGATACTATCATAATGTTTAGCTCCCAGCCGATAGTATGAACGGGCAAGAGAGATAATGATCTTTGCTTTTAGCTCAGACGGAGTCGGGATCTCATAAAGCTTCTTAAATATATTCAAAGCTTCTTCGGGCTTGCCTGTTGCCTGAAGTATTTCTGAAAGTTCAGAACTTGCGAACACATGCAACTTCGAATTTGGTGTGGAATTTGAAATAATTTTCTTGAATAGCTGTGATGCCTTTTCCAGGTCGCTCTTCAAAAATCTGTACAGTTTACCCTTTATGAAAAGCAGGTCTGAGTTTTGTTCAACTGTTTCATGAGGAAACTGCTCTACCCATCTCCACAACTGCTCATAACGCCCCATAGCGAAAATGCTTTCATACTCATTAATAATGAGTGAATAGGCTTTTTTATAATTTTTAGCTTTGAGTGAAAATTCAATAGCTGAAATATTATCCCCGGTCTCAAGATAATAGTTGAATATCTTTTCGGCAAAAGAAGTAATCTCATTTTCGGATTTTGAATCAATAAGCTTTGTGTTCAGAAACTGCCTGAATAAATTATGATAGCTGTACAGGTTTTCAGCCTCATTATTTTTGCCCTCTAAAATTGTTGATTCAATAAAAAGATTTTTCCGTTTAAGCTCGCCCAGTACTTGTTTACTGTTTGTGATTTCCATGACCTTATCACACATTTCAGTGGTGAAAGAATCAAGCATTGATGTAAAAAGCAGAAAATCCTGGTTATACGCGCTTACCTTATTGAATATATCTTCTGCAAAATAATCAAAGATACTCTCATCTACTTTTTTGTGAGAGCCGGCTGTAACTTTTTTAAAGTCTTCTCCATATGCCTGTAGTATCAAATGCAGTCCTGTAACCCAACCATCAATCTTTTTATCAAGCCTGCCTATATCATCCTTGCTGTGAAGAATTGAATAAATATCGGTGACAAGCTTTTCAGTTTCATTGAGAGTGAAATTAAGATCATTGCTGTCAATTATCAGCAGATTACGCTTTGCTTTGAGCTTCGCAACATTAAAATCCGGCTCAGAACGGCTTGTAATAATAATATGCAAGTTTGCAGGGAAATTCTCTATCAGAGAATTGAATGCTGTATTGAGCCATGTGTTTTCAGGTATATTGTGCAGGTCATCAAGTACAATATATGTTTCCTCAGCAAATTCTGTGATAAACTCATTAACAAATGTGCCAATAATTGAATTGATTGAACCGGCTTCATCAATTGAGAACAAATCGCTCCCGGCAAGTGAAGAAGCAAGTTCTAGAGTTTTCTGGCCGAAATCACTCTTAATCAATCTTAAGGAATGTACAAAGTAATTAACATAGCTGTGAAAGCTCTCAATATCAGGTGATATATAGAACCAGGCATAGGGCTTTTGATCGGTATTGAGGTAGTCCAAAACCGATGTGGTTTTGCCATAACCTGCTGGTCCCATAACAAAGATCATGTTTTTGCCTGAATTATCCCTAAACTTATTGAGCAGTCTCTCCCTTGAAACTATCTTATCAGTGAGTTTTTTAGGGGTAATCCGCGTTTTTATTATGGTTTCCTGCATTTCAAGCAATTTAAAAGAGATTTATCAATAATTCAGTGCCTTTATTACCCTTTAATCAGAGATCTCCATTTGTTCAAATCATAGATATAAATAAATGAATTAACAAATATTTAACTCTGTAAGGAATCTGTAAGAAATACCTTAAGGTTCAGAAATATCTTTGTACATAAGAATTGATTAAGAACAAAAATTAAAAAATAAACGGAGATTAAAAAAATGAAAAACGCAGAAAAAAACAAAGTAACCATCAGAAATTTCAAGATCACAGATTTTCAGTTCTACTGGGTATTTGAGGGAAACGGCGAATTTAAAGAAATGCACAACGAATTAGATTACAGAAGGTTCATTGAAAGAAATTACGAAAGCAAATCAAACCAGGGTCTTTAATAAAAAACAAAAAAATAAAAAATAAAGGGAATACTAAAATGAAAGCAATAAATTTTATAATAACAATGGTTCAGGGCGCATTAGTAGCAGCATACATATTATTCTACAATGTTCAATACTACTGGTCTTTAAAATCAACAATTGATAATCTTCTAAGTCTCGTCTTCTAAGTTTTTACTCACTGGAATACCGCAATTGTTTTACCTCCTAAAAAGCTCCGGGTTTTCATAACCGGGGCTTCCCCATCTCAGTTAATACAATAAAAAAAGGCAGTCAATTAATATTTGACTGCCTTTAGTCTATAATGGATTAATTAATACCTATACCACTCTGCTTTGAAAGGTCCTTCTACCTCGACGCCGATATATTTTGCCTGCTCTGGAGAGAGTTTCTCAAGCTTAGCGCCTACCTTTGCAAGATGGAGCCTTGCAACTTTTTCATCAAGATGCTTTGGCAATACGTAAACTTCATTTTTGTAGTTGGTGTGATTCTGCCAAAGCTCAATCTGTGCAAGTGTTTGGTTTGAAAATGAATTCGACATTACAAACGAAGGGTGCCCCATCGCGCAGCCCAGATTTACAAGGCGGCCTTCTGCAAGAACAATAATTTCCTTGCCGTCAACATTGTAAATATCAACCTGCGGTTTTATGGTTTCCTTTGTGCTGCCGTAATTCTTATTCAGCCATGCCATATCAATTTCGTTATCAAAATGACCGATATTGCAAACGATAGCTTTATCTTTCATTGATTTGAAGTGCCTGTCTGTGATAATGTTCAGATTGCCGGTTGCTGTAACCAGAATATCAGCAACTTTAGCAGCTTCATCCATAGTAACAACCTGGTATCCATCCATTGCGGCCTGAAGAGCGCAGATCGGATCAATCTCGGTTACCAAAACTCTTGCACCAGCACCGCGAAGTGACTGTGATGAACCTTTTCCAACATCACCATAACCTGCAACAACGGCAAGCTTGCCTGCCATCATAACATCAGTAGCGCGCCTTATTGCGTCAACAAGTGATTCCTTGCAGCCGTATTTATTATCAAACTTCGATTTTGTAACAGAATCATTTACATTTATGCAGGGTAATGAAAGTGTTCCGTTCTTCATTCTATCATACAGCCTGTGAACACCGGTTGTAGTTTCTTCGCTGATACCTTTAATTCCGGCAATAAGCTCGGGGTAATCATCAAGAACCATGTTTGTCAAGTCGCCGCCGTCATCAAGTATCATATTCAAAGGCCTATCGAAAGAACCGAAGAAGAGTGTCTGCTCGATGCACCAGTTAAACTCTTCCTCATTCATGCCCTTCCAGGCATAAACCGAAATACCTGCTGCAGCAATTGCCGCTGCTGCGTGATCCTGTGTAGAGAAAATATTGCATGAAGACCATTTTACTTCAGCGCCAAGCTCGATAAGTGTTTCTATCAAAACCGCTGTTTGAATAGTCATATGCAAACAACCGGCTATCCTTGCGCCTTTTAAAGGCTTGGAGTTTTTGTATTCTTCCCTGATAGCCATGAGTCCCGGCATTTCAGCTTCAGCAAGACGTATTTCTTTTCTTCCCCACTCAGCAAGCGAGAGGTCTTTTACTTTGAACTTTTCAAGCTTTAAATCTTTTTCTAATGTTTTAGGCATTTTTTGTTAGGTTATATTAATTATTTATTGAGTTTATTCCATTATTGTGAGTTGATAATATTAAGAACGTCCAGTGCCTTTTCCTTTTCTACCGTTGGGAAATCGTCTAAGAATTGCTGTAATGAATCTCCGCCTTCAAAATAATCAAATAAAGTCTGGATCGGAACCCGGGTACCATTAAACACCGGTGTCCCGCCAAGAATTTCCGGATCAATATTTATTGATTTATAATTCATTCTATTTGAATTTATTTTTTACTTCTCTATTAAATTGTTCAAAAGCAGTTTCATCTAATAAGCAGAACACAACTTTTTCAAGCGTGGTTTCTTCGCTGGATTTCTTCTTAGCATCAAAATGCTCAAGTGTTGTCTCTACAATTATCTTTGCACTCTCAGTAGTGGGGTAACCAAATATCCCTGAACTAATTGCAGGTATTGCGATTGATTTCAGCTTCTTACGTTCAGCAACTATCAGGGCCGAGCTTACCGCCGAGGCAAGCTTCTGGGCTTCACCGGATTTACCGTCTTTATACTTCGGGCCGACTGCATGAATCACATGCTTGGCTTTCAAATTGCCGCCGCTTGTTATGACTGCCGTGCCGGTTGGAATATTGCCGATCTTTTTTGATTCCTGCTGAATTATCATTCCGCCGCGCTTTACTATTGCGGCTGCAAGTCCGCCAGAATGAAGCAAAAATGTATTTGCGGGATTCACGATCGCCTCAACATCAAGCAAGGTTATATCACCCTGGATTACTTCTATTTCTGTATTTCCTATCTTATGGCTCATGTTTTTAATGTTTGCTGCAAATCGAGATTCTTGAATATGAATATTGCTAATTGAAAATTGTTAACTGTTGATTGATATTCCCAGCTCTTTTAGTTGTTTTTCTTCAACGATACTCGGGCAGCTATCCATCAATCCCACTGCGCTTGTCGTTTTTGGGAAGGCTATTGTTTCGCGGATATCCTTAGTTCCGCAAAGAATGGCAATAATTCTATCAAACCCGAGAGCAAAACCGCCATGTGGGGGAGCGCCGAACTTGAACGCATCCAGTAAAAATCCGAACTTCTCCTCCTGCTGATCTTTGGTTAGGTCAAGAACTGAAAATACCTTCTGCTGAATGTCGCTTCTGTGTATTCTAATGCTTCCTGAGCCAAATTCGTTTCCGTTGCAAACAAGGTCATAACATGTTGCCCTTATGCTCAAGAGGTCTTCTATATTTTCTTTCGGATTTTTATACCCATTATCCAGTTTTGCCATGTCTTCTGTATTTGGCATAGTAAAAGCATGGTGTTCTGCATAAAAGCTGTTATCGGATTCTTCAAATCCAAAAATTGGGAAATTGTTTATCCACACAAATTCGTACTTTGTCTCATCTATCAAATTAAACATTTCAGCAAGCTTAAGCCGCAAATTGCCAAGCGCAGAAAGAACCTTTTTCTTTTCGCCTGATAAAATAAATACAACATCACCCGGATTTGCATCAAAATCTTTCTTAATCCCGGACTGAATCTCATCATTCAAAAATTTAAGCATCGGAGATGCAGATGATCCGTCAGCATTATATTTAATATAACCAAGTCCGCCAAATTTTAATGTCTTCACATAATCTGTCAATGAATCAATAATTTTTCTTGAAACTTCCTGAGCGGTCAATTTTATTCCTGCAACAATTCCTTTTTGCGAAATTGCATCATTAAAAACTTTGAATTCGGTATTCTTAACGGTATCTGTTATATTAACGATTTTCATCTCACCTTTGACTCTTAAATCCGGCTTATCGCTTCCAAATGCCTGCATTGCTTCATCATAGCTCATAATTTTAAATGGAGTATTTAGCTCAATGCCTGCAGCTTCTTTCCATATATCACAAATAACGCCTTCAACAACTTTGAATACATCTTTTTCCTCAACGAAACTCATTTCAAGATCAATCTGTGTAAACTCAGGCTGCCTATCGGCCCTAAGGTCTTCATCACGGAAACATTTGCATATTTGCACGTATTTATCCATTCCGCTTACCATAAGTATCTGCTTATATGTTTGCGGTGATTGCGGCAGCGCGTAAAATTTTCCTTTATGAACGCGTGATGGTACAAGATAGTCGCGTGCACCTTCTGGAGTGGATTTCATTAAAATCGGAGTTTCTATCTCAACAAAATTCTCACGTTCAAAATATCTGTGCACTATCTGGTAAACTTTGCTCCTTAGAACAAGGTTATCGGCTATTTTTTTTCTTCTGAGATCCAGGTAACGGTATTTCCATCTTAACTCCTCGGAAGCCTTAACTTCTTCCTCAACTACAAAAGGAGTAGTTTCAGAAACATTCAATATTTCAATAATTTCCGCAAGGACTTCAACCTCACCGGTTTTCATATTCGGATTAGCGGAACTTCTTTTCTGAACTATCCCCGTAGCCGAAATAACATATTCCAAACCAAGTGATTTGGCAATATCGTAAACTTGCTTGTTTTCGGAAGGAATTGTAAGCTGAGTTACGCCGTATCTATCCCTTAGATTAACAAAAATAACCCCGCCCAAGTCACGGACCTGTGATACCCACCCGTTAAGAGAGACACGTTTTCCTGAATCAGCAAGCTCCAGCTCGCCGCATGTATTTGTTCGCTTGGTAAATTGCATAGAACAACAAAAATACGCAAAAAATCGCAGGGTTTCAATGAAAGGATTAATCATGTTTTTCAATTGAATAAACCATCTAATAACTCTATATTTGCTTAATTTTAATTATTTTCCCAATTTCTCGGGAATTTGTCTGAATCCATAACTTAATGACTATACACATATCTTCTTCAAGGCTTGGCGCGATTTTAAGCAAAAGTAAAAACAAGAAAATCGCCGTAATTGGTGATGTAATGCTTGATAAATACGTTTACGGTGATATTTCAAGGATTTCTCCCGAGGCGCCTGTACCCGTTATTGATACTAAAAAGACCGAATATAAGCTTGGCGGTGCGGCAAATGTTGCAAATAACATCAAAGCTCTTGAGGCTGAGCCAATTCTCATTGGTGTAATTGGACATGATAATGATTCAAAAGATTACATTAAGGTGATGAAAAGCCTTAAGCTTTCAACGATCGGAATTTTCAGAGATAAATCAAGACCAACCACTGCAAAGACAAGAGTAATTTCTCATTCGCAGCATGTGCTTAGGGTTGATAGCGAAAAGAAGCATGATCTTTCAAACGACCTGAGAAATAAGATCCTCGCATTTGTAAAGAGTAATCTTAAAAACTTCGAAGCAGTAATTTTCCAGGATTATAACAAAGGAGTTTTAACAAAAGAGCTTATCACAGGAATAATCACTCTTTGCAGGAAAGCAAAAAAGCCTGTATATGTTGATCCGAAATTTACCAATTTTTTTGAATACAGAGATGTAACAATTTTCAAGCCCAACAGGAAAGAAGTAAGTGATATACTTGCAATGACAGTTGACGGAGACCAAAGCGCAGTTGAAGCCGGAAGAAAACTTATTGATCGGCTTAACTGCGAGTATCTTGTATTAACACGCGGAGAAAAAGGGATGATGCTTTTTGATAAAGAAAATGGCAAGACTGTAATGCTAAATATCCCCACAAAAGCCAGAAGAGTTGCGGATGTCTCAGGCGCAGGCGATACAGTTATCTCAACAATTGCTGTGGCAATTGCCGGAGGCGCAACCATAACCGAAGCAGTATTACTCGCAAACCAGGCCGCAGGGATTGTTTGCGAAGAAGTCGGGATAATCCCGATCTATAAAAAAGCATTAATAGACTCTCTTAAGAACTGAATTTGATGAAAAGAATATTTTATACAGGAGAGGGTCTTCAGGAACTGCTAAGGGAACTGAGAGCAGAAAAGAAAAAAATAGTTTTCACTAACGGAGTATTTGATATTATCCACATGGGACATGTGGAATACCTTCTTGAAGCAAAAAGCATGGGTGATGTATTAATTGTCGGGTTAAATTCAGATAGTTCTGTAAAAATGATAAAAGGCGATAAGCGTCCTATTGTGCCTGAGGTAAACAGGGCATTTGTTCTTTCGAATCTTAAACCGGTCGATTTTGTTGTTATTTTTGATGAAGACAACCCGTTTAATCTGATAAGTAATGTTCTGCCGGATGTTTTGGTAAAGGGTGCTGACTGGAGTGAAGATAAAATTGTTGGCGCTGATGTTGTTAAAAATAACGGCGGCGAAATAAAACGGATCAAATTTGTTGAAAATAATTCATCTACAAATATCATAGATAAAATAATTCAGCTTTACACTAAGTAAATTATTTGGCTGAAGAAAGAAAAATAGAAACATTAAAGAGTCCAAAAGCGCCGGAGCTACTCAAAAAAAATGGAGCGCAAAAACAAAAGAAAAAATCCAGGTTTTTTTCTTACTTTATTTTGTCTTTTTGCATTATTCTTCTGCTTGTAACCCTGCTTGTTTCTATTACACAAACTGCTGTATTCAGGGATATTCTTAAAGGATATCTGGTTGACAAGTTAAATGAAGATTTTAACAAAAAAGGCTCTTCGTTAACGATTGGTGAGATCGAAGGCAATTTCTTCAGCGAAATTATTGTAAAAGATGCTATGCTTAAGGTCAGGCAGGATGAGATGATAAAGCTTGACCGTTTTAAGGTGAATTTTAATATATTTAAGCTGCTTGATAAGACTATTGAAATTACTGAGGCAACCGTAACCAATCCTTCTGTAAATTTCACAAGGATATTTAATGATAAAGGTGATTCAGTGTGGAATTTTGCATATCTGTTTTCCACTGAAGACACTACACAGGATTCAAGCGAATTTGAGTGGAAAATAGACATTCAGCATTTAAGAATTGAAAACCTGAATTTTGTGATGCTCGCCGTTAAACCGCAGGATATCCCGATAACAGCTTTAAATATATTACCATCAAAATCACTTACAACAGATAATCTTAAAATAAGCTCACTTACGCTTGAAACCCGCGCGCAATATGATAAAAATGCAATTCAGTTATGGATAGACCATTTGGGATTCAACTCAAACTTTGGATTTGATCTCAAAGGGCTATCAGGAGATTTTTACATCTCAAAATCACGCGCAGAGATCAACAAGCTGAATATTGAATCAAGCCGTAGCTGGGTAATGATGGATTATGTATTCATTGATAAACTTGATCTGATGAAAGTTGACGGTCTTCCATCGTTTAAAGGCAAAGACCTAAGGCTGAGTGTTGTAGGTAAAAATTTCGATTTTGATGATCTCAAAGCTTTCCTGCCTCCGGTTGACTTTCTTGATGGCGACCTGTTCTTTGAATTAACAGCAAAAGGCAAGTTTGATGATATAATTATAGAAAAATGCAGGATAGAAACTCCAAACACCAATATGGGATTTACCGGGAGGATGAAAAATCTTGTTGATCCTGAATATTTGTGGTTTGATGTGAAAAGCAATGAGTTCAGAATTGACCCTGATGATACAAAGAGATATACCCCGGGACTGCCAATACCTGATTATACACATTTAGGCGTTGTTACAGGGAATGTTACATATAAAGGCGAGCCGCTGGATTTTGAATCAACTTTTGATATGCAGTCAACAGTTGGGAATGCCAAAGGGTTTTATAACATGAACCTGAAAGTTCCGAATTTCAAATACAGCACTTCAGTTGATGTAACTGGCGGCAATATTGGCAAAGTAATTAAAGACCCAAAGCTTGAAAGCAATATAAACGGGCACGTTGAGGCTATCGGAAGCGGATTTGATCTTGCTAATATAAATACAACTTTAAAGTATGAGCTTCACGATACGAAATTACTCGAGCAGAAGATCGATAAATCAGCAGGCATTCTAAACCTGCGGGGATATAACATAGAAGCAGACGTTACTTATGCATCCGGAAAATTTGATGCTCTGGTTAAAGGCAATGTAAATATCCGTGATTTTAATAATCCTGTTTATTCGCTTAAAGGCCATGTAAAGAATCTGGATATTTCTACATATACAAAGAATGCTGATGATAAAAGCAGCCTCACATTTGCGTTCGATATGAACGGAAGGGGAATATCCCCCGAAGGACTCGAAGGAACCTACAACATAAATCTGGCGAATTCATATTACGGGAATTATGATTTTCTTGCTACACCGATTGATCTTAAAATCTCAACATCAGGCGCAAATGATTACGTGGTGTTAACAAGTAACCTTATCGATTTCAATGCAAAGGGTACATTTAAGATTGCGGAAATCGGCGTTGTTATTGCAAGCAACATAGTAATGATACAAAATGAGATAAGTAAGAAATTCAACCTTGATACTCTTATGCCTGTGCAAAACACTGCTATTTCTAATGCTTCAATGGATTTTACTTATGAGCTTAAAACAAAAGATCCCGATGCAGTTTCGAAGATGTTCTTCTTAAGCGACATGTATTTAAAAGGAGATATTAAGGGAAGCATAAAGAATTCTTCGCTTGGCTTTAATGGTTATACAAAAGCAAACCTTGATGAATTTGCGTACAAAGATACTGTAATACTATTAAGAAATGCAGATGCTGAATTTAAGCATTTTAACAATTACGGAAATTATACTTTTGCGCCAAAGGGAGATTTTAGTTCGTTCACTTCAAACATTACATTTAACGCTGATACCCTTAGACTTGGTACACGGATATATGACAGTGTGAAGACGAGCATTAATCTGGCTAACGCCATTCAGCATTTTTCACTCAATGCTGCACAGGATTCTATTATAAGGCTTGATGTAAACGGAAATATAATGCTTAACAATGATTCTGTTACGCTGAGTATTGATAAGCTTTTCGCGAGTTATAACAGGATCGATATACAAAACGATGACACGTTGCTGGTTGGATATCATCCTTATTCCGGCAGGCAGGAGATAAATTTTGATAAATTTAATATTTCGGGTGACTACGTTAAACTGAATATTGGAGGCACCTATTCCTTCAAAGATACAAGCAACATGTACCTTGAAGCCGGCAGCATCAGTATTCCCGCCTTGGTGCAGCTTATTTATGATCCGAATGCTTTATATAATAAAAAAGGAGGATACAGTACTTATGAAAACTTATTTAAAGGCAACGTGAGAAGAGTGTTAATGACTTTCAAAGGTACACTTGACGACCCAAAGCTTGGACTTGAACTGAACACAAGCCTGCTGCGTTACGACGGCAATAAGGTTGGAAGGGTTGATGCATTTATTGATTATTACAATAATAATCTTTCAACCGATGTTCTCTTAAGCAATGCCCAGGGACAGGGTAAGCTTAGGTTAACTGGAAATGTACCGCTTAGTAATCCTTTGCAAGTCCCCGATAGCGCATCTTATATGTCGGTTATAACAAGTCCGCTTGATCTTAGTTTAAAAGCTACTAACTTTCAGATCAACTTCTTTTCCAAAGCAATCCCGAATTTCACAGATGTAAGGGGATTCCTTGATGGAGAGATAAAAGCTACAGGGACAATTTCTGACCCGTTACTTACTGGTAAAGCCGATATTACCAAAGGCAGACTTTTTTTTACATGGAACGGTCTGTATTATAGATTTGAATCAACGCTTAAGACAGATAAATCTGACCTTATTGTAGAGAACTTTTCACTGTTTAATGATAAAGATAGGTCAAAACACATTGACGTAAACGGGAAAATTAATTTTTCAGGCTTGAGCGTTAATGATATTGATCTGACAACAAGTGGTGAAATGTTTATGCTGGATGGTTCCTCTATACAAAACAGGTTTGGATTCTACGGCGAAATGCTTGCAGGCATCGGTGATCCGCCGATTAGGATCAAAGGAAATCTTAATAACCTTTTGGTTTCAGGCCAGCTTATGATAAAGAACGCTAAAATTTTCTTCCCTGCAATTTCAAGCCTTGCATATGATATATATTCCGACGATTTTACTTATAGAATTTTGACTGATCCCAATGGTTATAAGTTTCTTGATACAACTATTAAGATCTCGAATGATGATCTTTCAGATCTTGATCCGTTCTTAAGATATAACTATATCCTTGAAAAAAGAGAGCCTACTGTTGCAGATTACATCACTTACGATCTGGATATCCTGATGGAAAAGAATGTTTTCATTAATGTTAATATGAACAGCCTTACCCGTGAAGAGTTAAACGGCGAGTTTCAGGGCAATTTGAGGCTTGATAACCGGACTTTTGACAGAAGATTCCAGCTCTTTGGAAGGCTAAATATAGTAGGGGATTCATATTATAGATTTTATAAGAATTTCAAGATCAATAACAGCTATTTGGATTTCATCGGGGATTATAACAACCCACTCCTGAATATTCAGGCTGAGTATAAGAACATTCGTACTGCTGATAATGCAACAGAAGTAATGTATGTGGTACTTGAAATAACTGGCACAAGATACAAACCTGAATTAACACTATCACTTCGGAACGATGATGGCGGAAGAGAAACAGGCCCTAAAGCCCAAACAGAAGCAATATCATATCTTTTATTCGGTGCTCCAACTTCAACAATTGTTGGCGGTTCAGCGTTGACCAATCTGAGCAATAATTTCGGTTCAGGAATTGCTTCCTCACTACTCTTCGAAGCGCTTAGAAATATCGCCCCGTTTATCGTAAATACTGAGATCATTTATGCCGGCGGGAACCTGAGCACTACGGATATCAGAATTACCTCAGCATTTGGCGATGCAATCGTCAGGTTTGGCGGCAAGATACTTTCTAATATAAATAATCTTGAAGTAAGCGTTGAGTACCCGCTTAATAAACTTTTTAACATAAATGTTTCAAATAATCTTATTATTGAAATTGCAAGAACATATTCAACTCTTTTTAATTTAGACCAGGGATTCCAGACAAGCGCCGGTTTAACTTATAAAATTCGTTATTAATTTAAATAAATACTATTCTGCCTAAGAAAAAATCATACGATATTAAAGACTCTGTTAGGAACCTCTTTACCCGGACACCTTCGCTCTCTATAAAGTTCAATATGCTGATCAATAAACTTAATGTAGATAGCCGGGAAAAAGCATATGTTCGTGATATTTTACGGGAACTTGTTATGGAGGGCGCAATTCAAAAAAACGGGAAATACTATGAATCAAATTCCCCGAACGCATTCTACGAAGCAAGTATAATTTATGCAGGCAGAGAGTATTCTTCAGAAGTAACTACTTCTGAAGGAACTATAATACTGCCCGTCAAAAAGAAAAATCTTCAGACTGCACTTCCCGGTGATACAGTCCAGGTGACCATTATAGAATATGCCGGGACAAATGAAAGAGAAGCAATTGTTGAAAATATCATCAAACGGGCTAAACATACGGTTGTAGGTAAGCTTCAGTTCAGCTCCAAAGGCAAAGATTACGCCTTCGTTATCCCTGATGACCGCTCATTCAGGAAAGACATATTTGTTCCTAAAAACTCTCTGAAAGATGCTGCAGAAGGGGATAAGGTTGTTTGCGAAATTGTAAACTGGGAATACCAGGACCTCTCACCGGAAGGAAAAATATTAAGTGTACTTGGCAAAGCGGGAGATGTAACTACTGAGTTCAAGGCTCTTATCAAGAAATACGGATTGACGAAAACTTTCCCGAAACCGGTTAAAGATGAACTTAAACAGCTTGAAGCAGAAGGTAAATTCGAAATTTCCAAAGATGAGATCAAAAAAAGGCGTGATCTAAGGGATGAGATCATATTCACGATTGACCCTGTTGATGCAAAAGATTTTGATGATGCAATTTCACTGGATATATTAAACAATGGACTCTACAGACTAGGGGTACATATTGCTGATGTAAGCCATTATGTTACTGAAGGCTCTGCATTAGATGAAGAAGCATTCCAAAGAGGCACAAGCGCATACCTTATGAATGATGTTGTGCCTATGCTGCCCGAAAGGCTTTCAAACGATATTTGTTCACTTAAAGAAAAGGTCGAGAGGCTTGTCTTTTCGTGCTTTATAGAGCTTGACGACAAGGGAAAGATCGTTAATTATGAGTTATGCAAATCAGTAATCAAAAGCAAAAAACGATTTACTTACGAGGAAGTTCAGGAAATTCTTGATCAACAGGAAGGACTGTTTGTTGATAAGCTGAACGAAATGTTCAAGCTGCACCAGATACTCTTTAAGATGAGGATGGATGAAGGAAGCCTTGATTTTGAAACTACAGAAGTTAAAGCTGAAATAGTTGACGGACTTATTAAGAGTATCAAGCCTAAAGAGAGGCTTGGCTCAATGAGGATGATAGAAGACTACATGCTAATGGCAAACAAGTGCGTTACATTATTTATTGAAAGACAAAAGGATGATATTCCATTCATATATAGAATACATGATATACCCGACAAAAAGCGCATTAAAGAGCTTTCTCAATTTGTTAAGCAATTCGGAATTAATCTCAATCCGGAAAGCAAGCTCTCCATTCAGAAAATGCTGATGGATGTCCAGGGAATGCCAGAGGAATTCTTGATAAACGATATAACGATACGCTCGATGTCTAAGGCAATATATTCTGAAGAGAACATAGGGCATTACGGACTTGGGTTCGATCATTACACGCATTTTACTTCGCCAATTAGGCGCTACCCTGATCTTGTTGTTCACAGGATATTGTTTGATGTACTGAACAGGATTAATCAGAAACAAATTGCTCATTACGCGAAGGAGCTGCCAGGGATCTGTAAACAATCAACAGAAACAGAGATCAATGCAGTACAGGCAGAGCGTGAAGCGATAAAGATACTGCAATGCCAGTATATGGAAAGCCAGGTAGGAAAGGAATTCTCAGCAATAGTATCAGGTATTTCCGAATACGGCATTTATGTTGAAATTATGGAAAGCATGATTGAAGGAATGATAAGGCTAAGGGATATGAATGATGATTACTATATACTAGACCAGGCTAATTTCCAGATAGTTGGCAGACACAGAAAGAAAAAATACAGGATTGGTGACAAAGTTAAAGTAAAGGTATTCAAAGTTGATACAGAGCATAGATGGATTGATCTGACATTTGTGAAGTAAATATTTTGTCTTGATGAGCAGCTTGTCCGCCCACTGGCGGAAGCACATCAACCTCAAATCTAATAAAAGCTCAAAGGATCTACATCAACATTCACCCGTTCAGTTGATTTAAGCTTTAACCGCCCCGTAAAATCCCTCAATGCGTGAATCAGATTTTCGCTTTCTGATGATGTTTGTCCCGATGACTTAAGTATCTTCAGTATAATATGTACCCGGAAAGTATTTTTTATTTTGTAGATAAGTGCTGGCGCCGGTTTTAAAAGCTCAAGATATGCCCTGCTGTTAGAATTAACTATCTTGCCGTTTAAGAAGTGGTAAATTTTCCATGCATGCTTGTTAACATCTGTCTGTAAAGGAGATGTAATTTCTATCAATATCATTTTGGAAAACGGGGGATACTTGTGTACTGAGCGGTGCAGGATCTCCTTATCAAAAAATGAAACGAAATCATGGTTTTCCACCATTGGAAAAATGAAATTATCCGGATTCATTGTCTGAATTATAACTTTACCATTATCGCTTATTCTGCCCGAACGGCCCGATACCTGACTTAAAAGCTGGAAGGTCTTTTCAGATGCGCGGAAATCAGGTATAAAAAGTCCGATATCAGCCGATATCACACCAACCAAATAGACATTCGGGAAGTCTAGGCCCTTGGATATCATTTGTGTGCCTATCAAAATATCAAATTCACCCTCATGAAAACTCTTTAATATCTTCCGGTGAGCATCTTTTCCCTTTACAGTATCTGCGTCCATTCTCATGCTTCTGGCATCAGGGAAAAGCCTTTGAATTTCTTCTTCTATCTTTTCAGTGCCAACTCCCACAAGCTTTAAATTATTGCTGCCGCAAATTTCACAACGCTCCAAGAGATCTTCAACCCAGCCGCAATAATGGCAGCGGAGGTTATTCTTATGCTTGTGGTATATCATAGTAATATCACAGTTTTTGCACATTTTCACCGTTCCGCAATCAAGGCATTGCTGGTAAGCAGAGTAACCCCTGCGGTTTTGCATCAGGATAATACTTTGCTTGCTCTTTAACGCGGCATCAATGTAAGAGATAAGCCTTGAGGAAAGTACCCGCTGTTCGGGAGTTTCATATTTTTTATATTTTGTTGGATGCCTCATTTCATCAAGCATATTCACAATTTCTACTTTTGGCTGTTTGGTCTTCAGAGCGCGGTGAGGCAATTCCAGTATGCCGTACTTTCCCGCTTTGTAATTATAATAACTTTCCAGCGAGGGAGTCGCAGAGCCAAGCACCACAACGGCGTTATTCAATTTAGCTCTTACTATTGCTGAATCCCTGGCATTGTACTTTGGATTTTTTTCAGTTTGCTTGTAGGAATGATCATGCTCCTCATCAACTATAATGATCCCGATGTTTGTCAGTGGGGCAAATAAGGCTGATCTTGCGCCGACAACAATTTTGCACTGGCCGGAACGAATCCTTTGATAAACATCAAATCTCTGCCCATCTGAGAGTTTACTGTGCATAACGCCTATAATATCGCCAAAATATGTTTTGAACCTGTGAATAAGCTGAGGTGTAAGGGAAATTTCAGGGACAAGTACTATAGCTGTTTTGCCATCTTTAATTATATGTTCAATAGCTTCAATGTAAACCTGTGTTTTCCCGCTTCCTGTTACTCCAAATAACAAGAATGTACTGAACTTACCGGAAGCTTCAAGTATTTTCTTCAGTACATTTTTCTGATCAGAATTAAGTTCAATAATTTTTTTGTCATCTGCAAAATCCTGTTCACCTGCCCGGTTAACTTGTTTTTGAGTTAAAGTAATGAACTCTCTTTTCTCCAGAGATCTCAGCACCGATAAGGCCGATTTAGTTTTCTTCAAAACCTCGGCTGCGCTTATTCCTGAAATTTTATTCTCGATCAGGTATCTTAAAACCTTAGGCTGGCATGTTGAACGGAATTTGTTTTCTGTAAAGAATATTTCAAGTGATTCATTTGTGTAGTCTCTGAATTCTTCGAGCATATCAAATTCTACATACCTTTCATACTTTGCCTTCGCTGTTTCTTTTGAAGTGATATGCTCCTGTTTCAATAATCCTTTTGCAAGAAGTGATTGAACCGCACTCCTGACGCTTTTTGATCCTAGTCTGCCTTCGATCTGTTTTATTGAAAGAGACTTTTGATTCAATAATTCAATTATACTTTTTTGATTTTGAGTAAGGGGGATATTCTTTTTGGTCTCTGAAAGTGAGTAAAGTATTTTAGACTCAACCATAATACCTTTAGGCACTGCTGAAAAGATCACTTCTCCGAGAGGGCATATATAATACGAAGAAACCCATTTACAGAAATTCATCATTTCATCATTTATGATGGGCTCCGGGTCAAGTATTCTTCTAACGGGTTTTACTTTTTTAAGGTCTGTTGTATTATGCAAAGAAATTACAATGCCTGTAATATCTTTATTCCCGAAAGGAGCAAGCACACGCATTCCAGGCTGCAATACTCCGCTGAATTCAGCCGGGATACTGTAAGTGAATAGTGAATCTACCGGAATATTAAATGTGATATTTGCGAATTTATCAGGCATAAAAAAGGGGATAGAGAATTTTTTATTATCTATCCCTGTAAAATATTAATAAATTGATTGATTATCCGTGCAGTGATTCAAGATACCTTTCGGCATCAATTGCTGCCATACACCCCGAGCCTGCCGCTGTGATTGCCTGGCGGTAAACATGATCCTGCGCATCGCCGCATGCAAATACACCTGTAACATTGGTATATGTATTTACTTTGCTGGTCTTGATATACCCTGTTGATTCAAGATCGATCTGTCCTTTGAATATATCAGTATTGGGTTTATGGCCAATTCCCAGGAAAATGCCTTCAGCTTCATGAATATAACTTTCTCCTGTTACAACGTTCTTCATTCTGGCACCGGTAACTGTTCGCTTGCCGTTTTCATTTATGCCAAGAACTTCTTCCATAACTGTATTTGTCAGTAATTTGATCTTTGGATTATTCTTTGCTCTATCCAGCATAATCTTTGATGCACGAAACTCATCGCGCCTGTGAACGATCGTTACTTCCTTGCCAAACTTCGTAAGGTAACTTGCTTCTTCCATGGCAGTATCGCCGCCGCCTATGACAATAATTCTCTGATCTTTGAAGAAAAATCCGTCACATGTTGCGCATGCAGATACGCCAAATCCCATATATTCTGTTTCAGATGGAAGCCCGAGAAGCTTTGCTGATGCACCAGTTGCAATGATCACAGATTTTGCCAGATGCTCTTTGCCCTGTACAAATACTTTAAACGGGCTTGCCGAAAAATCTACGCCTTCAACTATGTTAAACCTGCAATCTGCGCCAAAGCGCTGTGCCTGCTTGCGCATAATGTCCATTAGTTCAGGTCCCATGATCCCATGCTCGAAGCCCGGATAGTTCTCAACTTCGGTAGTAATTGTAAGCTGTCCGCCGGGCTGAAGCCCCTCAAAAACAATTGGTTTCAGATTTGCACGGCCGGTATATAATGCTGCTGTTAATCCGGCTGGGCCTGAACCAATAATAATTACATTGTGTACTGTAGCATCATTCATTTTTTTATATAGATAGGATTAGTAATAATGTTATTTGTATTTTGCCGCCTTATTCTTTATTGATTCATTGTTGGGGTTTAGCTGAAGCGCTTCATCCCAGCTCTTTAATGCTTTTACAACTTCTCCCATTGCTTCGTAAACATCGCCAAGATGGTCCAATAGGGTTTCATTCTTTCCCTGCTTAATAGCTTTTTCTATATATATTGCAGCATTCTTATAATCTTTTAATTTGTATAATATCCATCCGTAAGTATCAAGGTAAGAGCCATTGTTTGGTTCCTTCTCAAGGGTTTTCTTAGACATTTCTTTTGCTTCCTGAAGCTTCTCTCCGCGCTCGGAGAGATTATATGCATAATTGTTCATTAACAGAATATTATCAGGATAGTATTTGAATGCCTGTTCATAGAGCCTGTCAGTTTCAGCATTCATTCTAAGATCGTCATAAACCAGCCCAAGTGTACTCAGTACATTCAGGTCAGAGGGATTCTTATCCAAAGCGTGCTCAAGATACGGAAGCGCTTCCCGGTTCTGCCCCAGCCTGTAATACGAGTTTCCTGCAAGGTAGTTAAGCCTGAAATCATCTGGGAACTTAGCAATGCCGGCCTTAAATATCTCAACCGATGGCTGGAATTTATTTTGCTCATAGAAGTAAAATCCAACCTGAATAAATAATTCTGCGGAAGTATCAACTCTTGAGAGCATATCGCGGAATTTCCTTTCGGATTCCTGTGGATTATCTTTAGCATCTATATAGATAAGGTAATATTCCGGCATCCACTGGTCAGGATACGAGTTTTGAAGGGTTTGCAGAATATTCCGGGAAACATCCAGCGCCTCCTTATCTTCTGCTGATGCCTGCATAAAAGCAACGGCAACATCCATTTTAGTCATAAAATCGATGCTGTCTTTATTCATGAGCTTGCTGTACTTCTCAAATGCTTCAGTATTGCGGTTCTGCCTGAAATAGAGTTTTATGACTTCCGTCTGTACGTCTCTGTTGTTTGGATTTGTGCTTAGGATCTCTTCATATATCCTTATTGCAGCATTGTAATCGGGAATCTTAACATAAGTAGCAGCAGCAGAATATTTCAAGTTAATATCGGTCGGATTCAGAACCAAAAGCTTTTCAACAATTGCTGCAGTATTTGCAAAATCACCATATGCTTCGTATATATCTGCCATTCTCAAAAGAACGGTTTCATCGTACTGGTAATTCTCTGTAATATTTTCGTAATACTTTATTGCCTCAGAAGGCTGTTTCAATGCCTCGTACATTCTGCCGATGTTGTAAAGCATATTTATATCGTCCGGCCTTTTCTCCGATATCTCTTTAAGATACTTCAGCGCGTTTGGGTAATCACCAAGGATGATGTATGTATCTGAAATATGTTCTTTGTAATCAATGTTATCAGGGTTTAGTTTTACTGCTTCAAGTCCGTACTCAAGCGCTTTTTGATGCTGTGTAACATTTGAATACAGCTTTGATAGCGCAAAATATATCCCGGCCGCTTTTTCTATCTTCAATGCATCGTTGTATTTACTTATGGCTGCAAGATAGTTATCCTTAAGCTCAAGTGTCTTGGCATCAATAAACAGCTCAAGCGCTTTTGGATCCGCAGGCCGGTCTTGAGACTGCAAAGTACCTAAAATTGCCAAAAAAAGTACGAAAAATGTAATAATTCTCTTCATGGGAAGCATAAATATAGCCTTATAGGTTTTGAATAACAAAGTAAAAAAACTAACATAACGGTGTTAACGAATAATTGGTGTTAACGAATAATTATAGTGTTTAAATATCCTAAATACGTTAATTTAGTTATCTATAATTGTATAACGCACAACTGGTGAATAAATTCCAGGTTCAGAGTATTTAACTTAATTAGTATTTATTTTCAGAAAATTAATATATTAAATAAAAAATGAAAATATTCTCTACATTCTGCTTAGCCCTCGTCCTAATTTTTAGTTTTGGTTTTACTTTTGATTATTACCCCGGCTCTGGCCCTGTTAATATCACTCCAATGGTCCCTGATGTTTTAGGAAATGTGAAGATCATCAATAGCGATGGAAGAACTCAGATTGTAAACATAAACAGTACTGATTCATTCCCTCTATTTAGCGGATTTCCAAAAAATAATCTTGTGGGCCAGGTTTCAGAAGGCGGTATCCTGTGCAATATGGATGGCGATAACGATCTTGAAATTGTTTATAATACCGGTTATACGATCCAGGCATGGAACTTCGACGGATCAAACGTTCCGGGCTGGCCGGTAACTGTCCCCGCATTGCCACTTGACGGGGCCCCTGCCTGCGGAGATATTGACGGTGACGGAGAACTTGAAATTGTAGTTGTAAACCATGGTGCAACAGTAGGCCAGGGCGGAAATATAATAGCACTCGAAAAAAACGGGACCGCAGTAACAGGTTTCCCGATAGTTCACGGTTACAGTTCCAGAACTCCGGTGCTGGCAAATCTTGATGGCGCAGGCGGACTTGAAATAATTGTGAATAAAAGACAGTTATCCAGTACAAGTGAAATATGGGTTTATAGGGGCACTGGTGTTGTTTTCCCGGGGTGGCCAAAGCTTATCAATCATTATCCTGCATCAAGTTCTGCTGTTGGAGATATAACCGGTGATGGCATGCCTGAAGTTGTTTCAGAATCAGTCTCATCTCTATATGCATGGGGTGCTGATGGAAATCCGATTGCCGGTTTTCCATACTCAATGCCCGGCGGCGATGTGAATTCGTATTCTTCACCTGTGCTTGTTGATGTTGATGGGGATAATATCAGAGAGATCGTTTTTGGAACACACAATTCTTCTGTTGGCGATGGCGCAGTATATCTTTTGAAAAATAACGGTACGCTTATGAGCGGGTGGCCTAAAAGAGTCACTCAATGGATTTACGGTCCGCCGGCAGTTGGTTACATTGATGGCGATAACATAATTGATATTGCAGTTGGTGACCAGGTTTCAAGCGGAACCCCGATAGATTACATAAATGCATGGAACAAAAACGGAACTTCTCTCACGGGTTTTCCAATCGGGCCGATCAATGCCGTAAACAACCAGATCACTTTGGCTGATATAGATAACGACAATAACTTTGAACTTATCTGCGATGACAATACTTCAACTGCGGGACGTGGTAAATACCTGGCATTTAACCATGATGGCTCTCCTGTAGCCGGCTGGGATGTAAATACCAACGGTGCGACATTTTTCAGCACCCCAATGCTTGGTGATGTAAACAGGGATGGTGTTTTGGATATTGCCGGCTCAGGTATGAATTTTTCTCCTATTACTTCCACTTTCTATCTCTGGAATACAGCGGCTCCTTATATTCCGCTTAAGATCATTAACCCGATGTGGCAGTTTAACTCCCGGCATAATGGTGTGTATGGAGATAACCCGCTTGTTGGGATTGAACCAATTTCAGGAGTTATGCCTTCTAAATTTTCACTCGGTCAGAATTATCCAAACCCATTCAATCCTGCGACAAAAATTAAGTTTGAAATTCCGGCTGGTGTTTCAGCCTATACAACATTAAAGATATTTGATATGCTTGGCAGGGAAGTGAATACGCTGGTGAGTGAGGAGTTAGTCGCTGGTACTTATGAGGTTGCGTGGTCAGCTAAGAATCAGCCAAGCGGAGTTTATTTCTATAAGCTTAATGCGGGTAATTTTACCCAAACAAAGAAAATGCTGATGGTTAAGTAATGCAGTAAGTAGTATATTAATGGGATAAGTTTAATTGTTAAGTACACGACACTAGATTGAGGAGAAGATGAAATAGTTGTTTCAAAAAACAATTAGACCTGAAAATGTTTCAACACTGGATTTTTAGCAAAAACGCTCATTTTGTGGCGTCAGATATTCATCTGATGCACGTCAGGTAA
>JAIOIK010000111.1 GCA_019912545.1 Ignavibacteria bacterium | reverse complement strand
TAAGCAGAAGCTGTTGGAAATAGAATATTGTTCTGAAGATTGTGACCCCAAAAGACCAGCAAAAAAATGAATTTTTGTTGTAGGGTTATTATTGCACTTGTCTTTTTTGTTAATAGACATTCCTGCGAAAGCAGGAATCTTAGAGAATTTTGACAATTATTTTTCATAATAATTAGTTTTGATACAGACTCTTCAGCACGGGGGATTACGCACACCTTCCCCACCATCCCGGACTTTAGTCCGCATTCAGAAGCAAAAGCTTCACCCGCGAAGCCGCAAAGCCGCAAAGAAAAGATCACTTTGTCATACTACGGCTTATTTTATGAATTGATTTTGTAGCTCAAATGAGATACATTTGCAGTAAATAATAATAATCAAAATATGTCAAGAACAGCAATGATCAGGGCCCGAACCGAGCCCAAACTTAAGAAAGAAGTTGAATCTATATTCAGTGAGCTGGGTTTAACATCAACCGAGGCTATAAATATTTTTTACAAACAGGTAAGGCTCCGGAACGGGATACCATTTGAGGTAAAAATACCAAATAAACTTACCAGGAAAACTTTTAAAGATTCTGTATCTGGTAAGAATATGCGATCATTCAGGAATGTTGATAAATTATTAAAAGACCTGAAAAGTTGATCAAGGTTATCAAAAGAACAAATGTTTTCAAAAAAGATTACAAAAAAATGATTTCTCGCGGTAAGAATATTGCTAAACTTGATAATGTTATATTAGAATTGGCAACTGAACAGGCTCTTGACAGCAAATATAAGGGCCACAAATTAATTGGAAATTTTAAAGCCCGCCGTGAGTGCCATATTGAACCTGACTGGCTTTTGATATACAGAAAAGAAAAATACGAGTTAATACTCGAAAGGACCGGCTCCCATTCTGATCTCTTTGAATAGGATAAACATTTAATATATTGAGTGTAACCAACTATTTCAAAAATACTGATAAGCACATGTTAACCATCATACTGCTTTACATTGGAGTGCAGATAGCTTATCTATATACAGAATTCTCAATTGCAGGCGGCAAGTTTGGCATGCCTTTGGATGATGTGTGGATTCACTTCCGGTTTGCAGAAAATTTTGCACACGGGTTTTTCTTCCAGTATAATCCGGGCGAACCAACTCCGGGCACGACTTCACCTATTTGGGTAGTAATACTTAGTATTCCTTTTTTATTTTCTGAAAGCATGATAATTACTTACGCGCTTTTTGTCAGTTCACTTTTTTTTCTGCTTACACTTATTGAGCTTTACAAATTCTGCATTAAGCTGGGTTTCGATGGCATTTATTCATTGCTGATCACTCTGCTTACATTATTGGCAGGGAGGCTGTTGTGGTCATCACTTTCCGGGATGGAGATCACTTTATTCTGTCTTCTCTCAGTTCTCATATTCAGGAATCACCTGAAAGAAACTACAAGCGGAAAGCTTTCCGTAACAACGGGCATACTGCTTGGCCTTGCGGCAAATACCCGCCCTGAAACTTATTTGCTTGCGGGAATATATTATTTTTCATCTTTGGTATTGCTTAAGGGTCATTTAAAAGAAAATGCAGTCCGGTTAGTATTATCACTTTTCCTTTTTGTTCTGTTAATGCTTCCCTACCCTATATTCTCATATATACATACCGGCGGATTCCTTCCGAATACATATGAGGGACAAGTAGGTTCAGCGAAATATCTTCCAAACTTTACTTATCTTGTTGAAAGCGGGAAAATATTTGTTAAAGATAACTTTATTGTACTCATATTGTGGTTTATTTCTATGGGTTATTTCTTGTGGACAGTATTTAAAAAAACTATTGACAGGAAATTCCTTATGATAAACCTGTGGGTCATACTTCTGCCGCTGGTTTCTGCATTTATTGCTCCAAACTGGCGCCATCATGGCAGGTATTTAATTCCTCTTATTCCATTTATTAACATAGTTGCGATTTATATATTGCATAAGTTCAATACCCGTTTAAAAGAGAGGGAATTCAAAAGATACCTGCTCATTCGAAAAGCATCAATTGCAATAGTACTGGTAGTATCAATAAACAGTGCCGTGCTGTTTGCAGGAGTGCTTGGATGGAATGTTGAAAATATAAATAACCAGCAGGGGAATATAGGTTTGTGGCTTAAGAATAACCTGCCGGATGAAAAGGCATTTGGAATGAATGATATAGGCATGATAACTTTCATCACCAAAGAATACGTGGTAGATATGGCGGGACTTGTAACCCCAGAAGTGTTCAGATTCCAGAAGATGAGTTACGAAGACGGCACAAAAGCCTTATTCGGATTTTTGAAAGAAAAGGGAGTTAACTATATTATTATTTACCCCGACTGGTTTGAATTTATTATGAATAATTATTCCGGCGCTTTCAGCCGGGTATATTCTGCAAAACTTGAAAAGAACACAATTTGCGGCGGTATTGAGATGTTTGTATATAAAATTGACTGGGATAAGATCAGCTTAACCAAATAAAGAGTAATTTAAAAGATGATATTACATTTAATAAGGCTTATCAGGCCGAAGCAGTGGATCAAGAACTTCTTCGTTTTTGCCCCGCTTCTATTTTCGCGTCATATATTTCATCTTGATTACCTTATCCCTTCAATTGCTGCGTTTATAATCTTCTCACTTGCCTCAAGCGCCGTATATATCATTAATGATATCATGGATGTGGAAAGTGACCGCGTCCACCCGAAGAAAAAATACCGTCCGCTTGCATCGGGTGAACTAAGCGTTAAACAGGCAATGGTTTTCCTTGTAATACTGGTTGCTGTTATCATTGGAACACTTGTTTTTCAAAGGCCAATCTTTGCATTCGTTATTATACTTTACCTGATAACCAATTTAATCTATTCTTTTAAGGTAAAGTCAATTGTACTGCTTGATGTTTTCTTTATTTCATTCGGATTTATGCTGAGAGTTCTTGGCGGCGCAGCGGCAATAGGCGTGACAGTCTCGAGCTGGATGATACTTACAACGATTTTTATTTCCCTGTTCCTGGCAATTTCAAAACGCAGAAGCGAGCTTTCGCAAATGCTGAATAAAGAAAATATAGATAAACAAAGAAAGGTACTCAAGGATTATTCAGTAGAGTTTGCCGATCAGATCAATACGATTGCAGCAGCCGGAACAATAATTTCGTATGCATTATATACTGTTTCCGAAAGAACTGTTGCAACTTTTGGCACGGAAAAGCTCATTTACACAACTCCTTTTGTAATTTACGGCATATTCCGCTATATGTATCTGATGCACCAGAAAAACCTGGGCGAATCGCCTACATCAATTGTTACCAAAGATATCCCGATAATTATTGATGTTTTCAGCTGGTTCATATTTTCGCTGATAATAATTTACCGGGCAAACATCCCCTACATTCAGCAGATAGTGGATAAACTCTATCCATAAAGATAATATCTTGAAAAGGTTCAAAGCCGAGCTTCTGCTTCTTTTAACTGCGACGATATGGGCAGGAACATTCCCAATCGTTAAAGTATCTATGTCAACCCTTCCGCCATTTTACTTTATTGGTATCAGGTTTTTGGTTGGAGCAATACTTTTTACTGCCATATTCTTCCGCAAGGTTGATCTGACGGGCAAAGGGATAATGAAGGCAGGAATTATCCTTGGATTCTTCCAGATAGCAGGATTTGCAACTCAAACTGCCGGAATGATATACACAACTGCGTCAAATTCCGCATTGATAACCGGAGTAACAATTTTAATTGTGCCGTTTGCTCAATATGCATTAACAAAAAAGAAAGTACAGACTGAAAACTGGATTGGTGTTTTCATAGTTGTTGCAGGATTGTATTTATTAACTCAGCCTCATATAAACGGGCTGAACATCGGCGATCTTATTACTTTGTTCTGTGCATTTGCATGGGCGTTTTATATTATTTATGTTGATATTTTCACAAATAAGTTTGATGTCATATCGCTTATTTTCATTCAGCTTTGGTTTGTTGTTATAATTGCCTTTGGAATTGGGGCCGTTACAGAAGATTTTTCTGCAATCACATTTAATACTCGGAATATTTTGTCGTTCCTTTATATGGGAATACTGGCAACTTTTGTGACTACCCTTCTGCTTAATAAATATCAGAAGGAAACAACTCCCGTTAGGGCTTCGATAATTTATACATGGGAACAGCCTGCGGCAGTAATGCTTGCGATCCTGTTCATCCATGAAAACTTCAATTTTATGCAGCTTGCAGGCGGGGCAATAATGATAGCCGGTATATTATATTCCGAAACCTATGAATTTATTAGATTAAGAATGAATAAATCTGCGTAGCTTGTAATTATAGACTAAAACAATGAACTATATTAAATTTTCGGCTGTTAAAATAGTAGTTTCCGGCAGGGTTCAGGGGGTTGGCTTCAGGTATTTCATTGCACAAAGAGCAAATGAGCTGGAATTGAACGGATACACAAAGAACCTGTTAACGGAGATGTAGAAATTGTTGCTGAAGGACGCAAAGAGTTTATTGAAACTTTGATTACAAAGGCAAAGGAAGGCCCGCGAAACTCAAAGGTAGATTCCTGCAAAGTTGAATGGCTTGACTTTAAGAAGAAATACGATAATTTTGAGATATATTAACACTCATTTAACCTAAAATTTTAACTAAATATCTGTAAAATGCTCAAAAAACTAAGTTATTTTACCCTATTAACAGGCTTATTATTTTTTTATGAAGCACCGCTTTACTCGCAGACCGAGATTCCCATATAAAGGAACGACAAAATATTCCGAGTATTAAATGTGATTGCAGAAAAATCTTCTGTAACGGCCCCAATTCCAAAGGCAATTATAACAACAAACCAAAGC
>JAIOIK010000011.1 GCA_019912545.1 Ignavibacteria bacterium | reverse complement strand
CAAAAGTGTATCTTACCCTTGCCCAATCCACCAAAAATGCTACACGAGTAGATTACAAATAAAAGTAATGATATTGAGATGATTATCTTAAATTTACAAACAACTGAAGTACAATTGAACTTTTTCATAAAATGTTTTACTTTCTATTCCTTGAAACGAACAATATTTTGAACAATGATCTCGAATTATTTTATTAATACCATTTTTTTCGTTTCAGTAAACTCCCCTGCAACTAATCTATAAAAATATATTCCGCTGGGATATGTCGAAGCATTCCAGTCAATTGAGTATTCACCCGCATTCAGTTCTTCATCTACAAGCGCAGCTACTTCCTTTCCTAAGGCATCGAATATGATCAAATTTACAATCGAAGAATTAGGGACATCAAATTTGATTTCAGTTGTTGGATTGAATGGATTTGGGTAGTTTTGATAGAGCATGAACGAATGAAGAACATTGTTTGATATGGAATGAATATTAGTTAATTCACCAATTGGCCTTCTGTATACACCAATATTTGAACCAGCAAATACATAGTTATTATTAATGCAAAGCGAAAAAATAAAACCATTACCTAAGCCTTCATTCTTCTGAATCCAATTAACTCCATTATTATTCGATATAAAAACACCGTTACCTTCCGTTCCGGCAAAAATACTATTTCCATAAATAGCTAAAACATTAATGATTTGGTTATTAAGTGAAGTCTGAATCCAGTTACTCCCATTATTTGATGACAAATAAATACCTGCATTAGTACCGGCAAATATGAAAGCTCCGCTAACGGAAAGAGCATAAACATTTACACTATTTAGTGAAGTTTGTGTCCAATTTGCACCGTCATTTGTTGATAAATAAACTCCATCGACCATAGTTCCAGCAAAGATAATGTTACCATTTACTGCCAATGAACGAACATGTCTATCGTTTAACGATGTTGATTGCCAATTTACATTATCATTAGTTCGATATACACCACTTAATTCAGTACCGGCATACGTGTAACTATTATTATATGCTAAAGAAAGAACCGTAGCACTTAACGAAGTTGTTGACCAACTTGCACCATTGTTTGAAGAATAATAAACACCCAAAAGATATGTACCTGCAAAGATGTTATTTCCATTTGCTACTAATGAGTAAATATTGCGATTATTCAACGTAGATTGAGACCATGTCGCACCGCTATTTGTTGTTAGATATACACCACCAAAATTGAAATAAGATCCAGCAAAGATTGTATTCCCGTTAGTGGTCAATGAAAGAACAGGTATGTTACCCATTCCACTTGATGCTTGCAACCAATCAGCTTTTGATGTTAATTGAAAAGTATTAAAAAGAATCAAAAATAGGACAAACTGTAAAGTTTTCATAATTTAAATAATTTTTTATAAAATATTTTTTCTTAATGGCTTTTTTCTATCCGATTTCCGTGTACCACCAAGCATCTTTACTTCATCTGAATCCAGTCCAAATCTGCTTTTTGCGCCTGCAAGAATTGCAGTATGCATGTCACTGAGATCTGCTTCTGATTCCGCTATTCTTTGTCCAATTGAATCAGCTTCTTCGAGTTTTGCGTTATATTCGTTTATCAAATTTTCACATTCAAGGATCTTATCTGAAAACCCTTTTTTGGTAAGTAGCTTGTCGCCTCCGCTGTATTCAATTGAAGAATTATGTTTACTGTCAATCAGGCTTGCTGCTTCTAATCTCCTTTTCGCTCTTTCGATGATTCTTGATACTTTTCTCTTTCTGAGAGCCATTTACTTCTGCATGTCCTGCTTTTGGTACGCTTCGTTTGGATTCAAATGCAATACAAAATTCCACATCTATTGTTCAAAATCCAAACATTTTTTTTTCGATTTGTAGCGAGTATATATTGATTATTTTTTGTTCTAACCTCATAATAATCTTGTTTTTATGAAGAT
>JAIOIK010000110.1 GCA_019912545.1 Ignavibacteria bacterium | reverse complement strand
GAACTCACCCTCTGAGGTTTTGTGCTGTTGACGATCTAAATAATTATTCATGTTCCCTCCTTGTTGTCAATTTAATTATTAAAACTGACTTTTTGAGGGGACAAATGTCACTATTTAATTAGCAGCATTTTTTTAGTTTCTTTAAAATCTTCGGTTACTAAGGAATAAAAATAAATTCCTGAACTTAAAGCAGTTCCATCAAAATCAATTCCATAATGTCCGACTTCAAGATCTTTATCAAATAATTCAATAATTTCCTTTCCTGTTATGCCATAAACTGTAATTTTAACATGACTTCTTAAAGGTATGGCAAATTCAATTTTCGTATAGGGGTTGTATGGATTGGGATAATTCTGGTAAAGCGAATAACCTCGCGGCAGAATATCTGAATTTGAATATACCCCAACAGCCTGAGAATATTTTATTGTTAAGAAATCGGATGAACCTGAGTCTGAGTTCGAGCCTGTAACATATACCATATTTCCCCTCACTTCCAGGCTGCTGGCTGCACCAGGGTAACGAGCTACCCACATTTGAACACCCAAGTTTGAATATTTTAATGTTGCAAAATCAAAACCATTAGAAATCTCGCTTCTACCTGTTATATAAACATTGTTCAGACTGTCAAGTGTGATACTATAAGCCTCATCATTATAAACTCCGGTGTTTGAATATCTTCTTACCCACAATGAGTCACCTAAGCCGTTGTATTTGATTGTCAAATAATCCAGTACCTGTCCGGCTCCGCTGCTGCTTCCTGTAACATAACTATTACCCAGGTTGTCTGTTACTATATCTTGCGGTTCATCAGAACTTGTACCATTATATCTTCTGGACCACTGGAAAACACCGGAAGAACTATATCTAACTGTTAGGTAATCACTATTTGAACCGTTAAAACTATAACCTGTTAAATAACTATTGCCGGCGTTATCAACAGCATGCTTTCTGAATACATCCTCTATGCTTTCGCCATAATTTCTTACCCATTGCTCTGCGCCGCTGCTGTTATATTTGATCAAGAGATAGTCTTCGTTAAATGGTGAGATTTGCCTTTTAATTCCGCTTGTATAAACATTATTACTGTCATCAATTCCTATTGAAAAAGTAGCGCAATTATTATTTGCCAGAAAATATCTTTTAACCCAGATTGAGTCGCCGTTTGTATCATACTTAATTGTGAAAGTTGCCTGACTGCTATTACCTGTCAATATTAAGTTACCGTTTCTATCAAGAATAAGAGCGTCACCAGCATCTGAACCGCCATTAAAATTGTAATATTTTACCCACTGAAATGCACCACTGCTATTGAATTTAATAGTGATACAATCAGCAGGGCCAAAGTCAGGGCCTGTGTAACCTGTAATGTACACATTCCCGATGCTGTCAACCACCATATCACCGAAATGATCATAATAATTCTCCGGGCTATTCCACGTTGCAACCCATTGTTGTGCTCCTGAAACATTGTATTTAATCACAGTAATATTTGACTTTTCAATATTAGAAACAATCAGTCCTCCCACAAAGACATTTCCCAGTCCATCTAATACAACTTTCATGGCGCCGTCATTTTGTCCATCAATACCTCCATATCTCCTCACCCATTCCTGTGTCGGGTTTTGGGCGTCTGCAATTTGCAATGTACAATGAGCAATAAATAGTATGAAGATAATCTTTTTCATATAGTATATATCAGTTTATTTCTATTAGTTATGGCAATAGAATAACACTTTGCATGCATTGAATAACACAATACATGCAAAGTTAAAATTAGAAAATAGAATGGAATGAAATTCAGAATTCCGGAGGGCTTGGAGTTTTGCTTATTTTTAAGCATATATTACAAAGTTTTGGGATTTGTAATCAGCTATCGGTATCATGTTTATTATCACACCTGTCTGCGACAGGCAGACACAAGGGTCCCAGTTGATTGAAGAAGATCCTAATGCCTTATCAATATGATTTAAGTTCTCTAAATTAATACAATAAGTTCTGCATGTCAATACTATATGTGTTAGATTCTATTACTGCGCAACTAGTTGAGGCAACTAAACTCCTAAATTCTGCCAAATCCTTGGCTTTAGTAAGCCATTTGTATTGCTCTGCAAAATTGCCTTATCATATAGCTTTCTCAGTGGGCACTGTTTCAAAAAAAACAGAAATTCTCAAAAAAGGATTAAAAATTTCACTTAAATTAATGAAATTAAACCTTATATTTGCAGATTAGTTTTACGTTTTTCACATAGATTAATATAAATTATAGACCATAGGAATAAATTTTTAAATGGCATTATTCGGATTTTTGTCAGCAGATATTGCGATCGATTTGGGAACTGCAAATACTCTTATTTACATCAAAGGTAAAGGAATAATATTAAACGAGCCTTCGATAGTAGCGTTCGATGAGACGACTAAAAAGATAATCGCAGTCGGACACGAAGCAAAACAAATGCATGAAAAGACCCACAAAGGCATTAAAACCATTCGCCCGATGGGTGATGGCGTTATTGCCGATTTTGAGATCGCTGAAGGAATGCTCCGCGCTTTCATCAAAAGAGTACATTCAAGCATTTTCCCCAGTTCACGGGTTGTGATCTGCGTTCCAAGCGGGATCACTGAAGTTGAAAAACGCGCGGTTAGAGATTCTGCCGAGCATGCAGGAGCAAAAGAAGTTTACCTTCTTGCAGAACCGATGGCTGCGGCAATTGGTGTTGGACTAGATGTTTCTTCACCTGTTGGTAACATGATAATTGATATCGGCGGCGGAACAACTGAGATTGCGATCATATCCCTTTCGGGAATTGCAAACGGCGCATCAATTCGTGTAGCGGGTGATGAACTTAATATTGCAATTGTAGAATACTTCAGAAAGAATTATAATATACTAATCGGCGAAAGAACTGCCGAAGAAATAAAATGCCAGGTTGGTTCTGTTATGCCCCTTAAGGAAGAAGTGATCATTGAAGTTAAAGGACGCGATCTTGTTTCGGGACTTCCTAAAATGACAGAAGTCAGCTCAATTGAAATTCGAGAAGCATTAAGTGATCCTGTTAACCAGATGATAAGAGCAATTAAAGTTGCACTTGAAAACACTCAGCCCGAGCTTGCTTCTGATATTCTTGATAGAGGCATAATGCTTAGCGGCGGGGGCGCGTTAATTAAAGGACTAGATGAACGCATAAGGCTTGAAACAAACCTGCCCGTCCACGTTGCTGAAGACCCGCTAACTGCTGTTGTAAGAGGCGCCGGCAGAGTACTGGAAGACCTGCAAAAATACTCGAAAGTGCTGATTAGAAGCAAAAAGTATTGATTTTAAGAGATTATTTCCCCTTTAATGTTTGCCGATTTTCTAAATTCTTTCTTTCTAAAGCTCATTTCATTTTTGCCAGATGAAGACTCTACTTTCATATTTAGGGAATCTTAAAGAATACTTAATATTTTCCGCTCTTATACTTATTAGTCTTATATTGATCTTCCAAAACGACAATGTGCAGATCCGGTTTATCCGCGTGATAGCTGTGAATGTAATTGGAGTGGTTCAAAGCGGATTTTCTATCATACCAAATGTGTTTGAGCTTGAACGCGAAAACAAAACCCTTCGTGAAACTAATATCAATTTATCAAACGAGCTCAGCTTGCTTAAAGAAGCCAAGCTCGAAAATATGCGTATCAACCAGATGCTTGAGTTCAGGCAGCGGACGAATTATGCGGTTGTGACGGGTAAGATTGTTGGCAAGTCACTTATCCAGACAAGGAATAATATTACTATTAATATTGGCGAGAATGATTCGGTAAAAATTGGGATGCCTGTTATAACTGATAAGGGACTTGTCGGGAAAATAGTTGCAACAAGCGCTTCATACAGTATTGCCCAGATACTGCTGAATAAAGATCTGAAGGTCAGCGCTAAAGACCAGAGAAGCAGGGTTGACGGCATTATTTCGTGGGATGGCGAAGGCAAGATAAGAATGAAAAATGTTTCAAAAAGCTCTGATGTGATAATCGGTGATATTATAATTACTTCAGAGTACAGCAATTCTTTTCCGGCGGGGATCCCGATCGGTTATGTAACCACTGACGGGACTCTTGATAATCTGTTCAAGAATATCGAGCTTGAGTGTTTCGTAAATTTCCAGACACTTGAAGAAGTATTTGTGCTGAAGTATCTTTCTGATGATGACCGTAAAAACCTTGAGAAGAAATTTAACGAAAAGTCGAAGTAGCATATATGATCGAATATCTTAAATATGCCGGGATTATGTTTGCACTCATAATAATGCAGAAAACTTTTATAGAGCTTATTGATGTTACAGATTACAATATTACCCCAGATATTGTTCTAATTGGTGTAGTGTATATCGGCATAAAAAGGGGAAAGATCACAGGAAGTGTCGGAGGATTTATCTCTGGGCTGGTCATAGATATTTTCAGCTTCTCTTTTCTTGGATTAATGGCGCTATCTAAATCAATTGCAGGGTTCTTATCCGGATTTTTTCACAACCAAACAAAAATGGAGCGGTATCTTGGAAGCTATGCTTTTATACTCATTGTCTCCTTCTGTTCACTAGTCAACAATTTTATATATTACCTGATCTATTTTCAGGGGTCTAATCTGCAATTCGCTGATATACTGCTGCGTTATGTTATTCCGACTACTGTTTATACAGCATTATTCAGTATATTCCCTGTACTGTTTTCAAAACGAAGGAGGTTTTCAAGGTAAAAAATGGATCTAAGCAAAAGAAAAAATTTCTATTATATATTTTCGTTCGCTATTTGCTTTATAATAGCCGGCAGGCTTGTGCAATTGCAGCTTATCAACCCCGATAAATTTGATAAAGATGCAGAGCGTAATTCCGTTAAAACTATTGTTACCACACCTGCCAGAGGTCTGTTCTTTGACCGGAACGGAAGGCTGCTTGTAGATAATAAACCGTCATACAGTGTAACAGTTACTAAGAAAGAGTTTGATACAACCAGGATGCCAACCATTTGCAGCCTGCTTGGAATAGATGAACAATATCTGCGCGAAGAACTGAAGAAGATAGAGGGTACTAACCGGTTTATTCCAACCAGGATAATGCGTGATGTTGATTTCAGAGTGATCTCTTTCATCGAAGAGAACCGTGAATTGCTGAAAGGAATTGATTACAGCATTGACCCTATCAGGCTTTACCCGACCGATTTCCGCGGCTCACATCTGATCGGATATACAAAAGAGATATCCCAGGGTTCACTAAAAAAGCAGCAGAACGATTATTATAAACAGGGCGATCTTATCGGCACAACAGGGCTAGAAGCCGGATACGAGAATTATCTCCGCGGCGAAAAAGGTTATGAATTCATTCTGCAGGATTCAAAGGGCAGGGAAGTTGGCCCGCTTAATGACGGCAATAATGATGTTAAGGCTGTAAGCGGTTATGATCTTGTCTTAAGCATAGATGCAGAAGTGCAGAAGTATGCTGAGAATTTGCTTAAAGGCAGAACTGGAGGAATTGTTGCTATTGATCCGACTAATGGAGAAGTGATATGCATGGTTAGCAAACCTGATTATGACCTGAATTATTTCAGCGGGAAGTTATCTCCTGAAATATGGAATTCCTTAAATACTGATCCTGATAAACCGCTGTTCAACAGGGCTACACAGACAAGATATCCGCCCGGCTCAACATACAAAATGGTATCTGCAATTGCATCGCTCCAGGAAGGGATTTTGAAGCCAAATTCCACAATTCCGTGCGAAGGAAGCTTCAGGTTTGGTGATAAAGTGTTCAAAGATCACGGGGCGTTTGGTTCGATCACTATCCCAACTTCGATTGAACATTCATCAAATGTATTCTATTACAAACTTGTTCTGAAAATCGGGCTTGATAACTGGACAAAATATGGAAGAATGTTCAGTTTTGGGAACAAGACAGGAATCGATATTCCGGAAGAGACCAAAGGACTGCTTCCATCAACAGAGTACTACAATAAGGTTTACGGGCCTAAAGGATGGACTCAGGGCTATGTAGTAAGCCTTGGCATAGGGCAGGGAGAGCTTGGAGTTTCACCTCTTCAAATGGCTGTATATACATCAATTCTTGCAAATTCAGGTACTTTCTTCCAGCCTCACCTGGTTAGATTCCTAAAGAATCCTAATACTGGCGAGCTTACTCCAGTTAATTACAAAAGAACAGAGTTACCGGTAAACAAAGAATATTTTGGGCTGGTTCAAAAAGGCATGTATCTTGTTGTAAACGGGAATGGTACCGCACGCGGTGTACGAACATCTGAGGTATCTATTTCGGGCAAAACAGGCACAGCACAGAATCCGCACGGAAGGGATCACTCATGGTTCATTGCATATGCGCCATCTGATAATCCGAAAATTGCAGTTTGCGTAATGGTTGAAAATGCAGGTTTCGGGGCAACCGTTGCTGCTCCTATAGCACAGCGCATAATTTTGAAATATCTTTTTGGTGTAAATGATGAATCTGACGTCAAAGAAATTTCGGGTCACACTGATTAAATTATTAATATGCAGGTAAAATTATTCGAAAGGTTCAATTTCGTAGTATTTATCTCTGCGCTAAGCCTGATATCATTCGGGCTGGTTGCTATATACAGCGCCACGTATGGTAATGAACTTGTTTCGGGTAATTTTACCAAACAGCTTGTCTCAGCAGTAATTGGGATAGTTATTGTTATTGCCATTATGTACACACCCCCAAAATTCATTGCAATGTCATCATACTTGTTTTACGGATTAGTAATATTGATGCTGATTGCGGTACTATTTCTCGGAAAAAAAATTAAAGGTCAAACAAGCTGGTTCAGTATTGGCGGTTTCGGTATTCAGCCATCGGAATTTGCAAAAGTTGCAACAGTTCTTGCACTTGCATTTTTCCTTTCTAACAAAAGCCAGGATACAGATATTAAGAAACCTCGAGATTTCTTCTTTGCAGTAGGTATTTGCCTGCTTCCTGTTGCGCTCATAATGCTGCAGCCCGATATGGGTACAACGCTTGTGTTTCTTGTTCTCATCCTGCCCGTTTTATACTGGGCGGGGATGCCTAACTATATAATGTTCTTTATTGCAGCGCCGGCTATTACAGCAGTATGTGCATACCTGGGGACATGGTATTTTGTTTCTGCTGTTGTATTCATCATTGCTATGATGTTTGTATTCAAACGTAACCTTCTTATCTCGGCGGTGATTGTGTGCATAACTATTGCATCAGGACTTTCGGTTAATATGGTTTACAGTAAATTGCAGCCCTATCAGCAGAGGAGAATTGTGAGCATGTTCGATCCCGAAAGCGATCCGCTTGGCGCAGGTTATAATGTAATACAATCGAAGATCGCTATAGGTTCAGGCGGTCTCACAGGCAAAGGATTCCTTCAGGGTACACAAACACAATTAAAATACATTCCTGAACAATGGACCGATTTTATATTCTGTATGGTGGGAGAGGAGTTTGGTTTTGCAGGATCAATTGTAGTTGTACTTCTCTTCTTTGTCCTGATTTGGCAGACTATCCATATTGCCTATATTTGCAAAAACCAGTTCCTGAGCATATGCTGCATAGGGTTTGCCACGATCTTTTCATTCCATGTTCTTATTAATTTAGGAATGATCATGGGCATAATGCCTGTTATTGGAATTCCATTGCCATTTATGAGCTATGGAGTTTCGTTTTTGCTTTCTAATCTCATTATGCTTGGATTGATCCTGAATGCCTATCGCAACAGAAAAGATTATGTATAAGAACAATTCGTAATTCCTAATTTTTAATTGAATAAAATTGCATTTCTATAAAAAATTCAAACAGGCTTTAAGAGAGACAAATTCTCATTTAATTGTTGGACTCGATCCGGATATATCTAAAATGCCGGATTTTGTTAAAACTTCAGTTAATCCAATAGCTGAATTCAACAATCTGGTAATAGAAGCGACAAAAGACTATGTCTGCGGATATAAGCCAAACATAGCATTCTATGAAAAGGCGCAGGAGCTTGGAATTGCGGCAATCCGCTCAACTATTGGAATGATACCGGAACAACTGATAACAATTGCAGATGCAAAGCGGGGCGACATGGAAAATACTGCTGAGCAGTATGCTCAGACCTATTTCGATAGCTATGGATTTGATTCAATTACAATTCAGCCCTATATGGGACAGGATTCCGTAAGACCATTTCTAAGAAGGAAGAACAAATTTGCATGGGTACTTGCGCTTACATCAAACTATGGTGCAAACGATTTCCAGTTCCTGCAGGTAAACAAAAAGCCGCTTTGGGAAGTAGTTGTGGAAAAGGCAATTTCGTGGAATGACCAAAAGATAGGCTTTGTTTTCGGGGCAAATCATACCCGTGAGCTTGAAAAAATGACAAAGAATTTTCCCGAAACACCAATACTAATACCGGGCATAGGCGCACAAAAGAATTCACTTGAAAAAACAATAGATTCGCTTCACCACGAACTTTTTGTGATAAACCAGAGCCGCTCGATAATTTACTCAGCACCAAAAGCCGAAAATGCACAGGAATTCATGGAAATCGTAAGCGAAAACGCTAAACGCTCAAGGGATGAGATCAACGGATTTTTGCAGTTAAGGAAATAGGATAGTCAATTCAATTCCAACCTCTATAATTATTTGCTTTCTTAATAAATTCTACATGGGGTCTATCAGACACAGAAGGGGGTAAAGCTATTTTCTCATTAAGATTCTTTAAGAATTTATCTAATCCACCATCATGTCCTATTGTCTTAATTTCTTCTATTTTTTTTGTATTATGTAAGACATCATACTTTTCATCAAATGTTACTAAAGCCCTGTCGTAAGCTCTATGATGCAAAGCGCATAACGCAATTCCATTCGAAGTCTCATCATTAGAATCATCAACACCGACAGGCAAAACATGTGCTGCATCAATTAGTTTCAATTGTAAACCACAAATGGCACACTTATGACTATACGCAACTAGTATCCTTTCTTTGAAGCTAGAATCTCGAACACGCTTAGTAACGTTAATAACTACTTTCTTTCTATTCTCTGAAATTTCATCTAACACAGCTTGATTTACATCCCTGTTCTCTTCTATAATAGAATTCAATATTTTCATGTCTGAAGCATAATCACCAAATTCATGTAGTTGTCTTCTGTTCAGTACATACTCCATGAAAAATTCAGGCCTGAATGCTACTACAATTTCATCCTTGGAATTATTGTAAATTGAGAATCTATTTTTATAAGCGTTATCGAGAGCTTCTTTTTTGATTTGAGTTGATGCTGAATATGCTGCATTTTTATGTTTCTCAATGTCAAAGCCAGCGTAAACTTCCAATGCATCATAGTAACCTAAGAGCAAAGTTACAAAGTTTACCTTTTCATCAATTGTGGTCTCTTTTATTTGAATTCTGTATTCATCTTCACTTCTTGTCTTTCCACCATGAGTAATATTGTATATAATTATTCTTAACTTTAAGTTACGGTCTCCACTATATACGTAAATTTCATATGGATCCTCATTGTTGAGAAATAAAACATTCCAGCCACATTCTTCAATGGAATTAGAAACAATTTCAATAAGTTGTTTTTTCTTATAAATAGGGATTGTCATAAATCACTATGCTTCAAATAAGTTCAATGATAAATTATCTATTTTTTCGTTAAATTTTTCCTCTTTTAGGAATCTGCATGCGCTCCCTTTTAGATATTCTTCATTAATCTCATATGCAATCCAACGTCGTTTCAATTGTTCGGCAACAAAACCTGTAGTATTTGATCCGGCAAATGGATCAATTACGATGTCATTCTCATCTGTTAAGAATTTTACAAAAAAGTCTGCAAATCTCCAAGGAAACTTAGCTGGGTGCGGTTTAATCCCCAGTTCTAAACATTTCTTCATATACATACTATTAGAATCATTATTGCCTAATTCTAATATGTTCGGAGGTATTGAACCCTCATATGTTTTGTTAAATTTATGTGTTATCTGATGACCACTGGGTCTATCCTTTACTCTATAGCCCTTTTTTAATAGCTGTACCATTGCTTTACTGTAAGGTTTTAGAACTCTTTTATTATCGGCCTTAGGATATTCGCTCTTAGATAGCCACCAAACAACATTCACAGAATCTTTTACCCTTATTCTCCTAACATTCACCCATTCTGCAGGTGCAGGTAGTCTAGCAGGGTTGTAATGAAAAAACTCTTGTGCTAAGAAAAAATTTAATTCTCTTACCATCTTAATTAAAAGTTCATATTGATAAATGCTTCTTATTGGATGACCTGGTAGATAAGTACCTCCTAAATCTACTACAAATGATCCGTCCTTTGTCAATATTCTATAAAATTCTTTAGCAAAATCCAAAAACCAAGCAATATATTTATGTTCAGGTTCATTACCATATTCTTTCGGATTAGTTAAAGCAAAAGGAGGTGATGTTATAACAAGATTTACTGAATTATCTTTGATGGATTTCATCAATTCCAAACTGTCACCTAAAAATGCATAACCAAAATCACGTTTATAGTATGGCTTGACCTTTTTGGTTGTCTTAAAAATCCTGTTTAATGTCGTCAAAGGTTTTTCTATTTTCTTTTTGATTTTCTTGTCTAACTTTACTATTTTCATTATTTTGATTGTTTTACTAAGATATTCAAATGTTTTGTTAATTTAAAGCATATTTTTCTTACTTTCCCCAGTTTTGTAATTGGTCAATTTGGTCCGTTGCTTTAATTTGTGCTTGAATCAGAAAGGTAGGGCCAGTTTGAATGTAGAGAAAATAATTGTTACTTTCTGCTAATTTATTATTATCTTTGAAGCTGATTCCTTTATGGAATTCTATTATCAGCAATAATGAAACCAAGATTAAATATCAACGAATCTTTCATCTGCAGGATATGGGAAGGCGGAGCCGAATATTATTCCGATCTGGCTGCAGATAGCGGCGAAGAGGTGGAAATCATTGCATACGGTAAAAGAAATCATGATGCAGGCCCTGATTACAAAGATGCGAAAGTAAAGATTGGCGGGAAAGTTCTTGCCGGTGATGTTGAAATTCACCGCGACTTTAAGAACTGGATTGAACACGATCATCAAAAAGACAGAAGATATAATTCAGTAATATTACATGTAGTGCTGTGGGATTCGCATGACAAAACACCTCCAAAACTCCGCATAAAAAGAGACCTGCCAACAGTAATTCTTGCAAATCATTTAAAACGATCAATCCACGATATCTGGCAGGAGATAATATCAAAACCTTCAGATAAATTCCGTCTGCCATGCCATGATAAAACTTCTGGACTTAGTAAAGAACTTTTTGAAAAATGGTTTGATAAACTTTCAATTGAGCGCCTGAAGCTGAAATCCCGGAGGATTACTGATAGACTTAAAGAAATTGATATTGAACTATTTGGCGGAAGAAAAGTACTTAACAAAAAAGAACAGTGGGAGCAGCTATTGTATGAATTTATCTTTGAAGCCCTTGGTTTCTCAAAAAACAAAGAACAAATGCTTAAGCTGGCCGGAATTCTGAACCTGAATAAAATAAAGAAACTTGGCTCGACCGATATTATAAAGTTACAATCATTATTGTTTGGCACAGCAGGCTTGTTGTTTGACGTAAGGGCAAAGGATGAATATATTGATAAGATCAAAACGAATTGGAAACGGGTGGAACCTGATTTGAATATTGAGAAGCTAGCAAGGGCAGACTGGAATTTTTTCAGGTTAAGGCCGCAAAACTTCCCGACAGTTAGGCTTGCTTATGGTGCGCAGCTTATTCAGAAAATACTGAATGAAGACCTGTTTAAGAAAATTATCGTATTATTTCAAAGTAAGGCTCTTAAGCCAGCAGCTATCAGAAATGAATTAAAGGAATTACTATCACCCGCCAGAGATGAATATTGGGAAAGCCATTATGATTTCGGGAAAACTTCAAAGAGCAGGAATAATCTTCTGGGTTCACAAAGAACTGCTGATATAATGATAAATGTTATAATCCCGGTTGTATATCTTTATTCAGATATATTTAAAGATAACCTTATAAATCAAAATGTCCTCAAATTATACTGCGGATTAAAGATAAGTCCCGATAATTCAATATTGCGGATAATAGACGATCAGGTGTTAAAGAGCAGTGAGATTCAGATCAATTCCCCCGCCACTGAACAGGCTGCAATTCAGCTTTATAATTTTTACTGTACAAGGGATAGATGTGGTGAGTGTGCGATAGGTAAGAGCTTAATTGAAAAAAAGGGTTTTGATTACAAAATAATATATTATTAAATCAGCTCCTTCAGTTCTTGGATAGATAAACCCGCTTTCTTAAGAATGCTTTTCAATGTTCCTATTTTCAATTCTTTGTGATTAGGCACTATAACAGATTTATTCTCAGCAGGGTTGTGCATGAAGATATGACTCCCGGATTGATGATCAATGTAATACCCACTTCTCCTTAAGCCTTTGATTACATCTTTCCCCGAAAACGTTTTACTCAAATGATTACTTCAATTTCTTTTACTTTAACTTCGGGATTGGAATATATTTCATTTAGCTTTTCCAATCCTTCAAGGTAACAATGAATCGCTTCTTTGGCGTTATCAATTGCCTCTTGTTCCGTATCGCCCTCTGTAAAACAACCGTCTAAGGCCGGAACTGTTACATTAAACCCGCCTTCTTCAGCTTCTGTTAATATTATGTTGAATTTCATGTTCTAATATAAGTATAATTATTAATTGTTTGTATCAAATTAGTATTCAACAAATTGGTAACAATAGCATCAAAAATCATTTATCAGTCCGAAATGTATCTTACCTTCAAGTATTGAATCGCCCTTCCCTAATGCATAACTTACTCCAAACATACCAAGAGCCGTTTCTATCCTTATGCCAAGTCCATAGCCATAAATAAACCCTTCCTGTGCTGCTATCTTAAACAAGGCATCCTCAGGGCGCATGTAATAGCCCATGTCATAAAAGACTTCTGCAAAACTGCGGCGAGTTATTGAGTATCGTAAACCAATATTGCTCCATGCAACCCTTGAGCCAAGGAACTGGCCTTCCCTGTAGCCGCGCACACTGTTTATACCTCCGAACCGATAAAGGTCAGCTGTTTCAAATCGGGGAGAGCGTATTTCAACTCCATGCACTCCTATTACTGAACTTTGCCTTTTGAAAAAAGAATGATAGAAATCCAGGTCAAGCATTCCTCTCTGTATAGAAAAATCTGCAGGAATATTTTGGTTTGTGAAAGAGGAGGCATTATATATCTTCTTCTGCCCGGCTGAATAACTTGTTCTATATAATAAGCCTGAATATGGATTATAGACGTAATCTCTGCTATCGAACTTAATTTCAATTCCCGCGGCCAGCAGCCTGCTATCGAATATAGTGAAAAGATTTCCGGTAGTTAAGCTTGGTATGACCCTTTCAAAATTAAATATTGCTGAGAGTGTGAACTTCATGGATATCATCGCGTCTGCTTTCAAGCTGAAATCTCTCTTTATAAAAGTGGAATCTTCAATTCTTTGCAGAAATGCAGCATTAACATTTAACGGGTAGCCAAGCAGCCAGGGTTCAAGATACCTTAACTCCAGTTCCTGGGTAGTCTTTATCTCTTTTTTGAATCTAGCCTCAACTTTCCTGCCTGTACCAAACAAATTCCTGATTGAAAGGTTAACCAAACCCGTAAAATATCCTTTATCCTCAGTTTGTGTCGGGGGGACGTAACCCAGAATTCCGTCGAAAGTATTTGTATTGCCTTCCTTTACCTTAATTAACAGTACTGTTGAACTTTTATACTTCAGTATTTTCGGCTGTTCAACTCTTTCAAAATAGCCCAAATTCTCAAGCCGTCTCCTTATTTCAAAAAGATTTTCTCTTGAAATAGAATTGTTCTCTCCCAGTACAATTTCGCGCACAATAACTTCTCTTTTTGTGCTTGTATTTCCTTCTATTACAATATTATCAACTTTAATCCTGTCATTTTCTTCAATGTTGATCTTTACCCGGATCTTTTTTGTGCCTGCCTGAATATATTCCTCAATATCTTCAATATTAATGAAAGCAAATGTGTATCCTTTCTTTTCATATAAATTCAGAAGCTCTGTCATATCTTTGTTTAAAGTGATGACTTCCAGCACACTGCCTGTCTTTGTAGAGATACTTTCAATAAGGTACTTATTACTAAATAGTTTGTTTCCCCTCAAAACAATATCGCCGACTAAAGCCTGCTTTCCTTCTTCAATTTCAACCAGAAGTCCGATCGAGCTTGAATCGAAATTATAATCCCTCGTAAAACCTTTTATCTGAACATCAATGTAGCCGTATTCTTCATAATTTCTGATAATATTTTTCAGGTCAAGATCAAATTGAGTATCAGAGAATATATTTCCCGGTTTAGTTACAATAAAATTGCGAAGGTCTTTCCCTGAGAAATAAACGTTTCCGCTGAATTCAATATCCGAAACTTTTGTTTGAGAGTATAATAAGGGGAAGGAAGCTATGATTATTAAGAAAAAAGTATTAATTCGCCAGAATAGTAACATCATGGCTCTAATATTTGTGAGATGCTTTATATATTCAAGTCAATAATAGAATGTAAAAACTTGATTAAAACTGGTAGATTAATTGATTGATTAATAGAAAGGGGAGAATAATCTGTGGGACAGGATAGTGATTCTAAACCTCATTCGAAGATAACTCATATGCACACTTTTGATGATAATAAGAAAGGGATTTTCAGAAAATCATGAATCGCTAAACTAACTATTTTACAACAACATTGAGCAAATTCTGCACTGTTCCGTATAATGACCAGAAGTACTGCACATTGTAAAAGAATATGTACAAAATTACTATTGTTACCTGGAACATTGAAATTACAAAATTAACGGCTTTCATTTGAGTCTCCTATTTACCTAGATATACTACTGTTTATCACTACTCAAAAGTAGCTTTTAACGTTAGTAATTTCAATACCCTATAATAGTGATATTAGTCAAACAATATCTGAATATAATGATTTCTGGGTTAAATCATCATATTTTCACTGTTTTATATACCCTATATACGGTAGTAATGAATTTTCCTAGATAAAAAAAACAGGCTTTTTAGCCTGTTTTTAGAAATGAGACACTCTTATGTTTTCTATTTAGTCAAGATCATTTTCATTGTCCTGGTGTATTCACCGGCCAATATTGTATAGAAATATATTCCGCTTGAGAGGTTTGAAGCATTAAAATCAACTGTATGATAACCTGATTCAACATTGCTGTTTAACAGGGTCGCAGTTTCTTTTCCTGATATGTCATATACTTTTATTGTTACTTTTGATGCTGCAGGGATGGAAAAATCAATTTTTGTAGAAGGATTGAACGGGTTCGGATAATTCTGAGATATTGAGAAATTTAAAGGTAAACCGTGCTTAGAGTCTGTTCCAAATTCAACAGGTTCATTACCGGGGCGGGTAAACGTGCCTCCGGGGTTTTTTGAGTTAGGCAGTTTTATGAAATGACCGTTGAGGACTACACTACCGGAATCGTGAGATACCGGGCAATCTATATTAAGATCTCTGAATAATACTATATCATTCTCAATCGCAAACATATTCAGGTTCTCAGGAATTACTATTTCGCCGCTGCCTGATATGCTTTGAGTGTCTGTTCCGTTCAATTTAACATTGAGCCTGTTCCCTGTGTTTGTGCTGAACTTCAATGAACCAGTTATATTTATATTCCCCTGGATATTTATACCGGCGAAATTATTAGCATTTGTATTTTCAATAATTAAGCTGCCTGAATTCTTAACTGTCAGGTTACCAATTGTAATGCCATCCGAGAAGGACTCTTTTGCATTAAAAACCGCATTTTGTTCAATTGTCAAATTTGGAATTGTTCTCTTATCGAGTTTTATTGAACTATTTCCAATGATCATCAAATTACTTTCGTTTTCAAAAATAACTTTTGTGTTTGGAGCTGATACTCCAAATGGACTTAATGCATCAGTGTGATTGATCTTAAAGGTAGACCCATTCCTAAATATGACTGAATTATGTGTACCTGATGTATTAAAAATATTTCCCGGGCAGTTTTGCATCAGTACTGAACCGCTGTTAAACTTGATCGATAAAGGATCAGCTGAATTTATATAATGAGCAATTTCACCCTGGAATGTCAAATTGCCGCTAATACTCGCAGTTGCACTTGCTGATAAATAGATATTCAATGCAGGGTCATTGCTTGAAATTTTTAAAGAAGAACCGCTTTCAATAATCAGATCCTCGCCAGTGCTGCCCTTAATCGTAATGCATTTCGCATTTCCGGAAGCAGGAGAGAGTGTTAAATTCGTATTGTTGCGAACTATTAACTGTCCAATAGTTACCTGGTAAACGTTTGAAACGTTTAAACTGGAACCGGTTTCAAAAACGAGAATATCCGTATTTAAACCAACCTGGCGTGATGGTGTCCAGTTGCCAGCTGTACTAAAACCTGAATTGACAGATCCGGTCCAAATATATGTAGTTTGAGAGAAAGAAAAGCTTGTCAGAATGGATAGAAGAAGAGTAAATTTTAAGAGTCTCATAGTTCTGGAAAAGTTATTGAAAAGTTCTTGTTTGACTTTTCTGCTTCCCCTACTAATTGTTTTCTATACAAATATAACAGGGTCATGGCATGGAAAACAATCAGTGAGAACTTGATTTTTCAAAATGGCTTCAAACCCGATTCTATAACGATTTTAGGTAGGGAATATATAGTATTGATAGTTAGCTATAATGACAAACTTCAAATTAAATCATGTAATAACAGTAGATTACGAGATTATGATATAGTAATGAAATTCCATTCATTGAAAGAACTGTTAAAAGTAGATAGGAGTAATGTGAGAATTATAAACGTATGTTAATAACAATATTAAATATTTTTGCTAACTGTAATATTGTAGAATTTATACCGTTATTACGGTAAGCAATTATAAATAAATGTATATTAATAATTTATGGCAAGAAAAATTCCACTCTAAAAGAGAAGATTGTCAAAATGGTCCGGTTTTATTTTAATCACTTTGTCAGTATCATCTTCATAACCTTTGTAAATGTCTGATTTCCGGCAAATGCATTCAACTGATAGAAATACACTCCACTTGAAAGCCCAGTTGATATAAAATCAACTGTATGGTAACCAGACATAACTTGATCATTAACAAGTGTTGAAATTTCTTTTCCCGAAATATCGTAAACTTTGAGCGAAACTTTAGAATCTACAGGAACTTCAAAATCGATCTTTGTTGATGGATTAAAAGGATTCGGATAATTCTGAGAGATTGAAATTTCTTCAGGGGAGTTGCTATTTTCTTTCAAGTTTGATCCGGCACTTTCTTCAACCGGGCGAGTAATCACAGTCTGATTTTTGGTGCTTGGCAGTTTAATATAATGGCCATTTAGAACTACACTGCCTGAATTATGAATGATAGGACAACTTACAATCAAGTCTCTGAATAAGATCAGATCATTATCAATTGAAAATAATTCTACTTTTTCAGGAATAATAATCTCGCCGGAGCCACTTATGCTCTGTGTTTCTGTACCGTTCAGGCTTATTCTGAACTTGCTGCCGCTATTTGTGCTGAATCTAAATGTGCCGTTAACACTGATGTTACCCTGGATATTAAATTCAGGAATAGAGTAAGAATCTGTACTCCCAACAATCAAGGAACCCGAATTCTTTATTGTTAGATTTCCTACAGTTAGGCCATCTGTGAATGATTCAACAGCATTCAAAACTGCATATTGCTCAATTGTTAAATTTGGTATAGACCTTCCATTTAGCAATATCGAGCTTGTTCCTAAAATTACAAGATTACTTTGGGGTTCGAAAATTACTTTTGTGCTTGGAGCCAGTAAGCCAAATGGACTTAAAGCATTAGTATGATTGATATTGAATGTGGAGCCGTTTTTGAATATTGCTGAGTTCATTGTTCCGGTCGAATTGAAAATGTTACCCGGGCAAGATTGAGTGAAAACAGAGCCACTATTAAACTTGAGTGATAAAGGGTCAGCTGTGTTTATGTTATGAGCTATTTCTCCCTGGAAAGTAAAATATCCGCTGATATCAGCTGTTGCGCCTGTCGACAAATAAATATTCAACGCCGGATCATTACCTAAAATTCTTAAAGACGAACCGCTTTCGATTACTAAATCTTCCCCAGTGCCGCCCTTAATGGTAATGCATTTTGTATTTCCGGCCGAAGGGGAAAGCGTTAAGCTTGTATTCCTGCGGATAATCAACTCTCCAATTGTTACCTGCTGAACGTTCATGACATTCAATTCAGTGCCAGTCTCAAAAACAAGAATATCGGTGTTTAATCCTATCGGGCGCAGCGGGGTCCAGTTGCCGGCAGCGCTGAAATTTGAATTAGCAGTTCCAGTCCAGTAATAGGTCGTTTGAGAAAATGTTAGACCCGCCAGAACGATCAAGGAAGCAAAGCACTTTAAGAGCTTCATAATATCTGAATAAATTATTGAAAAGATACAGTAATTTTGAAATGACCTTTTCTGTTACCCCATGGAACTTAATTATATTCAAATATAGCAGGGTTAGTGGATCGGAAACAATCGGTGTTTAGTTGATTTATAAAAATAGCTCGGAGCCCGAGTATATCACAAAAGCGGGTAGGTTACTGTTTGTTAATTCAAGTAGCATATATAAGGGGATTATCAGCAATAAATTACTGAAAAAATATTGATTTAAATTGAAGTGGATATGGAATAGTTTGGATGTACCGTTAATTGCTGACGAGTCAAACAGATTTTTTTATTTCTGAGAAATGATTATTTTCAAATTACTATAAATATTTCGTTTACAAATTTTACTTACTTAATAATGTCAGATTTCCTACCGTGATAACGGTATAATATTAAAATTTGTTGTTTATCTACTAAATATGGCAATAAAAAGCGCCGCTTTTCTGAGCGGCGCAGATGTAAAAATGTATTTTAGTTCAAGTTTATTTGGTCAATATCATCTTCATTACTTTGGTAAATGACTGGTTGCCGCTTTCGGCATTGAGCCTGTAGAAGTAAACACCGCTTGATAGGCCCAGAGCATTGAAACTTACACTGTGTGTTCCGGAAACCTGGTTTGCAGTTAAAAGATCGGCCACTACTCTGCCCAGCATATCATAAACTTTTATGCTTACTTTTGCATCAAAAGGAAGCACATAACTTATGACTGTTGAAGGATTAAACGGGTTCGGATAGTTCTGGTTCAGTTTTATGTCGCTCGATTTTTTTTCTGACGAAGCACTGTTATCAAATGTTTCTTTGTTTACCCAAGTAAGTCCGCCATCTATGGTATATAATTCAGTACCATTCTCACCAACTGTAATACCGTTTTGGGAATCATAAAAATTCAAAGCAAACAGATCGTTGGTGTTTCCGGTTTCAATAATTGTCCAGTTCATACCCATGTCATCACTTCTTAAGATCGTTCCGTTTTCACCTGAAGCTGCAAAAATGTCAAATTCTGCTCCATTGAGATATCTCATATCATAAACTATTCCTGTATATAAAGAAACAGCATTTTCCCATGTGAGCCCGGCGTCAGAAGACCTTATAATTGTCCCGTTGTTACCGGCTGCTATCATTAAGCCGCTGTTTGTAATCACTGCTGTATTTAGGTTATCTGCTGTATTGCTTAAGGCCAGCGCCCATGTAGCTCCATTATCATTTGAGACCAAAACAGTGCCGCCGTCTCCTGCTATAACAGCATTCAAATACGGATCATTGTGGTCATATTCTGAAAATGAAATCGAATTTAAATTAGCTGTTGTATTTGTTACTATTACTTCCCAGGATGCTCCATGATTGCTGGACATAAGCAGTAATCCGTTGTTTCCGCATGCAAATATCATATCTCTGTTGTAAATCAGTACATCGTTAATGTTCTCTAATGTACCGGTAGGGGAAGTAATCCAGTTTAAATCTCTGTCTTCCGAAACCATTATCAAGCCGTTATCACCGGCTACGATTGAAATTGTGCGTTCAATTTCATAGGCAGTGGAGTCGCTAACCACGTTAACCATACCGAAGTACTCAATATATGTGAAATAGTCGCTTGCATTAAATGTATTGGTCACTCCGGAAGGAATTACATTCCAGTTTGAGCCGCCATCCTCGGTTTTCATAATTAGGCCATCCTGGCCAACCAGAATTGCCGTAGTAGAGCTTTCGAACGAAATGTCATTTTCGTTAAGACTTGTAGGCTGTGAATATGTGCTTAATGCTGCAAAGATGAAGAAAAATGTGAACAAGAAGTTGATTCTGCTAAAGTTTTTCATTGTTTTATAATAAAGGTTAATAAAATAAGTTAATTAATTTGAAAAAATACTCTCTGTGTATCCGGTAGTTTTACATGTAAGCGTAATCCTGACTACACAGCAAATTTAATGTATTATCGGTATGAGCGCAATACCTGAAAACGTTAGATTGATAATAATCACGTTATGCTTTGAAAATTAAACGCTGCCTATCTTAAGAAAGGCAGCGCTCTGAAGTAATTTGGAGGAACAAACTCTTAACAATTGTGCAATATGAATTTTACTTAGTTAAGATCATTCTCATTACACTGTTGTAGTTCTGATTACCGTTTGCTGCACTAAGTTTGTAGAAATAAACTCCGCTTGAAAGCCCTGCAGCGTTAAAATTAACTGTGTATATGCCTGCTTTCTGATATGATGATACCAATGATGCAACTTCTCTGCCAAGCATATCAAATACCTTAACGTTTACATTGGCATCATCGGGCAGTTCATAGCTGATAAGGGTTGATGGATTGAAAGGATTTGGATAGTTCTGGTTCAGCTTAACATTCAGAAGCCTCTTGCCTGTACTTTTCGTAAATAGATTGCTGAGACCGGGCGCATTTTCAGTCCATGAATCTCCGCCATCGGTTGTATATATTTCAATTCCGTTTCTTCCAATTGAGATGCCATTGTTTGCATCTGCAAATGCTACCGAAAAATAATCGTAATCATCTCCGCTTACTGTCATTACTGAAGGTATCCAGCTGTAACCGCCGTCTGTGGTCTTTAGGATCAGACCGTCATTTGCGGCTATTACGCCGTTATTTACATCAAAAAATACTACATCATTAAAATCTGATTCATACATTAATCCCGAGGGACCGTACCATGAATCTCCGCCGTCATTTGAAAGCAATATCTTGCCAAGATCGCCAACAAGCACAAGGTTGCTTGCATCAATTGCTTCAACTGAATTGAATTTATTATTCGTAAATGACATATCCAATGCAGCCCACGTTAAACCGCCGTCCACAGTTTTCAATAATGCGCCAAGATCTCCCGCTGCAAATCCGGTTAGATTATCAACAAATTTTACATCTGTTAAATTCTTAGTGGTGTTTGTTGTTATGCCCACCCACGTCTCGCCGTTATCGTCTGAGCGCAGTAAAACACCATTGTTGCCGCACACCACAACTATGCCGCCATCAATTACTTCTACATCATTTAGATTTTCGATTGTTCCGGGAAGAATAACTGACCAGTTAGCCCCGTTATCAACAGATCTTAGTATCACGCCGTTTTCTCCTACTGCCATAGATGTGCCGTTCTTAAGGGAGTTGCCAAAGAGCACATTTGAAATATTGGAATTCTGCTCTTCCCAGTTTGCACCGTTGTTTGTTGTTCTCATAATAACGCCGTTTTCACCAACAAGCGTGGCTGTTGTGGGGTTTTCGAACTTAATGCTGTGCTCGTTTGTAACGGCCTGTGAAAATGTGAAGCTAACTGCAAGTAACAAAATAAAAAGCGCTGTAAAATGTGACTTAAAGGTTAACATGATTTAATTCCTCCAATAGGGTAATTTTTAATTTATAAAGAGTTTTTCCTTTTTGCTTCTATTTTTTGTTTATTTTGAACTTTTTTAAATAGGGTAAATCTTAATTGAACAAAGTTAGCTTTTAGATGGTAGCTAATCAATAACTGAATCCGTTATATTCTAAAGAATTATGTTCTGAGTATTTGTTTCTACTTATTTTACGGTAGAAATTATGTGATTTTGAAGTGATCTTCATATCATATTTCATATCATATTATAGTACAGTATATCATTTCGTTTTGGTAAGTTTTACAAAATCTCATTGCCGTTTTTTGGGCAAATTCAGGCAATAATGTGAAGCCGATATGCTGGACTATCCGGAAGTTTGAGGCATTTTTTTCAATTTCCATCAAGCGGATTTTTTGATTATGCTTCTTCTTCGCAGAAAGTCCAGTACATAATGCCCGAGTGAATACATTTGATGTACAATACTTTGCCGGTAGTGACACCCTGGAAAAAGCCGGGTATGCTTCACGGCTTGCAAACCTGAAAAATCTAAATAGAAGGATGAATGAGACCGGCATAATTGAACTTTGGATTAAATTATTTAAAAATAATAATATGCATCATGCACATAGAGTAAGATACTATATGACAATTGCATATGCAAGTCAAAAACAAATAAAAAAGGCTGAAAATTTGCTTTTCAGCCTAAAAATATAAACGGAGAAAAAAACTTATTATTTTACAAGGATCATCTTATTTGTATTGATGTAAGTTTCGGTTTTGCCAATTGCCGTTATGCGGTAGAAGTAAACTCCTGAGGCCAGCCCCGAGCCGTTAAATACAGCAGTGTAACTATCTGCTTTGCGGAATCCGTTTACCGGAGAAGAGATCTCTCTGCCCTTTATATCGTAAACTTTTATAGTAACATTAGCATCAAAAGGTACCGAGTATGATATATTAGTTGTTGGATTGAACGGATTGGGATAGTTGGCAAGGAGCCTTGCTGTTACAGGTACACTTGTATTTGTGCCTGTGCCTGTTAACTGCAGGTATTCTACTTCGCTCCAGGTAGCTCCCTTATCGTTTGTCTTGAGCAGGATCCCGTTATCACCGCCTGCGAAGCCTGTAATTGTATCAATATATGCCATACAATTCAAATTCCTGGTAGTGCTGGATTCCTGAAGCTGCCAAACAAAAATATTCCCATCAGAAAGCCTTACAGTCCCGCCATTACCGGCAACAGCATATTTGCCGGCCCTAACATTTATAATATTGTTGTAAGAAATACCAGTGTTATCAATATACACAACAATCCATGTTAATCCGCCATCTGTTGTCCTTACTAGTTTTCCTTCAATTGAAGCGGCATAGGCTGTCAGGGAATCTGTCATTTTGATACTTGTATAATTCAAAGCATAATAAAGCATGGAGGTGGGTAAGTTCCACGTCTCTCCTCCATCACTAGTCAGGAAGAATTTCCTATTCATACCGGCAATAATTCCGCGGTTTGTCCCGTACATTGAAATTGATGTAAGGTCAACGGCATTACCGGTTGGTAGTAGTCCGGTAATCCCTTCCCAGCTCTGGCCATGGTCTGTCGTTTTGTATAACGTAAGGCTGTTTCCCACGATAAAACCTGTGCCGGAATCATTGATGGACACACTCTTAAAATTAAATGATGCGCCAGTAGGTATCAAAGCCCAGGTTCTGCCTGAGTTAGTACTTCTCGCAATCGTGCCGCTATCGCCAACTGCTACCATGATGTTTCCGTGGACTGCAATATTGTTAAGCTTGTTTGATGTAAATGCAGGAATGAGGCTCCAGTTTAAACCTGAATCTGTAGTGTTATATATCAGGCCGTTATCGCCAACAAAAGCGCCTTCAAGTTGACTGGTAAAACCGATACTGTTCAATTTATCCTGTGCATTAAGGCCAATAGTGAAAATTACAAGAGCAATGATAAATAGTAAGAAACGTAAGCGTTTAGTGTACGTACACATTAGTGAATGCATAAGGTTGAAGCCCCTTTCGTTGATTTATGTGTTTTTTCCATCCTTTTAATACAAGGGAATAACGTATTTAAGTATTCCCTATCACAATTATAGTTAGTGAAAGATGGCTTTCCAATACCGTAATATGGTTAGTTTTATTATGTTAGGGAAATATGAGATGTAAATATTTAAATTTCATAAGTTTAAGAAAGAATCGGGAGAATAAGAAGTAAGAAAGTTATAAAGTTAGAAAGTTTGAAAGTTACAAAGTGATATAGTCGAAAAGTTATCCGTTCAAGCAGAGTCTCTCGAAGAGGACTCTGCGAAGTTTGATGTATGATCGCAGAGTCCCCAAAAGGCTGGGAGACTCGGTAGGTACATAACGGGATAAACTCCGTCGAAGGGTGAAGCTAATCAGCATTGACACAGTCAATGCACTCCGAAAAGAGGCAGGTGGTGCTTTCCGTCCCAAACTGGAGTTTAGGACGGTAAAGAATGGATCCTTCCGCCAGTGGGCGGACAAGTCACTGCGTTCAGGATGACAAAACAAAAAAACCGGATGATCTCTCACCCGGTTTTTTCAAATTGTTGTCTAAAAATGCTGCGCGGCAGACAAGTCAGCCGCCTACATAGGATATCTTTCTATTTGACAAGAACTATCTTAAGCGTCTTTGTGAATTTCTCCGTGCCGCTTTCTGCAATGATGCGGTAGAAGTATGTGCCTGATGCCAGGTTAGAACCGTCAAACTCTACGGTGTAGAAGTCCGCAGTCTTTATTCCGTCAGCCAGTGTTGCAACTTCACGCCCAAGCAGGTCGTAAACCTTAATAGATACCTTACCGTCAAACGGCATCTGGAAATCTATCTTCGATTTCGGATTCGAAGGATTCGGGTAATTCTGCCCGAGATCAAATACACTTGGATTGCCAACTACAATATCACCTGTATTTGTTGGGCTGAAGTATTCAGCGTTTCCGTTATAATCAACCTGGCGCAGGCGGTACTGGTATGAGCCCTTATTCAGCTTTCTATCAGTATAGCTGTAAGCAAACCCCTTATTGCTTGTTCCGTTGCCGTTAACAAAGCCAATTTCCTTCCATGCAGTGTAGCCGCCTTCGCTTTTAACTTTGCGCTCTATGCCGAAGCCTTTATTATTCAGCTCATATGATGTAACCCAGTTCAATCCGGCATCGCGATTTCTAACGCTAACATCAAAGCTCTCCAGTACAACCGGAAGCGGTGTAGCAGGGTCTTCAACTGCAAAAATTGCTTCCGTATTGTCCCAATCCATGCCAGTTGGGAAAGTAACCTGAATATAGTTACCGGAGACATTCACGGACTGACTAAAGCTGTTTTCCCATGTATTGGCATTCGGGTCCCAGTATGAAAGCCTCAGAACGCTCTCTGTAATACCGGCAAGCTGGTCTTCATTATAATAGAACCTGAAGGTACCATAAGTGCCGTCTGTCATACCTGTTAACTTCCAGTATATCCATGGAGTATTAACTGCTTCGCCGCTGGTATTGCCGCCGGATGTACCATCTTTTTTCTTATTGTTAAGCTTACCATCTTTGTTTAACGGTTTGCTGTTTATCTTCTCCTGTGTATTATTATTCCTGTCAATCGGCCTCAGTACATTGTTTGGTGTCTGAACACCCGGATACTGTTTGATTCCGCCAATGGTACCAGTTAAACTTTCAATTTCAACAGCTCTCAGGTCGCCATCGTAATAAACCCCAATACCGCTTACAGCAGGAGTCAAAACATTTCCTGAATAACCTGCGGGAGTGTACTGGTCTGCCCCAACATCAACAGGCCGCAGGCTTGAGCTCTGAGAAGTTGCCCTTGGATTCCCGTCATAATCATCTGTTACAGAGGCAATGTAAGTACCTCTTCCGCTTACCGAAAGATCTACAGCGGTGATATGGTAATCTGTGCCTGAGACAAATACAGGATTTGAACTGAATGAAACAGTTTCTTTACCTGTTGCAGTTCTCCATCCCGCAAGTGTTGTCTGGCCGGTTGTGCTTATCCTGCCGAAATTCTTTGCTCCTGCAGTTGGATTAATATAGTAGCAATTGTTATCACATGCGCTTAACTGAGTGCTGCTGGTTCTTACATGAAGGCCCACTGCACCTAGCCCGGTAGCTGCCAAAAGCCCCAGATTATTCACAACTAAATTATTCCTGACGTCAACAACTGTTGCACCGGCTCCAATTCTGATTCCCATTGAAAGGGCATCAGTTTGGTTAAGTGTACTACCTGTAAGCCTGATCGTGTTGTTATAAATATTTATACCGCTTTGTGTAACTGTGCCGGCGTTACCAACTTGAATTCCAATAGGATTATCTGAACCATAAGTGGTACTTGTATAAACGTAACCATCCCCGGTCAGATCATAAATGATATTATTCTTAACTGTTATATTACAGCTTGCAGTACCGCTGGTTACATCAATTCCATGGGGTCCGTAACCGCCAGTACCTGTATAGCTAATGCTGTGTATATTGTTCTTTTCCACAACAGCATTTTTTGTGCCTGATGCGAGCCAGATTGCAGGGTCATCTTCAAATCCCGTACCATCAAAATTAGCAGCTTCGTTGCCGCTGATGGTTACACCGTCAAATCCCTGAGTGTAAATCCCGCAGTACCCAACAGCATCTAAACCCGATGAAGTCAGGGTATTACCGGTTATCGCTAGGCTGCTGCCTGTAGTTGCATTGGAAAATATACCTACTTCACATTTTTCTATTTTGTTGTTCTGAACAGTGATATTTGAAAAGTAACCCGGATTACCAATTGTTGATCCGTCTGAGATTGTGAGGCATTGCGCATTTAGCACAAGTGAACCCCCGCCCGTTAATACACAATTCTTTACAGTTGTTTGGGTTAAAGTAGTAGTACCTGTTGAGCCTATGAGTAAGCATAACGGCGAAGTAGTGCTGTTATTTACAAACTGCATATCCCGAGATGTACCGCCGGAATTAGAACCGTCTATTGTTACATAACTGCTTTTTATTGTTAACAGCGCATTACTCCCGATTGTGCCTGTGAGCACCGGGCTCACTCCGGTTTGCGGTTTGATAGTAACTGAATTTGAAGAACTGATACCGCTGATATTATCATTGATAGTAAGTGTTGAACTGATGGCGTAAGACCCGTCAATAAGAATAAATGTTACAGGACCGCTCACACCGCGGTTGTTAAGGTCGCTTATTGCAGCACTAAGAGTAGCATAATCACCCATCAATGCCTCAGAATTTCCCGTGTATTTTGCATACTGATCACCTGTGTACTTTTTGCCGTTCTCAAACATCTCTGAATAAACTTCTTCTACTTCAATTTCAATCATTTTGCCGGAAACAGCATACCTGTTCATAGTCATATACCCGATTGCTTCTTTTTCAGAGTTACTACTATTCTGTTCTATGGCAGACTTGTTTACAACGGGCCTATTCAGGCTCTCCACAGGCACAAGTTTCTTGACTTTCCTTGTCATCAGTCTTTCTTCAATATTCCTGCCAGTCAACTGTCTGAACATTGTTGTGCCAACAGTGTACGACCCGCTTAGCGGTGCACCAACTATTTCATATGAATTGATCGATCCGCCTATAGGAAATGCGGTTGCACCCAGCAGGCATGTTGTTTGAGGCGCTGCAAAAGAACCGCTGTTGATACTTACGTTTGGTGTCCCTGCCATATCTTCTGCTGTTACAAAATACTGGACTACATTACCAAATGAAACACCGCCTCCGCCGAAAAGCAAAGAATAATCAATTGTGAAATCAAACGGGCTAGTGGCTCCGTTGCAATCAACATATTTCCAGCCGTCAGTTCCGGAGGTATTATCATTAAACTCATTCAGATCCCCGGAACGCTTATAGTAACACTTTGGCTGGCCTGTTGGAATTACCTGAACGCCGCTCAAATCGGTAATTGTAACGCTGCCGAAAGCTCTGTTAGAAGTACTAGAAGTGTTTGTTAAAGCTGTATATGTAATTGTTGGACCTGTCAGATCAGAACCTGTAAATTCATCTGCGCCCATATCAGGGGTTAATGCATTCCTTACAGCTCCGTCTATATCGGTTGTAATGCCTGCTATTGGGGTTGCGCTTGCATCAAGAGTTGAGGCTGCCTGTAAATGAAGATCTGTTGCAGATGTAAATAAAGGGATAACTGACTTCGAATTCAAATTGCTTCCAAATCCTGTCTGAATATCAGTTAATGTTGCCCTGTTTGAACCTATGAATCCCAGATTAGGTGCAGTGCCGGCATAGTAATCGTTGTAATCAATTGAAGCAAATACACTGGATAAAGCGCCGCAATAAATTGCATATCTGTTCGTGCCTGTAGTTTGAGTATTTGAAAATATGTTATTTTTAAGGTTTACTGAACCTGCAGTAGTGACACCGGATGTGATATTAATTGCAGAAGGCAAACCGTTTACTGTTTGATTTGTTACAAGTGATACTGAGTTGTAGTAGATATTATAACCGCCACCCTGAACAACAATAATACCATAACCATTATCAGCTATTCCTGCGCCTGAGGCATAACCATAACCGGCAATATCCCAAATGAAGTTGTTATAAATATTCAGTGCGGAAGCTGTAGAAGTTGCACCCAGCTGGATGCCGTTAGTGCCATAACCACCGGTATTTGTATTTTTGATATCACTGATTTTGTTGCCATAAATATTCCCGCCTGAAATGTTATTTCCTACTGCAATACCAGTTGAAGTAGAGGTTGTTGATGTAGTAACACCCATAACTGTGTTATTGCTTATTGTTACATTCTGCATATTCAAAACTAACAAACCTCTATAACCAAGTTTTTCGGCAACTGTAACAGAGCCAAAAGTGTTCTGAGTAATCAGCAGGTTCTGGTCATATGTAGTTGCGTTACCGCTATTGTACAGACCGTTCTGAAATTTAGTAATTAAGTTATTCTGTATCGTCAAATTATCATTCGGTGATTCTGCAGCACCACCAAGAGTCGTACCACTTCCTATCAGGATACCGGCAACGTTAGTTGTACCGGCGGTACCTGTAATGATAACGTTCTTAACAATATTATTTGTTGCACCATTGCTTGCGCTTGCACTTCCTATCCAGACACCTGACCCGCTCGTGTTTGTATTAATCAAACTTAGGTTTCTTGAACTTGAACCGTTATTAGAGCCATCTATTATAACATAATCGGCACCATTTAGCTTAATTATCGAGTTTGAATTACTGCCCGTAATAGTTGCAGTAACACCTGTATTCGGCAAAATTGTCAATGTATTTGTTGCGCTTGAATAAGGGCTGCTGTTTATAGTAATAGGCAATGTCTCGCCGGAATAAGTTGCGTCATTCAATAAGAACCTTACTGGGCCGCTTAATCCGCAGGCACTGTTATATGCATTAACTGCTGCTGTTAATGTAGTGAAAGTTTGGCCCGTTCCAACTAAGTAATCACCGCTAAGGGTAACGCCTATTGAATAAGTTTTTGGAGTTGGCGGAGTTGTTATAGTGTTGACATCTGTAGCCACAACACCGCTTGGATTTGAACCAATATTCGGCGTGCCTGCCATATCCTGAGCAATTACAAAGTATGATATTACATCAAGTCCTGTGACACCACCCATATCTGCCACGACTATGGGAAAGCTCCATGTACCGCTGGTGCCTGTGCCGGTAATTAATGTACCCGGCTGTGAAAAATATGAACCCGCATTCTTCTTGTAGTAAATCCTTGGGACTAAACTGCCTGAAGTTGGCACGCCTGTTGCATCCGTTATTGTTACTGGGCTTAATGTTACATCACCTGTTGAACATGTACTTGCAAGGTCAGTGTAAGAAATCCCGGGTGCAGTTAAGTCTATCCCTGTGCCAACAAATTCGTCTGCGCCGATATCAGGTGTTGTTGCGTTTCTTGTTTCTGCGTCAATATCGGTTGTAAGGCCGGTAATTGGCGTACCGCCTGATTCTAATTGCGTAACTGTTGATGTTGGAATGTGAAGATTTGTTGATGAAGTGAAAGGGGCAGCCGAAGTTGTTGCAAAAGATGCATTATCGTTTGTTCCTGCGGCCGATAATGGGCTTGTATAAGCCCTAAAATTCGTCGAAGGCGATGTACTGCCTGGATTGAAATTTGCTACTGTATATTCACCTGTACCATAAGTAGTCCCCACTTGTCCTAGTCTTGCGTTTGCATCAGTTCCGCCAAAATAGGCATTATTATTCCATGTTAAAGCCATTGAAACGGTTGCGCTTGAAGGTAAATAAGCACAAACAAATCTTGTACCGGATGCATTACCACCTGTCATTGTGTTGGCAAAAATGTTATTTCTAACATCACAACCGGTATAAGAGGTTGATGTAATTCCTATGCAAGTCAACAAGTCAGTGCCTACAGCACCGGACATTGCACCATACAAATTTACAGAGTTATAATAGATCTTATGCCCTGTGCCGCTTCCAATCCTAATACCAAATGCTCCATAAGTAGTGCTAAAACCACCTGAACCTGAGGTCTGATCGTTTCTTACACCAGTAACAAAATTATTCTGAACAATATGTGTACTGCCACCACCAAGGCTGATACCATAAGCACCATATGAACCTGTATTATTGTTAATTAATGTCTCTACAGTGTTTCTTTCAATAGTAGCGCCACTTACGCCTGTACTTATTGACCCCACATCAATACCCCGCAAACCTGTGAGTAAGAATGAACCCATGTTTTTGACGGTATTTAACCGGATAATTGCATTTGAAGAGCCCTGAACAGTAATGCCCATAGAATATACAGTTGATGTACTGCCTGCTACAGATGACCCTATAAAATTATTTGTAACAGTTAATCCGGAAGCAACTGTAGTCGCGGAACCCTGAACAGCAATACCTCTGGCACATGTTGTTACAAAATTATTATCAAGTGTAAGACTTGTTACTGTTATGCTTCCACTAATAGTAGCAGTTACGGATGTTATTGCAGATGGCGCAGTTGTAACTGCAACAGTAGATGCTCCGCCGCCTACTAATATTCCGTAGGTCGTATTCGCTGAAGTTGTTGTGCTTGTTACGCTGGAAACATTCATTCCAGTAGCGCTTCCATTTAGAATACAATTCTTTACTGTGTTGGTATTTGCAGTGGTTACTAATATTGAAAGTGCAAGCCTTATTACAGAATTATAAGTAGTAGTGTTTGCTGCTCCATTTGTAAAAGTAAGGTTTCTGTTTGTGCCTACTGTGTTGGGATTATCACCATCTATTGTCACATTGTCAGCACCATTCAGTTCAACTAAACCTCTTCCACTTGTGCTGTAACTACTGGTTACTACTATACCATCTACTCTTGGTCTAATGGTAATTGAAGTATAACTTGCTGAACCTGCACCGCTGGAATTTAACACTGCAGGGGCAGTTTCCGTTGATCCTGTGGCGAATTCTATCAGAATTACGCCTGTATGAGTACCTGCATTAATAGCATCAAATGCTGCTTTCAACGTCGTGTAATTAGTTACAGGTCCTCCTGTTGAAACTTCAACATTTTGTGCAAACGAGTTTGCACCAAAAATGAACATTACAAGTGCAGCAATGAGTAGAAATGACTTTTTCATAGTGATAATAGATTTAGTTTAATAATCATTATTAACCGGACATAAAAATGCCGGCAAAACTTGTATATTTTTTAATAAAAATGTTAGATTTGCTGTTTCCCTTAACGCTAATTTAGTAAGTACTGCGTAATTTTCAAGTGTTTATGAAGGATATTCAGAAAATACCAGTTATGGGGTATGGCAGGTAAAAACAATTTATGTATTACTTTAAGTAAACGGGTTTATAAATTATTTTAATGCAGTTAGCATTTCCTGCGTTCGATATTCTTGTAAGAATTTAGTGTATATGGATAGTTATCGTGTATTACCTGTTTACGGTATGCGTTTTTTGGAGCTATGCGAATGTTGAACAAAAGCATAAACCCCTATTGAATTTTTTCGAAAATGGAAACAGCACGTATAATTATCAAATAGCGCATGAGGGAAGATCTCGTCCCCTCTGCCTGCAACCTGTCCGGCTCAGACGGAAGGCAGGCCTACAAACACGAAGGTCCACGACTCCACGGAGTCGTAAGGACTCGTGGAGGGGGATTAAAGGCTGTGAAGACTAATTATTGTTTCGATTCTTCGAGAATGTATGCTTACCATGAATTTTAGATGGAGGTTTGCTGCTTTTGTTCTTGCAGAGTTACCTTTAGAAGCGGGAGCCTCTGCCGAAACATATATTATTATAAGAATGAAGATTAATGGTTGGTAAGATTCAGCTTAGAATTAGATTATTGGTAAATCAAAGACTGGAGTTTGTTGATTTTCTTCGTGCCTTTGAGCCTTTGAGCCTTTGTGTCGTCCTTGGTTTTGATTCTGCTTTTTTGTCTTTGCTTTGTATTACCCTAAACGGAGGAACTCTCAAACTGTTCCCCGATAACAGCATTGACACAGTCAACGCACTCCAAAAACAGCAACAAAAAAAACCGGATGATCTCTCACCCGGCTTATGTATTTTAAATCACTATTTCACCAAATCACTATTTCACTATTTCTTTATAGCAATGTATGATTTCGGAATTCGTAAAAATCTCTCGGTGAGGATCTCAGCATCCGCGAAAAATTGCTGCATTTGGTTTTTATTCAGCAGCCTGATTGATCCAACAAGTTCTACTGCCTCTTCTTTTGAATTACATTTCTTAAACCAACCCATATTGAAATGCATAACCAGAAATAGCTTTATACTTCGGGGAAGAAACTGGAAATACGGAAAGAGGAAATGCGGCTCAATTGGAATTGACCGGGCCGGTGTCTGGACAAAATACTTCCTGCCGTATGTTCTGATTAGTTTAGCCATCAGCCCCTGTCCGCTTTCATCATTAATGTGCTCTATCACCGAGTTTGAAAAAATAATATCAAATTCACCGGCCTTGTACAAATTTTCGTCACGTGCATCGCCTTTTATGAATTCCATGTTTGGCAGGTCCTGCATTTTGCCGCCATCCGGTTCATCAATATTAACAATTGTGATTTTTGCTGCCTTAGGATCAGTTAGTCCCATCTGGATCCAGAAATTCTCAGTGCCTCCGATATCCAGTATCTTAACCGGTTTGGGAATACTTTCTATTAATTCAAGAAATATCCTGAAACGCTTTCTGCGGAATTTGTTTGCAAGGGAATTTTTGCTTGTATTATCGAATAATTTCTTTAACAATGGTACTGATACCTGTTAAAAAGATTGATCATTATTTAAGCAATACCATTTTCTTTATGTCAACAAACTCACTTGTCTCAAGTCTGTAAAAATAAATACCTGAAGCAAACCCGGATGCATTCCAGTCGGCTTCATACTTTCCGGGCTGCATATCTTTGTTCAGTATTATAGCGGCTTCTTTCCCTGTGATATCATAAACTGTGAGCCTGACGCTAAGTGAATTCACACCGCTTACTGCCGGAATATCAAACTTTATCTTTGTTAGGGGATTGAAAGGATTAGGGTAATTATTGTACAGCCTGAACTCCTTCGGGATTTCATTTCCGATCACGCTTATTCCAATAACCATTGTATTGAAATTCCACGTAACGCTCCACGGCCCGAAGCCACCCACGTTAAATCCGCGAATGCGCCAGTAATAACTTGTGCTTCCGCTTAACTTGCCGGCAGGTATTGTAAACTGTGAAGCAGTGCCAATTGTGGAATCGATCAGCACGGTATTGAACAGAGGATCCTCTGAAACGTTAACCTTGTATCCTGTCACACCGTAAACATCATTCCAGTCAAGAGTTGGGGTTAATACTACGTTTGCAGCCCCGTTGGGCGGAGCGAGCAGTACCGGCGCCGCAACCGGGGGAGATACAATTGTCTTGAAATTCCAAATTGCAGAGTATGGCCCTGTACCTGCAGTATTTGTTCCGTTTACACGCCAGTAATAAGTAGTATTGTTTAAAAGAAATCCTCCGGGAACATTGAATTGCGAAAAGATATTCCCGCCGGAATTTATCAGAGTATCACTAAATACCGGGCTGGTTGAAACCTGAACACGATAAGTCTCAGCAAATTCAACTGTATCCCAATCTAAAGTGGGAGTAGTAGAAATATCTACCGAATTATTTGGCGGGTCAACCAGAACCGGAGCTATGGGTGGTGCGAGCAGTGTCGTAAAATTCCATGGAGCAGACCATGCGCTCAACCCGAAAGAATTCAATGTCCTCACACGCCAGTAATATTTCCTTACATTTAACAGCAATCCCGGCCTGAGAGTCAATGTTGATGGAACTACTCCTGCTGTATCAATCAATAGCGAAGCTGCAAATGTTGAATCCTGCGAAAGCTGCAGACCGTATGATATCGCCGAGATATCATCAACCCAGTCAAGGGCCGGCGTCAGGCTAATGCCTGTTGAATTATCAGGGGGAGCTAAATGAGTTGGCGCCGAAGGTGGCCCGAAAACAGTTGTGAAATTAAATACTGCAGACCATGGACCTGTTCCTGCAGGATTAGTTGTGTTAACTCTCCAATAATACCTGTAATTATTCTGAAGCGCAGGACTTGTCAAATTAAGAAAAGAATGCGGTATGTTGTTGATAAATACTGGCGGATTGGAAAAACCAGTATCAAGAGATGCCTGCAGAGTATAGTAAACAGCAGTTGAATTACTATCCCAGTCAAATAGCGGCGTTAAAGAAACATTTGATGCTCCATCAACAGGAAGAAGCAGCCCCGGGGCTAAAGGAATAGGCGGCAGAGTTCTGAACCTGAAAGTTAATGACCACGGACCGATACCGCCGGCATTTTCACTCTGAACGCGCCAATAATAAAGCGTATTTGTACCCAGGAGTCCTGAAGGTATTTGCATACTGCTTTGAACTATCAGTTGAGAATCGAGCAGCGGTGTAGCAAAATTTGAATCAGGCCCTAATTGAACTCTGTACGTTCTTCCTGCAGTTGCTGTATCCCAATCTAAAGTTGCTGTGGGGCTAATATTGATTGCTCCGTTTACAGGATATATAAGAACCGGTGCGGTCGGGAGGGGAAAGCCTCCGGTGGTTGTATATAAAATATTTCCATCAGTGCATGTTAAAAATCCAGTTTGTGCAGAGGTAAAGAATACTCCTTCAATGCCAACTCCCGTCAAACCACTTGATTGATGGATCCAGTTTGCCCCTCCGTTAGTTGTTCTAATAATTGTGTTGTTGTGGCCGCACGCAGTACCGGTTTCTGAATTTACAAAAACGAGATTGAAGAGCAGATTATTTGTAGAACTATTTTGAACCGTCCAGTTTGCTCCGCCACTTGTGGTTCTTGCCATTACTCCGTTGTCTCCGCATACAGTTACCGTATCTGCGTTTAAAACTGCCAGACCGTAAAAAGATGCAGTTACTCCAATTGTCGAGATCGTCCAATTGCTTCCCCCGTCAACAGTCTTTAAAATGTTACCTTCAACTGTAGCTGCATATCCTGTCATTTCATTTGCAAATTTTATACGGAATATGAAATCAGTTGTGCCTGTGCTAAGTGCAAACCAGTTTGCCCCGCCGTTAGTGGTTTTTGCAATAACACCCGGACTTCCTCCCGCATAACCGGTCAAAGCATTAGTAAAGTACAAACCTCTGTAGTAACTTGAAGGGGCAGAAATAATATTCCAGCTTGTTCCGCCGTCAGTAGATCTGTGTATTCCTCCGTCACCGCAAAGGAAGCCGGTACTTTCATTGATGTAAAATATTCCAAAAGTGTTTTGGTTAATTCCGCTTGGCTGTGCGGTCCAGTTCAAACCGCTGTTTGTGGTTTTACGCACATTCCCGTTGAACTCAAGTGCGGTTCCGGTGGTGGAATTAACAAAGAAAATTCCGATTATCCTGTTTGATGTCCCGCTGTTAAGCGGCACCCACTGTGAAGAAGCGGTGGCTGAAAGAATGCATAACAAAATGAAATAATATATCTTTTTCATTTATCTTAAAATTGCAAGTTTTTGGATGGATGATTCTGTTTTGCCGCTTCCCTCAAGAATAAGCTTATACAGGTAAATGCCGTTTGCCATGCTTTCGCCGTCGCTATCCAAGCCGTCCCAGAATATCTGGTTAAAGCCTACATTTGCCGGGGATGAAATTTCTTTGATCAGCCTTCCTGCAACTGTATATATTTTTATACGGCATGCCTCTGGCCGCTCTGGTGCAAACAAATTAAATGTAAAATAGGTATTGGTGGTCATCGGATTCGGGTAATTGTAAAGATCCCTTACAACAAAATCATAACTTACCTTGAAGTTATTTGGAAGTGTATCCCTGTGGCCGTCTTTATCTGTACCTATGAATTGAATCATATGGTCCCCTTCTGATAGGTCGGGTTTAAATATAACAAGTGTCTTCAGGCTAAGATCGTTTACTGCCGTAAAGGAGATCTCAGGGTTCAGCTGTCCCCCGATATTATAATAAATCCTTCTGCTATCCAGCTTAATGAATATTCCCGATGTATCTTCAATACTGTAATCAAGCTTGCCGTCATCAAAGAACTTAAACGAGATCTCCGGTTTCCGCGGGATAAGATCACCATCAGATATTTTGACTCCATCAAACAAGGCTTCAATTCTTGGGCCGGTAGTATCTCCAACAATTATTATACTTGTAAATGCAAAATTATTGAATGGATAGTAATCATTCTGGAAGTTGAGCATACCTGTTTCAAAATTTATATCAAGTGTATCAATTGTCAACTGCGGATCTTTAAGTCCGGCAGTGTTGAATGTTACTGCAGAAGTATAGCTGCTATCAGGCTGCAAGGGAGTGTAAATAGTATCCTGTTTAAGTGTAACAAGCCCTGAGGGTCCATTGGCGGTCCATTTGTACACAACAATCCCTGCCGGGACAAACCCTATATTATAATTCTTTACTGATATTGTAACCTGTTCACCTTCGTTAACTATGGAATCACTCTTTATGAAAGAGTAATTATCCGGGATAATCTCAGCAGGGGGCGTGTACTTAAAGTACATCGAATTGAATTCGGGTGAGACCAGGCCGCTTAGTGTATCAATTTCAAGCAAAGCAAACATGCTGAGCTTTGGGTATGTATAAGTGCTGAGTGTATCCAGATTTGTAAAAGTGCTTGTATTCAGGTTTGAATATAGCCCAACAGAAGTACCTTCGGCTGTAATTCCATTAACGTCAAAATTAACACTTGAACCGCCGGGCAATATTCTATCCCATGAAAAATACTTCCACCTGTGTGCAGGTCCTACAGAAAACTCAATGCTTCCGGCAGTATTCAAAAATACAGGTGATGCATTTGCAAATGATGGAGTCCAAACGCCATTAGAGCTATACCTGTGAAATCCCTCTGAAATATTCGGAGGCGCAGCGCCAATGTAGCCTATAAAAGCATATGAATCAAAAATATCGAAGCGCGTGACCGAATCAATTAATTGTGCACCAAACTGCTTAATCTTATTTTTCGCTGTTTGCCTGAGGCTATCTGATATAGATACATAAGCTGCCATTCCGATCATAACATATTGAGTTGTATCAAATGTATTCAGAAAGTTCAGGACTGAATCCGACGATGATGGAGTTGACATTCTGAAATTCCGGAATTCCAGAACGCTTCCTGTGAGTTTGCGAACTTTAACGACACTTAACCCGGTATTTTCACCGCCATCTGCGTAATGAGTAAAATTATTAATGATAAAATAAGAAGCTTCCTGTGCATTACTGCCGTATGATTTTATCTGAAGCTGCCCTGAATATTCGGTTAACTTGAACCCGCTGCCGGTGTAATAGAGCCCGTCTATCTCGGATGGTTTAAACTGTCCTCTGAGCTTCGGGTACAATGTCACAATTGAATCATTGTTAACTCTGCTGCTTCGGTTTGATGAGTTAAATGACCGGCTTGATGAATAACTTACTGCAGGATTATACACAAATCTGTTGATCTCACTCCACCCTGCGCTATCGTTATTAATTATTGCATTTGTCCGCCAGTAATACAATACGTTTGAATCCAAAAAGGGAATCCTGTACTTAACTTTGGTTGAAACGCCTGTAATATTTGCTGCAGAATAATTAAACAAAGGAGAAATAAATGTGCCGGAAGTATCTAACTGAAGAATAATTTTTACACTATTTGTTCTCAGATCAACCTGCGGATTCAAACCTGTGAATTCAACCGAATCGCTTGTTATAACAGAATTATCTATAGGCTTAAGAGGTGTATATGAAATGTTCCTGAGAGGGAGCGGTATCATCAAAATATTATTAGTCGGAATTTCCTGCGGGTAATGATTATCGTAATCAAGTGTTGCTTTAAGGGAATAATTCCCGATAGTATCTATACTGAAAGTATAAGAAGTTGTATCTAAGTATCCGAAATTCTGTAAAAGAGTATCTTTGAATCTGTATGTTGAGCCATTTCTGATTATCTCAAATCTAATGAGGCAATTAGCGGCGTAGAGCCCGTAATTTTTCGGGAAGATCGTCCAAGTAACCTGCTCGCCGACAAGCGGGTAATGATTAGTTATCCTGTAATCGGTTTGGCCTATCAAAAACTCAGGGGTTGTAGGTAATAATAGTTTTGATGCCGGGTCGCCTAGCAAGTCATAACAGTTTATCATATTCCTTACCTGGAAGCTTCCTGAATCCGCGGCTAAAATATTATTTGCATATTTAATAAGTGCGCCTGTTCTTCTGATAGTATCATTTGCAAATCCTTTGAAAATGTATTTATTAATTTCATTACCTGCACCCGAAAAACTCCATCCTGTACTTCCCAAAAACCCAATGGCTCCGCGTCCCGGTGTATTAACGAATTTTTCTCCAAAACCCCTGCTGTTGGCTTCCGAATTCTTACCGGTAAAACATGTCATACTTAATACAAGCGGGTATTTGTTTATGTTTGCAAGAGTAGAGGGATCTTCCAAACCCAGTTCCCAATCCTGGCTGCCTGCATGTCCTATAAAATTGACAAATAGTCCGCCCCGGTTTATTTCGCGTTTTATTGAATCGGCATAATTGAAAGTAATGTATCCTGCTGAATCGTTTCTGTATATTCTGCTTGAAACGCCTGTTATAGGCGGGGGAGCAACATATTCATTAATAAACTGGTTGGATTGAGTCTGGTATTGAATCTGCTCAAACCTGTTAGGTCCGCCTGTTATCATAACAAAATTCTTCCACCAGCTTTGCGGCTGCTGTGACCCGTTATCGTATGCCAGTATCTTATCAACAACATCCTGTGCTTCCTGAGTTGTATATACAGGCAGACGGCCTATTGCAGCCTTATGAAAATATGTGAAACCTCCAAAGTTGAAATTCACAAAATAACCATCTGTTGGAGGATTACCGTAAACCGGGATAAAATTTCTGTAGAAACTTGAGGTTTGCCTGTTATTTTTTGGGTCTAATGAACCTCTGCCCATCAGGCAAACATAACCAACTTTCGGCAGCTGCCAGTTATCGTAAACATGTTTCATGAAGCGTCTCAATGCAATCGGGTCTTCCATTCCGAAATTAAAAATATCCGTAATATCATCAATTGATGCTTTAACTGACCGGAGATTGTCGTGTACTTGCCTATGGGACCGAAGCTGCTCGGCCTGAGAATCAAACAACCTGTTATAAACTACAATATAATCGGCGCCGTTAGTGTTTGATGCAAGGTTTGGCACTTGCCGTGCCTGGATCCTGAACGGCCTTTCAGTAATATCACGGTTTATCACTTCAAACTCTCCATTTTTCCTGCCTGTGAAAAACAAAGTGTCTGCATCAGAACTAATATTAGTGATCTTGATATTATTTCTGGTATCGTAAATAGATGTCGGGTTTCCCTGAACATATCCGGTTACCTTAAAAAGCGCTGAGGTTGTATCGTTTCCCTGCAGTTTTATCGTGCAAACATTATTCTGAAACCTGAAAATTTTCGGGTAAGAAATCTCAAGCAGATCGAAATAAAGGCTTGGTGTGGCCGAAACATTTCCAAATGTCGGCTGGTAAGTTGCAGTAATAGTATTGCTTCCTGACTGGTTCAGCAATGAACTTGAAAAAGTTAAAGATGTATCAAACCTGGTATAGTCATCTTTTGCTAGTGTGCTTATTGTAGTTTGGTTTACCTGTAACGCTAATTTGTGTTCGTTGAAAGTTGAGTCAATTGAATTTGGAATGGCGAAAACTCTGAGCGTGCAGTTAACAGGCTGTGAACTCAGCAAAGGAATTGAGAAGTTTTGCGAAATTGTATAACCGTTTTGAGGCCCTAAATTTCTCCAGAACCATCCTTCTCCAGTTATCTTTTCGTTATTAAAATATCTGTAATCTGATAGTGCATTCAGCGTTATGCCAAGGCTGTAAACAGAATCTCTTTCAAAATGTATTTTTTCAAATGAATAGCTGTCCTCGTATACATTCTGCACGTTAAATGTTGAAATACTGTATCTTATTCCGTTTGTCCCGTCCCATCCGATCCAATAAACACTTGTATCGGAATACAGATTATAATACTCGTCAGTTGTATAATCAAGAGTAGTAGGTCCGTATGATGCCTGGTAAGTACTGGTTAGACCTCCATAATTCCTCCTGCCGTAAAAATCGAGGTAATCGTTTGCGTCAAATGAACCGTCCTGCTCACCGAAAAAATGAATCGGGATCTCGGCGCCCAAACAGAAAACTTTTACCGTTCTGGGATCGATGTTCGAGGTATTTATGCCTGATTGCGTGAATTCATTTCGTGTAACTCTGTAAATTCCATCATCATTAATATGGAGTTTCAGGTAATTTTTATTAGGGGTAATCCAGTTGTAATTTTGTGAAAAAGTATGACTGCAAATAAACAATAATATCAATGTTATTATGCTGGTTTTGCAGTTATTCATACACGTAAATTACGCATTTTTAGCATAATAATTCTATATAAAAAGAGGGGGTTACCGATAATATATCTTTTGAAATATTTTACAGGATTTGATAAAAATCTGATGAACCATTCAAGCCCCAGTACACTAAAAATTTTTGGACCTCTTAACTTTGTCCCCGCAAAAACTTTCATACCGTCGCCAACAGCAATAATTACTTTGTAGTTTAGCTTTCCCTGATTATTCAGTATCCATTCTTCCTGCCGAGGGAAGCCATGTCCAACCAGCAGCACATCCGCAGATGAATTCATTAAAGATTCGTACATTTCCCCCGGTGTATCAGGTACATATTGAACCATGCTACGAATATTTAGATCTGTATGTTGTTTTTGAATCTCCATCAGAGTTTCTCTGGTATCACCATAAAAAGAAATGCTGAAATTGTTCCTTATCAATTCACTTATTAGTATGGGATAGTAATCAGAGCCGGTAAAACGTGATCTCAACCCGCCCTTGCCAAAAAGCAACTTTGATGCAATAAATATTCCCACACCATCCGGATGAATAATATCGAAACTCTGCACTGCTTTTTTCAAAGCTTCATTTCTGAAAATCCTGTTGATGGTGTTCGCATTAGCATATGTTATTATCAGTTTCGAATTACTTGAAATTGCGCCAATAATTCTTTCGGAAAGTATGCTGTAGTTTATTACATCAATTTTCAGCCCGTAAATACTGATCTTTTCCGGATTGGTCATGGTGGGCTACTTTAGAAGGCTGTTATACAGTTTTTTGATCTTTGGAATTATAAATTCCTGAGTAAAGTTGTTGAGGACATCTTTATGCAGGTTATCTGCGCAGTGCGCCGCAAAATCCCGATCCGTTGCAAATTTCATGATCTTTTCAGCCAGTTCATTCTCATTTCCGCTTCTGAAGAGTAACCCGTTAACGCCATCATTTATCAGCTCTCCTATGCCGTCAACGTTTGCACCGATAAATGGTTTCTTATGCAGTCCGGCTTGCAGCATGAAATTAGGGAAAGGATCCCGTACGGAAGGAAGAACGCATAGATCAGCAACCAGGAAATACTGAAGCAGGTTTTTCTGCGGTACAATGATCTCAACGTTTAAATTATGCTTTGAGATATACTTCTTGTAATCTATATCATTATCTCCTTCGCCAACCAGGATTAAACTGAAATTAGCATTGTTGATAATTTTCATAGCCTTCAACAATGTCTCAAAATTCTTTTCATGATGAAACCGGCCAACTGCAAGTATGTTGTAAAATCTGCCATGATCCCTAGTATGCTTCGCGATGATTTCCAGTTCATTTATCTCATCGGTATCGGTAAAATTTGGAATCAGGCTTATTTTGCTCTCACTTATGTTAAACTTTCCGGTAAGCATATTTTTTACAGAATTGCTTACTGCTATAATCCTATCAGACTTGAATTCAACATTAAATTTTCTATTCACAATGCTAAGTGAAGTAAAGACTGAACTTACTTCCCCTGAGCCGTTTGAACTTATCGATTGCAGCGCAATGAATTCTGCCAAACGGTGATGAGTATGAACAATATCAATTTTGTGCTCTTTAATATATGTTCTAAGCCCGCTTATGTTCCTTGCAACCGAAATGGGATTTTTGGATTTGAGCCCTCTAAAAATTGAGTATTTTATGCTCTCTTCTTCTATTCTCTGGATTGAATCCCCGCCGTTGGTAATGAGGCTTACATTAAAATCCTTTTTCAAGTATTTCAGAAGCAGAAAAACATAATAGGACCTTCCGCATGCGTAGTCAAAATCAGGTGTGATATGAAGTATTTTCGGCTTCAAAATGCTTTCAATAGATCTTAATGAAATTCAGTTCATCTGCTAGGTAACATTGTATATTATCTGAAAGCAGCTTAAGCTTAAGCCTGACCGGTTTATTGATGTTATTGAATTCTGTGAACTCGACTGAAATATCTTCATTCTGAAAGCCAAGCCTTATCTTTTCGCTATCAAAACCTTCAATATAGAAGTAGTGTCGCGGTGCATGGGTCCTGATCTCAAATTCACGTTCATTTATTTTTTTCAAATCAAACTTTGCTCCAATTGAGCTTTCCTCCATAGCAGCGGTTTGAACAATATCATTTATAGTATCGTTAACAACAAAAGCCCTGTGCTTCCAGAAATTGTAAGC
>JAIOIK010000109.1 GCA_019912545.1 Ignavibacteria bacterium | reverse complement strand
AGCGTTCCATCCGGCAAAACAGCGAGCATTTCTTCTTCTTCAAGAAGTCCTCCTTCACGCAGATCGGTAATCAATGTTTCAAATTCATCGCTTGCCGGGTTATACCTGATTATCCTGGTATTAGTTTTTTCATCATTACCAATAATATATATGAAACCTCTATCATCCTGGCACGGACGGCATTCCTTATAGTTAAGCGGAATTAGTTTAGACCAAAGTTTATTTCCGGAAAGGTCAAATTTAGCCAGCTCGCCATCACGAGAGCTTGTATCAAGCAAATACAGGTATCCGTCGGTTCCGATCTTCATAAAAGTAAAGACCTGGTTGATCCTTTTTGGCAGGCTTTTGATATCTTTAACATAAGGCGCGTACTCGCCGTCATTTTCGGGAATTGCATCTCCTATTCCTGAAGAGAAAAGGCCAAGTTTCTTCGCTGACCAAAGTTCAATTCGTTCACCCTTTTCATTAAACCTTGCAAAGGTATTGTTTATCAGCACTAATAAAGTTCCGTCCGGACAGGGCACCAGTCTTCTGCATCCCTTCATATTAAGGCGGGACCTGTCTTTACTGCCTTCCAGCTTCGAAATAGTCGTGCCATCTTTAGATGATAATTTGAGAAGTGAATGTTTGTTTTGATTCCATAGATACAGGTTTCCATCTGATGAAATTTCCAGCCCGGAATGTTCATACCCATACTTAAGGCCCTTGCGAACCCATCTTGTATTGAGATCTTTATCAATTGACCATAAAATGAAATCCTCGTCACCATCAACTGCAGAAGCGAAATAGGTATTGCCCTGTTTATCAGATACAATATCTGCAAGATAGTACCATTCGGGCATTTTACCCTCAAACGGTACTGCATTATCATCAACAACCATATACCAGCGAGATACTTCCTTAACGGGATGCAGACGGAACCACAGATCATCGGGCAGGTAAATTTGTGAACTGCAGAATTTGCATGATATCATTCTATCGGTGCCATCTATTTCCAGATTCCCTGCGCATGATGGACAGGTAAACAAAACAGGTTTAGAAGCGGCGGGCAGTTTTCCGGGCTCCGGATTGAACTTTAACTGATCATCATCTTCACCTGCAAGAAATTTAACCTGCATGAAGCATGATGAAACAAGCTCTGATGGTTTGCGGACAAATATTTCATTTGAGCATTTACTGCAAAGGGCTTTCCCATTGGCGGAATACTCTTCAAGTTTATTCATATCAATGCCGGTCTTGCATTTCCCGCAGCGTGGGTCCTGCCTGCCGTATGTGAGGTGAAAGGTATATTCGCCCTGCATAATAGTTGAAGGCTGGCCTTCACCCGGTTTAAAATCGGGGGCTTCTTTGAGAGCATCTTCGAGCAGGTTCTTAAGATTATCCTGCGTGAAATTATTGTATTTATTGCAGGAAGGGCAAAGGAGTTTATCTGTAAATGCATTTATCATAACAGGAGAGCTGCAATGCTTACAGGTTGTTTTTAACTCAAAGCAGATTCCGATCATAATTTCCCATAATATCTAATCAAGAAAAAAATCAATGATCTTCTTAGAAAATTCTTTTCTATCTTCAAAACTAAAAGACCCTAATTTTTTATGAATAATAGTTTTTTGTATTGTAGCAAATTTCATTCGCGCAATTGAAGGCTTTAATAGCCCGGCTACCGTCCAATCTTTTATAAGGTGATCAAGATACTTCAGCTCTGATGGAATATTACTGGTTATGAAAGCAATGATCACGTCTTCATAAACATTAAATTCGTTTGGAGAAACAATCAAGGATGGTCTTTTTTTTGTGGAGGTAAGATCAGTAAGAGGGAAATTAACCAGAACTACATCCCACTTATTACATATTATTGTAGATTTCATCGGAATCATTATCCCATTCTTTAAAAGATTCTTCTGAAACTTTCATAAAGCTGCCATTACTTTCAATATCAGCATTCATAGACAGTACGATCACTTCAACATTTTCTGATTTAAAATCTTCAGGAATATCAATTATAAGCTTGTGATCTTTAATTTTTCTGAATGTTTTTATGTAGTTCATGTTTTCTTATTTTAACAAATATAGGGAAAAAATCAATCACTTTACAACGATTTTGTTAAGCATATCATATCGTTTCTCAAAATTAGTTAGTTTCAATTCCAAGGATTCGGTGCCATTCTTCATTAAGTTCCTTAAATACAATGACAAAGAAAAAAAACTTAGATTTTTAAAACCTCTTTTGCTTTTCCTTATTCGTTTGACAAAGAAACCGTTAGAGCTTTCATACTTGAAATTCTTTTGGGGTACAATTTGTGCCCAATAACAAATCAAAGGTTTAAGCTCATAGTTCTCATAATCTGTTGGAGGACTCATCCGCTTTAATACCTTCCTGCATCTTTTGTTCCTGAGAGTTTTTTTCTTATGATCCCATTGTTTACAAAAATTCAAGTATGGCTGTACCGATCTATGTACATGATTATTATTTATTTCAATTCCATCATTCCCCTTAACTGAATTTGAATTCCACATCTTAATTTCAACTTGATATAATATTTTCTTTTTCCCTTTTTTCGCACTAATCCATCTGTCTAACCAATTACCCTTCTTGCCCTCCCCCTTAACTTTTCCATCAACTAATTTCACATCTTTATAACCCATTCCCGTCAAACAGTCAACAATCAAGGCTGCTGCAAGATCCTCCCCAATCATTGCAGTAATTGCAGATGTAATTCTTCTATTTTCCGGACTTCTTACATCGTATAATGCAATCAAATTTTTTAAAACGATTTTCATAGATCACAAATGTGTAAATTTTTCATAACCTCACGCAAACATTTTTTGCTTCGGTGAAGAATCGGAGTGCTTCCATGCCGCCTTCCCTTCCAACTCCCGATGATTTCATTCCGCCAAACGGCGTACGCAGGTCGCGGACCATCCAGCAGTTTATCCACACAATTCCGGATTGAATTTTTGCGGCCATTCTATGAGCGCGCGAAAGATTTTCTGTCCATATTATAGAAGCGAGTCCATACTCAGTGCTGTTTGCCATCCTTAAGGCCTCATCTTCGGTCTCAAACGGAATGAGCGTAACTACCGGCCCGAATATTTCTTCCTGATTTGTCCGGCAATTGTAAGGGAGCCCTTCAATTATTGTTGGTTCAATAAACCATCCATTTTTGCATCTGCCTTCCGGAACAACTTTGTTACCTCCTGTTAAGATAGTGCCGCCTTCATCTTTAGCAAGCTGAATGTAAGAAAGAACTTTCTCCATATGTTCTTTGGAGACTACTGCGCCCTGGTCAGTATCCGCCTGCAGCGGGTCGCCAACTTTAAGCAATTTCGTCTGTTCAACAAAGTCTTTCCTGAACTTTTCGTAAATGGGCTTTTCAATGAATATTCTTGAGCCGCATAGGCAAATTTCGCCCTGGTTGCGAAACGAAGAAAGCAGAGTTGTGCCGAGCATCTTTTCGTAGTTGCAGTCAGCAAAAATTATGTTTGGATTTTTCCCGCCAAGCTCAAGTGAAAGTTTTTTAAACATCGGCGCGGCAACTGATGCTATCTCTTTGCCTGTTTTAGTTCCGCCTGTGAAGGTAATTGCTTTTATATCCGGGTGTTTCACAATTGCGCTGCCGACTTTGCCGCCGTAACCGTGGACAATATTCAATACTCCCGCAGGCAAGCCTGCTTCGATACATGCTTCAGCAAGCAAGTGAGCCGTCATTGGAGTGATTTCAGACGGTTTGGCCACAACGCAATTTCCGGTAATTAAGGCGGGAGCAATTTTCCATGTAAACAGGTACAATGGCAGGTTCCATGGTGATATCGCGCCAACTACGCCAATGGGAGAGCGGAGTGTATAATTTATTGCTGTATCTTCCATTTGGTGTGATTCACTTGCGAATCCATGAATAGCCGAAGCAAAGAATTCAAAATTTTTTACTGCGCGGGGAATATCAACAGTTTTAGCCAAAGTGAGCGGTTTACCGTTATCAATGCACTCAGCACGTGCAAACTCAGCGAGGTCACGCTCTATTAAAGCAACAACTTTTTTCATGTACTTAGAGCGCTCTACCACAGGAGTGTTTGACCAAAGCGGAAATGCAGCCTCAGAGGCCTTAACAGCAAGTTCAACATCGCGCTCGTCGGAATCCGGTACAATATCATATGCTTGTCCTATTGCAGGTTCGAAATTATCGAAGTACTTTTCCGATACCGGTTCAACTAATTCGCCGTTTATGTAATTCTTTATCACTGATTAAACTGATTAATTGATTTCACTGATTAATAAACTCACTATATCGCTATTTGACCATTTCACTATTTAGCTGTCTCCGCAGCAGCTTACAACAACATATTTGCACTTGGGGCACTGGTAATGGCTATGCACCCAGATAAGCTCAACTGGATTTTGACAATACGGACAGGTTTGAAGATTCCCGCATGTTGAGACAGGCTCTTTCAGTACCGGTTCAGACTCCCGCGCTTTTCCGGGATTTTCAGCCATTGCTCATAGTTAATTGGTAATTGCTCATTGATAATTGAAAATTGTATCAGACTTCTTCCATCAGAGATCTTATAGCAGTAAAATTACCGCCGAATTTCTCTTTATGAGTATGCTGCAATAAAGCGGCATGCTCAATTTGGTAGCGCTCGTAATCTTCAACGTTATCACAAATATACTGCATTACATAAGTTGTACCTTCTTCAGGTTCGGGGGAGAGCATCCGGTGCATACTGTAATTCTTGAAGCATTTGGTTGCAATAACCTGCGGAACGTGTACTGAAGTCATCCATTCAACCCACTCGTCGTGGATACTGTCATCTACATTAATTGTTACGTTATATACCAGCATAGTTTATTATTAAATTTAATTTATATTTAGATTGAAAAAAATGGCCACAAATTTCACAAATTTTCACGAATTAGAAGACAATCCGTTTCGAATTAAAAGAGTTTTCACCAAAATTTGCCAACAAACCCAATTTGAAGTTAGTAACTTTTAGATAATTCAAAGTCTGCTTAATGTTTCCGTCTGAAATTGAAGACATATGTTTTACTTCCAAAATAATTTTGTCATATAAGACAAAATCTGCGCAATACTTTCGTTGCAATAAATTCCCTTTATAAATAACATCAAATGCTCTTTCTCTGGAATACGGAATATTCTTTAATCCAAATTCATGCTCTAAAGCATCTTTATATATTACTTCCAGAAATCCTTTACCTAACTCATTATAAACTTCAATACAACAACCTATAATTTTATAAGATTCTTCTTTATATAATATCGCTTCCATAAAAATTCGTGTTAATTAGTGAAATTCGTGGCTGACGGAATTAAAGACAATTTAACCTACCCCCATCAACCGGAATATTGATACCGTTAATATATGAAGCTAGTGGCGAAGCCAGAAAAGCTGCTGCATAAGCGGGTTCTTCAGGCTCGGCAAATCTGCCCGCGGGAATTTCAACAAGCCAATCCTTAGCAATTTCCTCAACTGATCTACCGCTTGCTTTAGCCCTGGCTTCAAATATTGAATAGAGGCGTTCCGTTTTAGTCGCTCCCGGAAGAATATTATTGACTGTTGTTCCAAAAGGAGCAAGCTCAACAGAAAGCGTTTTTGACCAGTTGGCAACAGCTGCGCGTATTGTATTTGATACGCCCAGATTCTTTATCGGCTGTTTAACTGAAGTAGAGATAATATTGATTATCCTTCCGTACTTTTCTTTCTTCATTCCCTGCCAAAGCGCCTGAACCATTATTTGATTGCATACTAAATGATTTCTGAAAGTGTTTTCAAATTCAGTCGTTTCAGCATGCAGTATTTCGCCGCCCTTGGGTCCCCCTGTGTTATTTACCAGAATATGAACCGGCGGATGCTCACTGATAAAATTTTGAATTTTCACTTTAAGCGATTCAGGATCAGAGAAATCTGCCACAATAAAATTATGGTTCTGCTTTTTTGATGCAGAGAGCTCGCGCAGAACTTTGCGCAATGACTCTTCATTTCTTGCAACAAGTACAACATTCGCTCCGCAAGCGGCAAACTGCAATGCAATGGCCCTGCCTATTCCCTTTGTACTGCCGCATACTACTGCATTCTTATTTGATAGATCAATATTCATAATGATTTCGCCACTAATTTACACGAATTAACTCTAATTTAAAACTAATCTCTTGTGTTTTAGCGATTCTTCTCCAAAATTTATAATTATTCCAAGTTTACATTTTGAAATACCAAGATAATTCAGAGTCTGTTTGATATGTTCATCTATTATTTTGCTGACACATTTTATTTCCAATATTATCTTATCTTGTACGACAAAATCAGTATAGAAACAGTGCGGCAATAACGCGTCTTTGCACTTGACAGGAAATTGTCTTTCTCTCTGAAATAGAATTCCTTGTTTATTAAACTCGTATTCTAATGCATCCTTATATACAACTTCCAATAATCCAACTCCTAAAGTATTATGAACTTCCATACAACATCCGATTATTTTATAGCTTTAATCCTTATATAATAAGTTATCCATTTAATGATTCGAGAAAATTAGCGTTAATTCGTGGCTAAGCTTCTAAAACTAAATCCCAATTCTTTCTTGAGCTCTTCCGGAAGTTTGGGCAGTTCTGATCGTGGAATCAGATATGTTGAAAGATTAAACAGGTCAATAAAAATCCTGTGCTTATCAACAGTTGACATTAAGTACTGATGCCCAGATGAGCCGCCTGTGCCTATTTTCGAGCCGATCATTCTGTGTACCATAAGTGCATGTCGGTATCGCCAGGTTGTGAAAAGCTCATCAATTTCAACAAGCCGGTTAAGTAACATGAACGGCAAATGAAGTATCGGTTCATCCCTGTACAGATTAATAAATATTGCAGCAAGCATTGATCTGTTTGAAAGATGGCGTTTCCCCTCTTTCAACAAAACATTATACTTTGTTTCATCAAAAAGTGATTCGTAATTTTCGCGCGTAAGCTCTAATTGCTTAAGCTGAAATTCTCTTTTCTTTTCAGTGAGTGTGTTATTTTCTAATATGATATTCCTGTCCTGTTCCAGCATTCTATCTACAGCCTGCTTATAGCTTTGCCAGAAATTAAATCCTGCAGAATTTAGAAAAGGAGTACGCTCAAGCCATTTTTGAACAAGCTCAAATAATGATGGCTGCTTAACGGTTTCCATAATAAGCTTTCTATGAGGCTCTTCAAGGGTGTTAAGATAATCTACGTTATTATATTGAATGCGCTTTTCATCGGAGAGTCCGAGCTTATTTTCGATAAGGCGGAACTGAAAGCTCTGGAATCCGGAAGCAGGGATAAGAAAATCGCGGAATTCAAGGAAATCAAGCGGTGTCATTGTTTCAAGCACACGAAGCTGCTCGATAAGGAGTTTCTGAATTTCTGTCACCCGACCAAGCCGGGAAACTGCAATACCTATACTTTTTTCGTCAACAACATCATCGGTAAACATTTGGTTTATAGAATCGACTTCGTGCAGTATCTGCTTAAACCAAAGTTCATACGCCTGATGAACTATGATGAATAACATTTCCTCATGCGCTCTAAAGCCATACTCTTCGCTTTTGGGCTTTTGGCTGTTTAATAGGTTATCTAACTGGAGATAATCCGAGTAATAAATTGGCGGATACTTGCTCATTTCGCGGTTTTTATTGAATTTAAGATATAAAATAAGGGTAATGTTTTAATATTAAAAGTAACGAAACCTTACACTAAATCCCCAGGCTAACACGAACAAGGGGGCATGCCCCCTTGTTCGTGTTAAAGAAAAATGATTAAAAAAATATTACAGACTCTAATTCACTCTGAATACAGCAAACTTCAGGTAGGTGGTTTCAGGCATTGCCGGAAGGCGCGGGTGATCAAGCGATGCACCGCCGAAATGAAGAAGCTGTATCTGACGGGAAGCCTTTTGCGCCGCGGAAGTAACTGAACTCAGAAAATCTTCGGCTGAGATATGATATGAGCAGGAAGAAGTAACCAGGAATCCGTTTTTTGCAACCAGTGATAATGCCATTTTATTGAGTTTGATATATCCCTTTAGTGCTGTCGGAATGCTTTTGCGGCTTTTGGCAAATGCAGGCGGATCTATCATAACAACATCAAATGTTCTGCTGGCATCAATGCAGCGCTGAAAGAAAACAAAAATATCGCTTACCAAAAATTCTGATTCAGTTGTAAGCTCATTGAGCTCAAAATTTTTAGCAGCATTATCTGCTTCTGTTGTTGATGAATCAACAAATGTTATCCATGACGCTCCGGCTTTAGCTGCGTGAAGTCCGAATCCCCCGGAATTACAGAATGCATCAAGTACGGTTTTTCCATTCACTATCTTTTCCGTAAATTCCCTGTTATCCGACTGGTCAAAATAGAACCCGGTTTTTTGAGACTCCGAAAAATTGATCTTGTACTCTATACTGCCATCATTAATATGCTCCCGGCCAATTTTGCCTGCATACAATTTATCTTCTTCTGCAAGCCCTTCGAGTTTTCGGAAGTAAGATTCATTTCTGGTAAAAATATTCTTAGCGCCAAGATCGTTTATCAGAACACTCACGACATGATCAATATTCTTTTCCATACCGTAACAGTAAACCTGAAGAACATAAGTATCATTATACTTATCAATTATAAGACCGGGCATAAAATCACTCTCACTGAAAATCAATCTGTATGAACTTCGGTTTGGATACATATCCTTTCGCACGTTGAATGCATTACTGATCATTTTTTTGCAATATGCAGCAAAATCATTATCAAAGCTCTTTTCAAAGAGCCTCACTGCAATCAATGAACTTTTGTTATAGAATCCGTGCCCAAGTGAAGTGCCTGAATGCTCACAGACATTTACAATATCGCCGCTCTCGGGAGTACCATCAATTTTGGAAATTTCATTACTGAAAACCCATAAATGACCGAGTTTTAATCTTCTGTCTTCGTTCTTTTTTATGAATACTTTGATCAATTTGTTATGCCAGCTCTAAGTTATTTATTACATTCAAAAGCTTTGTTGTTACTGTTTTTGCTACCTCTTCAAGATTCGGATTTGCAACTGATTTCATAGATTCCATTGGATTAATGGCTGAAACCCGTACAGCACCCTCCGGACTTTCCTGAACAATAACATTGCATGGAAGCATTACTCCGATATTTTCTTCTTCGCTGAGCGCTCTATAAGCAAGCGGCGGATTACATGCGCCCAAAATGCGGTATTTGCGAAAATCAACATCAAGTTTTTTCTTCAATGTTTCCCTCACGTCAATTTCGGTTAGAACTCCAAAGCCTTCTTTTTTCAGTTCTTCAGTAACTTTTAAGATGGCTTCATCAAATGAATACTTTACATTAACAGAATTATGGTATGTCATATTAGTAGTATTAAATTGCTCAAAAATACAAACAATAACGGAGTGTAAAAATGCAATTAAAGTGAGTTCAGTTCTGCTGCAAGGGTTTCAGCATCGGACAGATTGTTATAAATATGCGGGGAAATCCTCAAATATCCTTCTCTTACTGCTATATGGATGTTCTTTTCTTCGAGTGATTTTTGAATTTCCTTATTCCGTGCCGGCTGAAGATGAGAGAAGATGAGGATATTCGAGCGGTGGTTGGGAGAGATATCGCTTTCTATGCGGTATTTTGTTTTGTCAAGCAATTCCATAAACCTGTCCTGAATTTCAAGTATATGTGCAAAGATATTTTCAACACCAAGTTCCAAAAAGAACTTTATGACTTCTGAGGTCCCTATCATTGCAAGTGTATTCAAAGTAGAATTTTCGTAAGCGCTTCCGTCATTCTTGAAATCAAGCTTGTAATCAAGGAAATGATCAAAATCATAATTGACATTTGTAGTGCCTACATAAGTTGGGCTGATAAATTCCCTGTACTGTTTTGAGATGTAAGTGAATCCAAGTCCCGCAGGTGACATTAACCATTTCTGGTTGCCTGTGCTCAGAAAATCAATTCCCATAGCTTCAACATCCACGGGGCAGACTCCCGTTGCCTGTATTGCATCAACGGCAAGAATGATATTCCTTTTTCTGCAGAAATCAGAAATGCTTTTAATACTATGCCTGTAACCAAGAAATTGAACATAACTTATGGTAAAGACGCGTATGTTATAATCCATTAAAGCCTTTTTGATCACGGTTTCATTAGCATAACCTTTATCAGAAGGAATTAGCATTACATTTGCTTTGCCAAGTTTTTCGCGGTTTAGCCACGGGTAAACTACTGCTGGAAATTCGGAATCAAGCATTGCAACATTATTATTGCCGGCTTCAAGTTCTATTCCGTTGGCGATGAGATTTATTCCGTGAGTAGTATTTGAAGTAATTGTGATATCCTCGGGGCTTGCGTTAATAAGCTTGCCGCAGACTTCTCTTAATGCCTTTGCTTCATTAATATTTACAAGGCTTAGATTTAGATAGTCATGAGTATAGGTTTGTATGAATTCAGTCAGCTTATTAACTGATCTGAGAGGATACGGCGTATAATGCGCTGCATCAAAGTATATAAACTTTTTAAGGAATGGGAATTGCTCTCTTATGGAATCATGGTTCGGAAGCACTATTTCACCTCACCAAGTGCATTTGTAATATCTTCCATCAGGTCGTCGTAATCTTCAACACCCACTGAGAGCCTAATTAAACCATCCGTTAAACCATATTTCTCGCGCTCTTCTTTAGGTATGCTGGCATGAGTCATGCTCACGGGATGGCACACAAGGCTTTCAACTCCGCCAAGGGATTCTGCCCTGGAAAATATCTTAAGCCCGTTGAAGAATTTTATAGCATTATCAAATGAACCGAGATCAATCGAGATCATTCCGCCGAAACCGCGCATTTGTTTTTTGGCAAGTTGGTGCTGCGGGTGTGACTCCAGTCCGGGATAGTGAACACGGTTTATTTTGGAGCTGTGTTCGCTTTCAAGTACTTTGGCAATTTTACCTGCATTAAAATTATGGCGTTCCATTCTAAGGGCAAGCGTTTTAGTTGAGCGAAGAACGAGGTAACAATCAAAAGCAGAGGGAACTGCGCCAATTGAATTCTGCAGAAATTTGAATTGTTCGCTAAGATCATCGCGCTTAGTTACAACACATCCGCCTATAGCATCGCTATGTCCATTGATGTATTTTGTTGTACTATGTACAACTATATCAATGCCCAGGTCAAGTGGATTCTGAAAATAGGGACTCATAAACGTATTATCACAAACTGAAATCAGCTTATTAACACGGGCTACATCTGAGATCATATCCAGATCGGTAAGTGTTAACATGGGATTTGTTGGGGTTTCAACAAAAATCATTTTGGTATTGGGCTTTAATGCAACTCCGATCTTCTCATAATCAGAAGTATCTACCCACGAGAAATCAAGTCCAAGCTTGCGCATGACGCGCTCAAATATTCTGTAAGTACCGCCATAAACATTTTGTGAAACAATTACATGGTCCCCTTTTTCAAGAAGGCTAGCAATACAGTGAGTTGCAGCCATGCCGCTTGAGAATGCAAATCCGTATTTGCCGTTTTCCAGCGTGGCAAGGTTGGTTTCTAACGCAACGCGTGTCGGATTTATCGTTCTGCCATAATCGAACCCTTTAGATACTCCGAATGCTTCATTTGCATATGTTGATGTAGCGTAAATTGGTACATTAACTGCGCCGGTTTCTTTATCGGGCTCATTGCCTGCGTGAATTGCTTTTGTTGAAAATTTCATATTTGTTTTCCTGCTTACAGAGATTTGTAATTTTATAGTTTATTTACTTTGCGGTGTATCCCGTCTTTTAACAAGTTCATATTGAAGTTTATCAATAAACCCAGTTTCATTCCGGTTATTTTTATGTAAGTTATCACAATTTTGTGATGAACTGCAGCCAGATTCTCAATAGATTTCAGCTCCACTAGTAGTTTCTCTTCAACAATAACATCAGCTCTGAATCCTACATCAAGAACAGTATCTTCATAATGAACCGGCATGTCCTTTTGTCTTTCGTAAGGAATATTCAATTTCGATAATTCATAACAAAGAGCTGATTCATAGACGGTCTCAAGCAAACCCGGTCCCAAAGTTTTGTGTATCTTGATACAAAGATCAACCACGATAGTAGCTAATTCGTTTTCAGTCATTATTTAACTCCCGCAAAGACGCTAAGTACGCAAAGTTATAAAATTAAAAACATATTATGGAAAAGCCTAAATTTATCTTACAAATAATTATCAAACTTTCTTTTTATTTTTAATTTCGGTTATAAGCAAAACAAAAAATTTTTAGACCAATTGAACAGTGAATCAAAAAGATTTTCTTTGCGGTCTTTGCGCCTTGGCGGGAATAAATCATTACTCAAAAGCTAATAAATCCCGCTAATACGCAAAGTTCGCAAAGTAATATTAAAAGACAAAAACAAATTGCAAAAAAACATCTGTTAACAAATTTTTATTAATCAAATGCTGCATATCAAAGAAATATTCAGCTCCTGCAAAGATCCAAAGTCACTTAAGACAAATTAATTGTCCACAAATCTTTTCTTTGCGTGCTTTGCGTCTTTGCGGGCATATTTCATTATCCCCGGTATTACGTAAGCTTACACAAAGTCCAATACATCAATCCTTGTTAAGATACCGATTATTCTGCCATACTGGCTGACAATAAGCGCCGGCGATTTCTTCAATTGCTGAATTCCATGGCGGATATCTTCAGATTCATCTATTACGGGGTATGCTTTATCCATAATATCTTTTACAGGCTTTTCAATTATCTGAGGATTATCAATTATTTTGCTCATTATCTCCGCTTCACTAATTGATCCTACGGACTTATTATCCTCAATAACCGGCATTTGTGAAATATTGTACTGCTCAAGTCTGTTTAGTGCCTCACCTATCAATTCATCGGGGAATGCTGAAACAAGATTTGGCACTCCACCGGATAGTTTCGTCTGAAACACAACTCCAATAGTAGTTTTATCTTTTTCAAGAAGCCTTTTTTCGCGCATCCATTCATCGGAGTGATGCTTGCTTAAATATCTTTCGCCGGTATCGCAAACTATGAATACAACAATACCATCTTTATCCAGATCTTTTGCGACTTTTAATGCTGCAACCAGATTTGTTCCGGTGCTTCCGCCGCAGAATATTCCTTCTTCGCGGGTAAGCCTTCTAGACATATGAAATGAATCTTTATCTGTTACATTAATAATTTCATCAATATATTTGAAGTGAACATTTTCGGGAAGCATATCCTGCCCTATACCTTCAACAAGGTAAGGAGTTCCTTCTGTCATAACGCCGGAATCCTTGTAAGTCTTAAATATTGAGCCGTAAGGATCAGCAGCAATTATTTTTATATTCGGATTTTTCTCTTTAAGGAATCTGCCGGTACCGCTTACAGTACCACCGGTACCTAAGCTTCCAACAAAATGCGTGATCTTTCCGCCGGTTTGTTCCCACAGTTCAGGCCCGGTAGTTAAATAATGTGCTTCGGGGTTTGAAGGATTATTGTATTGGTACATGAAAAGCGAGTTCGGTGTTTCGGCTGCAATGCGTTTTGCAACACTTACATAATGTTCGGGGGTATCGTGCACAGCTGTCATAGGACATATGACAACATCTGCTCCGTACGCCTGAAGGTAACGTCGTTTTTCGACCGAGACTTTCTCTGTCATCACAAAAATTGATTTGTAGCCTCTTACTGCGGCAACTATTGCAAGACCAATACCTGTATTCCCGCTGGTTGCTTCAATGATAGTACCGCCCGGATTCAACTCGCCGCTCTTTTCAGCCTCTAATATCATCTTCAACCCAATTCTATCTTTAACACTTGCGCCCGGATTCATAGATTCCATCTTGGCATAAACCGAGGCTTTAATATCCTTAGTTAATGCACTCAGTTTTACCAGTGGTGTGTTACCAAATAGCTCTGTAATATTGTTTACAACTTTCATAGTAATTTATTTTTTATATACATTTGGATTTCTTAATTCCATATAAGTTTCCGGTTCTTCTATATCCTTAAAGCCATACTTCCTGTAAAGACTGTGAGCATCTTTTGTTAAGAGTATCCACCTTCTCAACCCGGAAAGCTCAGGGTGTTTTAAGATGCACTCCATAAGCCATTTTGAAAGTCCACGGCCCCGATACTCCTCGACGATAAATACATCTCCTAAATAGCCGATCGTTGCCATATCTGTAATTATTCTAGCAAATCCAACCTGCTTATTATTTTCATACACGCCGAAACACATTGAATTCTCTATTGACTTCGTAACTCTTTCCCTTGGAACGCCTTTTGCCCAATAAGACCTGTTGCTCAGAAAGTCAAAGATACAATCAACATTAAGCTTTGTCTTATCTGAGCTCAGCAAAAAACCGTCTTTTGTTTCTTCGAAGATCATTTTATTCTTACTCAGGCATAAAAAAGTTTGCCTTTTGGTTCAGGGATTTCTCTACCTTCCTCTGCTGCGACTTCGAGCCACATGCTTGCTACCTGTTTGATGTTTTCAATTGCTTCCTCATATGTTTTCCCATCTGACATACAACCGGGTAACTCAGGCATTTCAGAGATAAAACACTTGTCTTCGTTACTCCAATAGACTATTACTTCATACTTTATATTACCCATTATTCGTAATTAGATTATATTTCAAGAATAGATTTCTTACTTGTTTAACTTGATATGCTTTAGATAAATTGCCTAAAGGCTGAATGTTAATGATTTCTTTAATACCCGGCCTTGTATATATATGATGACTTCCTTTTATCCTCTCTTTGAACTCAAAATGCAGTATGAACTTTCTAAAATCATTGAAATCAATATTGTTATCAGCTCTGGCTGACAACACTTTTATCAAAATTTTGTCTATACTCGCCATTTAATATTTTAGCTCATTTCGATAATTTCTCATCTAACAATCTTAAGGAAGATTTATATTCTTCGTCGGAATTAAATTTTATGAAATATTCCCCATCACCCAGCGAAGTATATACACGAATTGCCTTCAAGCTATCAATACTTTCGTATGAATATATTATGCTTATTTTGAATCTCGTATCTCCGACCTTAACAAATCTATTAACATTTTCATTATTAGCAATATTTTCATTTTGCGTTTCCTGCTTACCACACCCTACAGTAAAGGTGAATAATAGAACAATTACAAAAATGATTTTTCTTTTCATGTCAAAATTATTAATTCTAAAGCGGCCTCATTAAAGGAAATAGCAATACATCTCTTATTGTTGCCGAATCCGTAAGCAGCATTACAAGCCTATCGACACCGAGTCCAACACCCGTTGTAGGCGGCATGCCGACTTCAATGGCATTGATGAAATCTTCATCAAGCGGATGAGTTTCTTCTTCGCCGCCGCGGCCACGCTCAACCTGCTGTTCAAGTAAAGTGCGCTGGAGTATGGGGTCGTTGAGCTCTGTGTATGAATTGCCAAGCTCCCATTTATTAACATACGGCTCAAACCTTTCTACAAACACGACCTGCTCGGGATCTTTTTTCATTTCTTCAAGCTGCTGCATTGAATATTCCCTCAGCGGCTTGCAAAGCGGAGTTGTGTCTAAAGGATGCTCCATTACAAATGCGGGCTGAACAAGCTCATCTTCACAAGTTGCTTCAAACAATGCGGCTATGACAAGTCCTTTACTATGAGCAAGCTTCGGATCGAACTCGATATTGTTATCACCAATGTATTTCAGGATATCTGCCTTAGTCATATTCAATACATCAATCCCGCACTTTTCCTTTATGGCATCGGTCATCTTCAATCTTTTCCACGGGCGTTTGAAATCAATTTCAACTCCCTGGTAATTTACCTTTGTTGTTCCGTGAATATCCATGCATGCCTGTTCAACAACTTCTTCGTAAAGATCCATGCTATCGAAATAATCGCCGTAAGCCTGGTACCACTCAACCTGCGTGAATTCAGGGTTATGAGTACGGTCAATGCCTTCGTTGCGGAAATCTTTAACAAATTCGTAAACACGGTTGAATCCGCCTACAATAAGCCTTTTGAGATAGAGCTCATTTGAAATACGTAAGTATAGCGGAATATTCAACGCATTATGATGAGTTGCAAACGGTTTTGCATTTGCGCCGCCATAGATCGATTGAAGCGTGGGAGTTTCAACTTCAAAGAATCCGTATTTTTCAAGAGTTCTTCTTATAGACTGAATTATTTTCGTTCTCTTTATGAATGTATCTTTAACATTTTCATTAACGATAAGATCAATATACCGCTGGCGGTAACGAAGCTCAACATCGGCAAAAGCATCATGAACGATCTTCTCACCTGCTTCATTTATTTCTTCCTTAACAACCGGCAGCGGCTGAATAGTCTTTGTTAAAAGTACAAATGATACGGCGTGAATTGAAACTTCACCCATTTTAGTGCGGAAAACGTACCCGTTAACACCGATTATATCGCCGATATCAAGAAGCTTGAAAAGTTTATACAAATCTTCGCCAACATCGTTCTGCCGGATGTATATCTGGATTTTTCCTGTGCCATCTTTAATATGGATGAAGCTTGCTTTACCCATTTTGCGAATTGCCGCAATTCTGCCTGCTACGGAAATGATATTCTGTTTCTGAAGTTCTGTTTCTTCTTCAGTCTGCGGATCTTTGAAAACTGCCAGCACGGCTGCAGAATCTGTATTCACATCAAACCTGTGGGGATACGGATTGATACCAAGCTTCTTTATTTCTTCAAGCGCATTTATGCGCGCTTTTACCAGATCATTTAATTCCTGCAAAAATTTATAGTATTTAATTTTACAAATATTTCCTTAATTCATCTACCGTAATACCTGCTTGCTGAATAATTGATTTTAAGGTTTTTATTTTGAGGTCTCTGTTATGGTATGGGACTGTTACAAAATTTTGATTCTTTCTTAAATGTATGTGACTTCCTGAAATTCTGACATCTTCAAAACCCATTCTTTTCAAAGCGCTTATAACTTCTTTTGGCTTAGAAACAGGGTATTTAGGCATATTCAAATAAATTCATATCAACTTCAATTTTGAATGAATCTACAATTTCACTATTATTTTTCAGTGGGTTGTCTTCGTCAGGGACCCATCTCTCAAAAGGAAGATCATTTGAGATTGACAGCTCTAAGTAATCTCTGACGGCTTCCACCAAATTTGACTTTGATACAGCCACAGTTTCGCCTTCTGATGCAACATTCAATTCTATGCATAATGAACAAAAAATATTATCCTCCATTGTAATAACAGCATCAAAGTAGGAATGTTCATTACCCAAGATACTCTTCTCTTTTGCGGGAATTCTAATTTCAATTTTTTCCATTATTACCGGTCTGCCAATAAATCTTTCAAGATTTTGACACTATTTTTTATTCTTGTTTTTATTCCGCTATCCACATACAAAACTTGCCTTGTATCAAAAGCTAATTGCTCTATAATACAAATAACATCAAAGCAAGCTTTGTCGAGTGAAATTATTGGGATAGACAGACCCATAGGAACAAAATGAGTGAGTTGATTTCTTACATTTTCTGTTAACCACTCAACACTTTCCCATTGTGCTTCATTCAAAATAATTGCTTTAGAATGAATATATCTTGCCATCCAGAATTCTTTATCCTGAACTCTCGCTAAAGCTGTCCAAAATCCGATAAGTTTATCTTTTCTTTTTCTCTGCATTGCTTTATTATCGAATCGAGGCTCTCCATTAACTGCTTCCCATACAATTTTATAACCATGGCTATTTTCCCTGCGTATCCTCCTGGATTTCTTCCATTCATCATTACCTTTTTTGAAATAACTGTTCTCATCATCATTATATCCACTACCATTAGTTAATACCTGTTGAAAATTACCGCCTTCCAGATTGATCGTGCAAAACATATATAAAGCATGATGCAATGAAAAGACTATCCATTTCCATTTTAGATTGTCATCTCTCTGAAAATAAGAAACAGTTGTTTCCAATGAATCAACTGCATTTTCTACAGCATCAATGTACATTGTCTTATCATCAGCTCTATTCCAATCGAAATAAGTTTCATTGGTCATCTTCGGCAATTTGCTTACTCTTTATTATCCGAAATTCTTTCCGAAATATCTTCCAGTTCTTTAGAGATACTCTCAAGCACATCACTTCCGGAAGAGGGCTGCTTATCTGAAACTATTGGTGTCTGCGCCAGTTTTTTCAGTTTATCTTTCTTTTTCTTTTTCTTGCCGCCCTTTTTGCCCTTCTTCACTTTTTTAGCGCCCTCTTCACCTCCCTCAGCTGCAGGTTCAACTTCAGCTTTTCTGAATACCGGAGGCTTAGGTGTTGCAAGTTTCCTTGCGTTGTAAAGCTCTTCCTCGGTCATATATCGCCATTCACCGGGCTTTAGAAGGTCCAGCCCGATCCTGGCATATTCAACCCTTTTCAGTCTTTGCACTGCATAGCCAAGGGTTTCAAGCATCCTTCTTACCTGACGGTTCCTTCCTTCATGGATGGATATCCATATGTTCTGGTCGCCTGTGTTTGGGATGATCCTGACCTTGGCGCGTGATGTAGGCCTTCCGTCTATCATTATACCTTCACGAAGCTTTTTCATGTCAGGCTCTTCAATGGGTTTATCAAGCTTGGCAAAATAAGTTTTAAATACTTTATGACGGGGGTGCATCATCATGTTGGAGAACTCTCCGTCATTGGTCAATAGCAGTACGCCGTCTGTATCGTAATCGAGCCTTCCTATGGGGTAAAGCCTCGTGTTCAGCCCGATAAGATCCATGACAGTGGGCCTGCCTTTTTCGTCGTGAGTAGTAGTTACATAGCCCCTTGGCTTAAAAAGGACTACATATATAAATTCAGTCTGCGGCTTTACTTTTTCGCCGTCAACTTTCACAACGTCCTTTTCCGGGTTAACTTTTGTTCCCGGTTCTGTAACAGTTTGCATATTTACTGTAACCCTTCCTGTAAAAATTAGTTCGTCTGCTTTTCTTCTTGCGGTAACTCCCGCGTTTGAAATAAATTTATTTAGTCTTGTAAGTTTTTTCTCTTCGTTACTCTGCTCTTTGGCCATCAGGTGAAGTGTCTTCCGTTAAATTATCACTGGAATCATACCCATCCAGATCTTCGCTTATCATAACTTCGCTTCCGCTATCTTCGTTTGAATTCAGTTCATGTATATTTACTGCGTTTACTGTTTCTGTTTCTGCTTCAGAATTAATGCTGATCTCTCCCGATGCTATTTTTTCGCGCATCGTGTTTATTTCTTCATAGAAATCTATATCGGATTGTGTAACCCCTTCAAGAGGCCCGGATTTAATGATCTCTTCAATTGCCTTGAGATGAGGAAGATCTGCAATTGAATTAATACCAAGATACTCCAGCAGGTTATCCGTCGTTCCGTACAACATAGGCCTTCCAACAACTTCCGCACGCCCTTTAATTGTAATTAGGTCTTTTTCAAGCAAAGAGCCGATAATATAATCTACATTCACTCCCCTGATCGCTTCCATTTCAGCTTTAGTTATAGGCTGGTTGTAGGCAATGATGGCCAGAGTTTCCAGGGCAGATTGTGATAGCCTTCTTTTCAGCTTCTCTTTATTCAGCTTTGCAAGCCAGGGAGCAAATTCATGCCGGGTAGCAAAACGGTAAGCGCCTGCAAGTTTTATAATGTTAAACGAACAATCTCCTGTAGAATATTTTTCGACAAGCTCATCCGCAGCTTTTTCAATATTCCGTATATCGGCAGTTACGCCAGTGGAGGTTTTTTCTTCGTTAATGATATCTTTCATCTGTTTAAGCGTAAGAGGCCTGTCTGATGAAAAAATCAGTACTTCTACAATTTTTTTTATGTTATCAAAATTCATTTATGGTATTATATCTGCTAAAACGAGTTATTTAATCAATAAATGTGTGCGATATACCACGACCGCGAAAACAACGCCTACTGGGGGTACTACTATTGATGAGTACGAATATAATAAAGCTTTTGGGGTAAATAAAGAGCAAAATCAGGAAATTTAATTAAAACTTGAAGTTTCTATAATGCCCTCTTCGGGCAGTTCGGCTGTTTTAAATATGTGAAAATCAGTCAAAGTTTCGTTAATTTTTATGCCAACAATGCCGTTTTTAGCCATTTCAAGGATTGCAATGAATGTCACAACTACCCTTATCTTCTCCATACCTATAATAAGCTCAAGGAATGATACATATTCGTTCAGGCTGCACTTCTCATTTACATACTCGATCTGTTCATCTATTGAGACATTCATCCTCATTATATTATGAACCACTTCTTTGGGCTGGTGATCCATTGCAAATTTGTATGCCTTTATGAGATTGTAAAGCGTTAGATTCTGTATACTTAAGTCTTCTTCAATTGATTCATCTATCCTGTAATCACCATCAAAATCATTGCGGAAAAATACTTTACGCTGCTGTTCTTCAAGCATGGCAAACTCCGCCGAGGCATCCTTAAAGCGTTTGTATTCCAGAAGCTGTTTAACAAGCTCATAGCGCGGGTCTTCTTCTTCTTCGATCTCATCATCCGGCCTGTAGAGCATCATCTTAGCTTTGATCTGTATCAGGGTTGCGGCCATTAAGATGAATTCGCTTGCAACTTCAAGATCGAGCACCTGCATATAGTTGACGTACTCGCAGAATTCATTGGTAATTTTTGATATGGGGATATTATGAATATCAAGCTCATCCCGCTGTATGAAAAACAGCAGTAAGTCTAAAGGACCTTCAAATTCATTGAGCTTTATTCTGTACATTTAATGGAATATAACCCTATCTTTTCAAAATTTAAATGGAAATAAAAAAGAAACCAATGGATACCAACTCCTTTGTAGAGACGACCCGGCGGGTCGTCTAAATTAACTTATTGTCATCAAAAAAAAGACGGGTCACCGACCCGTCTCTACATAAAACCTTTCCGGATGTATTAATTACTTAGCCAGAATAAACCTGAATCCCGCATAGATCTCGCGGCCTTTGGTGGGTCCCCAGATGAAAGATGTATCGAAATACGGACTGTACGGATCATCAGCGCTGATTATAGGGTTTGCCTGTTTGAAGTTTAGCAGGTTTTCGACTCCCGCATAAATTTCGAAGTACTTAAAATTCTTGTTTACCTGCGCGTTAATTAATGTATATGGCTCGGATTCAGTAGGCAATTGATACTGCACCGGGTTTGAAGCTGTTGAAGGCAGGCGCTGTTTGCCAAACCAGTTAAGTCCCGCACTCATGCTCCATGACTTGCTTTGGGGCGCATAGGAAAATGTTGTTAATATCCTGTGCTTCGCATTGAAAGGCTGGTCATATCTGATACCGTCTTTATCGTATTTAATATCGATGAACTTGTACGCAAGTTTTAGATCTACATTTCGAAGTATTGTTAAGTTCATCTCTGCCTGAAGAACATTAGAGAACGCTTTTCCGTTAAGATTCGCAAAAACTACTTTTGAGGGATCGAAGTCATAATCAGGAATTATCTTATTCGAAAAATCCGTTCTGTAATAATCCACGTTAAAGCTTCCGCTGAAGTCATTCCCGCCGAAGTAATAAAGCACATCAACTCCGTAGTTAAGCGTCTTTTCGGGTTCAAGCTTTTCCGCTATAACGATGTTTCTTGAACTGGCAAGAATGTTCGAGTATTCGCTGAAAATATTCATCGTTCTGAAACCGGTTCCAACAGATGCCCTGAACACAATTACTTTTGATGGCTGATAGCGCACCAGAGCACGGGGGGTTAAGACAAGCTTATTTTCATTATGATAGTCAAACCTGATACCGGTCATAAGCGATGCCTTATCTTCAAGGAAGCTAATGGAATTTTCGGCAAAAAGTCCCGGAATTGATTCCTTTTTGAGATATGTACCGGCATATTTCTTGTTTGCAGTATCATTTGCGCTAATCTCAATTAATTCATCTATCTTCAGATACTTATAGCTCAAACCGGTTTTAAGAAAACCTTTTGGCATGATCTCAAATTCATAAAATCCCATAGCTGAAAAATTCATTTGCTTTGCGTCATAGCGGGTTTTTCCAAAGAATGAACCCTGATCGTAATATGAAGATGTAAGATATCCCTTAATCCCGCTGGTTTCGGTAAACTGTTTACTGAAACGTGAATATCCTTCAACTGAATTTATCTTTACAGATTGTTCATATGGCGGATGTGTGAAATTCTGCCCGTGGCTTCCTGAAGTGGATTGCCCTCCATTGCGTTTTTCATTCCAGTACCTTCCGGCAATATTGAATTCTGTTTTGCTCTTCTTGTCATTGAAGTTCCACTTATTGTACAATACGTATCGGGTGATAAGCGGATTATCCATAAAGCCGTCTTGGTTATCATCCATAACATTTGATTTCTGAACCGAATGAAATGAAAGTATGTTGCCCCATTTTTTGCCAACGCTGCTCGTGAAGTTCAGATTAAACTGCTTCTCAAGCATTGAGTTCATAAATCCGTTCACCATAAGACGCTCTGAATTGTTATTGTCTTTTATAATCACGTTCATGATTCCGCTTATTGACTCATACCCGTGCAAAACTGAATTTGAACCTTTGGAAATTGTTATCTTGTCAATTGATGTACCGGGAATGCTGCTGATACCGTATTTAACGTTAAGACCCGTGAGCAGCGGCATATTATCTACAAGCAGCTGTGTGTACGCTCCTTCAAGCCCGAGTATTTTCAGCTCTTTGGCGTCGGTAATAATATCGGTAACGGCAACTTCAACCGAAGAATTGCGCCCGAAACATCCTGCAAGGTCGCAGCAGGCTTCTTTGACAAGCTCGTTGGAAGTTATTACTTCTGTTTTCGCGTCGAGATTCCCAAAGTATGTGGATTTCTTCCGGTCTTCAACTTCTATTGTTGAAGTTGTGAGGTCAGATTTCATTACTACCTCAATATAGTCTTTATCACCAACCTCAATTGTATCTTTTTTAAATCCTGTATAAGTAACAACAAGCCTTTTATCAACTATACCGAGCAATGTTAATTCAAAATTTCCTTTTTCGTCTGTAATTGTGCCTTTAGTTGTATTTATCCACTTCAC